>NZ_JBNMIZ010000089.1:0-10131 GCF_050873525.1 Brachyspira sp. | reverse complement strand
CTATAATAAATATTACGAATATTATGTTAAGTCATTTTTTATTTTAAATTGTATTTTAAATTTTTTATAAGGAAAAATTATAAATGGCAATAATTGATAAAATTAAAGATTTTTTTATAAATTATTATAAAACGAAAAGAACTTTATTTTTTGGAGTCGTTATTTCGGCATGGCTTATTTTAACCGTATTGATTGGAATTTTAATTGGATTAAATAGTAAATCTAAAGAAGTTCATTTAAGCCCTGAAGAAGAAAATTCTATGGCAGTACCGAGTATGAAAGAGGACGAAGAAAAAATTATTAAAGGCGAGATGCTTTCGACAAGAGGCAATTTGGATATGGAACAAATAGAATATTCAAAAAATTATGTGGAAATTCAAAAAATAAAGAAAAATCAGCAATAGGAGATATTTATGCGACTTAAAATTTTTTTATTTATTATTAATTTAATTATGTTTACTTCTGTTTTCGCTCAAAATACGATAACGGTTAATCCCGATAATCAAGTGATAACGAACGAAACTATAAACAGAACTAAAGGCGGACCTTTGGAAAGCGATTTTATAAAAACTGTAGATTTGGCTAATAATACTCTTTTTTCGATAAGATTAAACGCCACGAATTTTGACAGATATATTCGTATAACGAGCTATTCGACTAATTTGGATTTTGTGAGATTTACGCGAGATAAGACGAACAGCTTTTTGACTTTTACGACTTTAACATCTGGAGTCGCAAAATTGAATTTTCAAGTCGATAACGAAGAAAATGTTATAAGAAGATATATTTATACGATTAATGTTACAAATAGCATTTCAAATGGGAATTCTACAAATACAAACGCAATGTTACTGGATGCGGAAAAAGATATAATTGCTAATAACGATAATAATATTAGTATAGCCGATAGCTTAAGTCAAATTTCAATTACTAATAATAATGTTTCTGCAAATTCTTTTGCGAGAAGAAACGAAAGTCCAGAGACTTTAACTTTATTTAATTCTGCGGAAGAATTGAAAAATATAAAAGATTATTCGAACGCAGTTAATAATTATAGCAATATTATCTCTCAATATCCGAATTCAAAATATTCCGTTTACAGTCATTTTAGAATCGCCGATATTTACAATAATAATAAAGATTATGCGAACGCTTTCGATATGTATAAAAAGGCTTACGATTTGAATAACGCGAATAATAATCAAAAGGCGGCGGCGCTATATTCTATGGGAATAGTTAGAAAGTCGGAAAATAATAACGAAGAAGCGATTAATTATTTTAACGAAGTTATAAATAAATACGCAAAAACTCCTATTTACGGAAACGCTTCATACGAAATAGCCGACAGTTTGAAAAGAATTGGAAAAATATCGGACGGAGTGAATATTCTTGAAAAATCATTAAGCGCAAATGATAAATTTAGTAAGAAACCAGACGCTTTGCTTCTTCTTGCCGAAATATACGAAAGAGGAAATAATAATGTGAGAGATTTTAACAAGGCTTATCAAATTTATAATCAATATATAGAAGAATATCCAGCCTATCCGAGAACAAAATACGCGACAGAGAGAAGAGATTTTTTATATAGAACTGTGATTAATTTGAAGTAGTTTTTTATCGACTAAAAAATTAAAAAAAATTTCATTATGAAATGCATTGTCATTGCAACTTTATTTTTATTTGTCATTACGAGCATTTGCAAAAATGCGAGACTAAAGTCCATCGTTGGCAATTAATCCAAAATTAATAAAATTTTATTTTAAAATTTAACTTTATTAATAGTTGATTGCTTCGACATTTCCAATGCCTCGCAATGACGGAATTATTAAAGATATTCGCAATGACATAGAAATTATGTCAACTTATTTCACAAATTCGCTTGCATTATTCATAATTTCATTACTTTATTATAAATTTATTATTTTTTTTAATAAAGTTAGAATTTTTTTCTTGACTTTTCTAAAAAATTTGTTATACTATTAGTGTAAGGTTCAAACAACCTATAATTTAACTAAAATAAGGAGTTAATTATGATTAACACAAAATCATTGAAAGTTTCAAAACGAATAGCTGTTATTTTATTAATAGCTATATTTAGCATCGTAGGTATAGTTGCCTGCGGAAATGCAGAAGATATTAGCGGTAGCAGCAGCGGCGGGTTTACTCCGATACCAGAACCAGACCCAGGAAAAACTGGACCTTTAACTACAGATTTGCCGTCTTTGGGTTTGGATTATAAAAAGGATATACCTACTGAGACTAAACCAATTCCGCCTACATCTGAAGACTTTCCTGAAGACACAAAATATGAAATATACGCTCCTTGTGTTACTTGGGAAGGAAATTATTTAGTTGTAAGCTATTTGGATACCAATAGTTTGAATGATATATGGAAAAAGCATGTGGCAAGAAGTGGTAGTAACGATAACATAAGATGGATTATAAGAGACGGCGATAATCGTCAAACGAATCCTAAAGAAGGAAACTATTATTATTTCGACAATAATGCAGATATAGTTCATTCTGGAAATTATGCGAACGGAATAAAACTTAAAGAATTCGTTGGAGGAGTAATAGTAAAATACAACCAAGACAACACGGGACAGGCATCCGATGTTTGGACTATAGGCGGGCTTTATAAAACTCTGTTAAACAAAGATAACAATAATTCCGAAGGACGACAAGGTTATGGTAAACATGATAATAAGAACCTTAACGAGTTTATGAGAGCCACTCATAATCGTGAAGAAGGAGATTTGTCTATCATACTCATGAATGTAGGTTACGCAACATTTGACGATAGATATGACTTTATATTCAGCTACGAATTCGGAGTGGACGAATATTACAGCACAACGGACAATAACTATAGAAAAAATGCATCATATTTCATAGGCAAAAATCCAAGCGAATATTATGCAAAATTGGATGCGAAAATTAACCATTCTAGAGATTTAAATAGTTATAACTTTAGATTTATTATGGCGGAAGCTGAAAACGGATGGTTGCAATAAGTGTAGTTAGAGATAAAATTTTATAATTTGTTTTTGAAACTTGGGCTTGCTCGTTTAGGGCAGGCTCTTTTTTTATAATAAATTCAAAAACAAATTCAAATCTTCTTTATTAGTGATTTTAATATTATTTGCCGAGCATTCCACTATCGTAACTTTCCCCGCATAAGCGCTGTAAATTTCCGCATCGTCTGTGGCTATTTTTTTTCCTAATCTTTCTTTATATTTTCTATCGTTCATATATCTTTCCATCGCAGTTATATATTTTTTGAAATTAAACGCTTGAGGAGTAGCGGCTCTGTAAAGAAAATTTCTGTCTATCGTTTCGACAATATTTTTTTTTGAATCGATTTTTTTTATTGTATCGACAACTTTGGAAGCCAAAATTGCTGCATTTTTTTTTATAACCATTTCATATAATTCTTTAATTTCTTTTTTTGAAACTATCGGACGAACTCCGTCATGAATAAAAACAAAATCCGTTTTAATATTATCTTCTTTTATGAATTTCATCGCGTTATAAACGGAATAAACTCTTTCGCTTCCGCCTTCGACATAATGAATATTTTCGCTATTTAATAAATTTTTACTAATAGTTTTTTTTATATTATTTAAATCTTCCTTCAAACTTGCTATTATAATATTATCGAATTTGAATTTTAGCATTGCCTCCAAAGTATAAATAAAAAGCGGTTTATTATTTATTTTTACAAACTGTTTTTTTATTTTTCCGCCGAACCTTCTCGAGCTTCCCGCTATAAGCAATATCAAAGTTTTTTTAATCATTATTATCTCTTTTATTTTTATTTTTAATTTCCAAAATTTCTTTCTGACGAGCAATTTTTCTCTCTTCTTTCAATTTCAATCTATTTTCTCTACGCTCTTTAAGTTTTTCTTTATCTCTGATTTTTTTCTCTTCTTTTTCTTTTTTTCTCTCTTCCAAATATTTTTTTCTTTCGTCATGCATCTTTTTTCGATTTTCTTTTATTTCTTCGATTTGTTTTGCGTATCTTTCCATTTCCAAATCTCTTTCTTCCCGTTTCTTTTCTATTCTCTCTTCTCTTTCTTTAATTCTTTGCGCTTTTTCTTCTTCTCTTTTCATGAATTTTTCGAGTTTTGAAGAATCTTTAATATTTTTTAATCTGCCTTTCATTTTGATATTATAATCTTTTCGTTTGCCGATATTTTTAGGAAACAATGCGGCGCTTACTCTGTCGGAAAAAAGTTTCGCTCTTAAAATAAATATATTTTGAGTATTCATATTTATAACCGAACGCCAAGGAGTTTTAAGAATTATTATAAAAGTAACTATTCCCGCCATTGTGTTTGAAAATAAATTTCCGTAAAATACAGACCAGTAATGCAAATGGCTCGAAGTCGCCAATATAAATATATATCTAAAAAACCAAATTCTTAAAATACTTATAAATAAAGGAACTCGCGTTCTGCCGAGTCCGATTAAAGCTCCTTGAACTACCATAGTGACGCCGAAACCTATAATCGACATAGCATATATTGGAAGTGCGCCATTAGCGATTGCCAAATCTTCAACATCTCGCGTAAATAAAACCGTCATATATTTTGATAAAGGAAGAATTATTGCAATTAAAGTAATCGAGGTTATAATACTCATCATTATTCCCATGTAGCATGATTTTTTCGCTTTTTCAGCGTATTGCGCTCCGATATTCATACTTACCATAGTAGTAACCGCCGAACCGAAAGCAGCGGGCATATTGAAACAGACTGCCGTTATATTATTCGCTATTCCGTTTCCGTTTAGGACAATCTGCCCGTATTTTTCCACTTCGCTATTGATTAGGAAAAATCCAAAATTGCTTAAAAATGTCGTAAGCATCGAAGGAATTCCTATAACCATAAGCTGTTTGAGTATCGATACATCGAATTTAAATCCTTTTAAAGTAAGTTTATCTTCGCTTTCTTTAATAAATAAATCGTAATACATCCAAACGCTGATTAAAGAATAAGTTGAAAAAGACGCCAAAACGCTTCCGAGAATTTTTAATTGCAAAAAATAAACATAAATAAAATTAAATATTATTTTCAAAACGAGTAATAAAAGCATTCTTATAAAAGTTGCCTCTGGTTTACCGCTAGCGTTCTTCAAACCGTTATAAATTGCCGCCATAAAAGTCATTGGCATAACGAAACTGTATAAAGATAAATATTGAAAAACGCTTTCTTTTACTCCTTCCTGCAAATTCATTGAAACCAAAATACTTACGATATATAAAGTCGGTCCCATAGCGATTCCGAATAGAATTCCAGAAACTACAATTTGAGTGGAAACTTTTTTGGCATTCTTAAAATCTCCGAGTCCGTTATACTGCCCGACTATCGCCATAGCCGCCACGCCCAAACCTTGCGATAATGCCGTCATCATATTTATAATCGGTTCTGCAAAATTGATACTGCTTGCGATTAATCTTCCCGCCACATTATTTAGAAAAAGTCCGTCCATAAGCGGAACCATAGATTGAACCAAACCCATCATTAAAGTAGGAATGGAAAGCATTATTAAAGTATTCTTAATAGAACCATGAAGTATTAAATCGCGTCTCGCTTCTGTAGATTGACTTTGAAAAAATTTAATCATTTTTAAAATTCCTGTTTATCAACTTCTTATATTCCCAACACTCGGGTCTTCTATAATCTCTTCTGGAAGTATATATCTATTATTTTTATCGTTATAATTATTTTCCTCTTCCAAAGGAGTATAATAAAAAAATTCTTCCTCTTCGTTGGTTTCGTTATATGTTTTATTATTATTTTCTATTCTTCTGCTTCCGCTTCTTATATGGTCGATAGGACATTGAGAACTTAAATCTATATTTCCTCCAACCGTTAGAGGATTAGTATTGACGCATGTATAATTTCTTGGAAGTCCCGATTCTTGGCATATTTCTATTATAAAAACATCGTCTGGGACATTCCAGTTAAATTTTCTTTTATTTTCCGAAGTTATATAATTCAAATATTGAAATGTAGCCAAAGCCGTAGTCGCGCCTCCCGTAACATTATTCGGCAAAACATCGTTTCTATCGCTTCCAATCCAAGTTATAGTCGCTATTTCGTCATTATATGCGGCAAACCAATTATCTCTATGTTCGCTTGTCGTTCCCGTTTTTGCCGAAAAAGAAGGATAATTAAAATTGTAAGAACTCGCGCTTCTGTAAGCCGTTCCGCCTTGAGCGATAACTTTTTGTAAAGTGGTATTCAAAAAATAATAAGAGGATGGCGAAGTTCCGCTTATTTTATGGGGAGTTCTATCTGCCAAAGCCGTGACACTTAATTCCCTTCCGTTCATATCCAATATTTTATCGACAATATAAGGCTCGTATTTAATTCCGTAATTTGCCAAAGCGCCGTAAGCGGATGCCAAATCTAAAGGACTCATTTCCATAGTTCCAAGTCCAATCGACAAAGCGTTCGGTATATAAGCGTTATCTCCAAAAAATTCTTTAGAATGTTCTATAAAATAAGACAAACCTATATCGTTTAATAATTTTACCGCTATAGTATTTATCGATTTTGCAAGAGCGGTTTCCAATGTCATTTCGCCTCTGTATCTTCTGTCATAATTTCTTGGAGAATAGGAAGGTTTTCCCACTCCCTGCGGATATGTATAATTTGTGTCGATTACCGTTGAAAAAGGCTGCGCTCCGCCTTCGAACGCGTATAAATATATAAACGGTTTTATTGCGCTTCCTATCTGCCTTTTCGCCTGAACCGCTCTATTAAATTGATTTTGCAAAGTATAACCGTCCCCGCCAATCATAGCGAGTATTCTGCCGTCTTTCGGGTCTATTGAAACCAAAGCGCCTTGATAACTTCTATTTGAAGTGGAGGCTTGAAGTCCTCTTATTTTTTCTTTCATTACCAAATCTGCGGCTCTATAATATCTTTCGTTTACAGTCGTATAAATTCTTAAACCCGATAAAGCGAGTTCGTCTTTATTAAAATAATTTAAAAGTTCCTGCCTAACATATTCGTTTACATAAGGCGTTCTATTTACCGTCATTTTCCATTGCGAGCCTTTGACTTGCTTGCTGATATTCGTATATTCTTCGTCAAATAATTCCAATTCTCCTCTCATTGTTTCTCTATCTATAATATTATTTTTCACGAGTCTTGAAAGAATTTGCTCTACTTTTTTTCTGCTATTGTCTGGATTATTTACTATGGAATAATAACTTGGATTTGGGAGCATTCCAACCAATATCGCGTATTCCAATAATCTGCATTGTCTTAAAGGTTTTTGAAAATAATAATTTGCGGCGGCTTCGAATCCGTAATTTCCGTCTCCGAGATAAACCGTGTTAAAATACATCGCCAAAATTTCTTTTTTATTGTATCTGTCTTCAATTTCTTTTGCGGCAAACATTTCAAATAATTTTCTTTCAATCGTTCTTTCGCTTTTCGTAAATAATAATTTTGCAAGCTGCTGAGTGAGAGTAGAACCTCCGCCGACAATTCTTCGCGATAGAATGGTTTTTATTCCCAAATAAGCCGAACGAAAATAATTAATTCCATGATGCGAGTAAAATCTCTGGTCTTCCATTAAAAGCAAAGTCTGTTCCAAAAGCGGATTAATATCGTCAATATTAACGACTTCGTAAGACGGAGGCATATACTCTCCTATCAATATATTATTTCTATCGTAAATTCTTGTCGGAGGGGAATCGCCGAAAGGATTGAGCGGATTAAAATATCTTATTCTTTTTTCATTTCCTCTAATGACAATTATATTATAATATTCTTCGAGCATTGCCATGCTTTGAGTTCTTCTGCCGAGCCAGTCTCTATAAATTCCGCCGACAAAAAAAGCCGTTCCAATTCCGCAAATTGCAATTATAAGAAGAATTATAACAAAAACTCCGATTATAAAACTTTTCAATTTAGATTTTTTCTTTATTTTTATATTTTTCTTTATATTTTTTTTATTCATTTAAATAAATACCGCATTAATATTTAACATAATTATTTTGATTAATATATGATACTACTATATAAATAACATTGCAAGTAAATTTATGTAATATAAAATTATTATAAATCTTAAAATTGACGCTTGATATTATAATCTATCTATGATATAATTTTGTTTTAATAAATTGATAAAGTAAAAAAATAATATAATCAAATGGAACAAGGAGAAAGTCATGGAAGTTATTTTAAAGAAAGATTTTATATCATTGGGTTATGAAGGCGATATATGTAAAGTAAAAGACGGTTATGCAAGAAATTATTTGATTCCAAGAAATATTGCCGTAATAAAAAATGCTGGAAATTTGAAAACTTTGGCTCAAATGCAAAAGAGTTTGGAGAAAAAAAGAGCAAAAAGAAAAATGGAAGCGGAAATACTTAAAGGCAAAATTGTCGACATAAGCGTTGTAATTCCCGTTAAAGTTGCGGACAATGGAAAATTATACGGTTCGGTTAGTCAGCAGAGCATAGTTGACGCTTTGAAAGAAAAAGAAATTGATATAAGCAAAAGAGATGTTCATATGGATAAGCATATTAAAGAGCTTGGAGAATATGAAGTGGAAATTAAATTATATCATAGCGTCAATGCCAATATAAAAATTAATGTCGTAAATATGGAAACTTTGGAAGGCGCAGAATCTAAACAGGAAGAAGCGATTACCGAAGAAATTACAAAAACGAATAACGAAGAAGCTTAAATTAAAATAGCGGTTATAAAATGAATAATATGCCTTACTCGATAGAAGCCGAAGAGTCTCTATTGGGTGCTATGCTTCAAAATCCGCAGGCTATATCAATAGCTTTATCAAAAATTAATTCAAAAGATTTTTACAGCGAAAGAAATCGTCTTCTTTACGAAAGCGTTATTGAAATGCATAACAGAAATATTCCGATTAACGGGGAAACGGCTTTAAGATATTTGAAAGAAAACGATTTATTTGAAAAACTATTTCAAAATGACGAAGCCTATTTGATGCGGATAATTGACGGAACTCCATTTTATCAAAACGCGAAATATTATGCAGAAATAATTGCCGAAAAATCTTTACTCAGAGATTTGATTCTTGCGGCTCAAGATATAGAAAAATCAGCCTACGAATCGAAAGACTCCGAAACGAAAGAAGTCGCCGATTTTGCCGAGAAAAAAATATTTGAAGTCACTCAAAGAAGATTAGACAACGATTTTATTCATATAAGAGATTTGCTTTACGAGGCTTTAACTTCTATTGAAGAAAGAAAGAAACATAAAAGCGCCGTTACGGGAGTGCCTTCGGGTTTTACTGGGCTTGACAGAGTGACGCATGGATTTCAGCCTTCCGATTTGATTATACTTGCCGCTCGTCCTTCGGTTGGTAAAACGAGTTTCGCACTTAATATAGTAGAACATGTTATGACAAATGTGGAAACTATGAGTTTTGGAATAGGTTTTTTTTCTTTGGAAATGAGTAGAATGCAATTAGTCGAAAGATTAATTTCAAGCAAGGCGAGAATAAATTTATCGAGAGTTCGCTCGGGAGATTTGGAAAGGCAGGAATGGACAAAACTTGGGCAAACTTTCAATAGTTTATCTCAATCGAATCTTTTAATAGACGATTCTAGCCAATTAACTATAATGGAAATTCGCGGAAAAGCTAGGCAGATGAAATATAAATTTGCTGAAATGAGCAAAACTTCTGGTAAAAATATAGATTTGAAACTTATAGTAGTTGATTATTTGCAGCTTATTCATTCCAATATTCAAACGAGAAGAAACGGAACGAGAGAGCAGGAAATTGCCGATATATCGAGAGGATTAAAAGCGCTTGCAAAAGAATTAAATATTCCCGTTGTGGCTTTGGCTCAGCTTTCGCGGGCGGTGGAACAGAGGCAGGATAAACCGAGACTTTCCGATTTGCGCGAGTCGGGTTCGATAGAGCAGGATGCCGATTTGGTTATGTTTTTGCATAGACAGAAACCAAATAGAGAAGACGAAGAGGTTATAGACGAAAGAAATAATCAAGTGGAAGTTATACTCGCCAAACATAGAAACGGTTCTATTATAGACGGGCTTCCGCTAAATTTTGTAGCCGAGCAGACGAGATTTGAAAATATTTATTCTAACGCGGATAATAAT
>NZ_JBNMIZ010000088.1:0-10370 GCF_050873525.1 Brachyspira sp. | reverse complement strand
TTTGGACATTATTATGAATGATAAAAATCAATACGATAAAAATAAAGATAGTTATAATTTAATGATAAAATTATTTATATTGTCGATGGTTGTATTCGGCGCTTTGTATTTTATACATAATCTTTATATATCTTATAGATTGGATAAAGTAATGCAAAGATATACAAGCCCTTTGGAAAATATAATTATTACAAAAGAAGAATATTATACAAATATTATTTTAACCGAAATTGAAAGCAATAAATTTATAACCAATAATATAATATTGAAAAATTCTTCAATAGAAGATTTGGAAAAAAGTTTTGAAAGAGCGATAGACACTCACACGAAAAGTTTGCAAGTTTCAATGGGCGAAGTGGTAAAGACATCCTCCGATACGCTTAATTTTTGGTTTGCATTTATATCTGTAGTTATGATAGTATTTTCATTTGCAGGCGCTTTTGTAAATAATAATATCTTAAAAGAAGCAAAGGAACAATTAACGCAAGTTGAAAAAGAATCTGCAAAATCATTGGAAGCGATAAAGATTGAAACGCAAAAATTAATAGAGCAAAACGATAAAAATATAAAAATAAATAGCGAATTTAATTTAGCTTATCAAGCATATCAAAGTAAGAAATATAGGGAAGCAATAGAATATCTTTCAAAAGTAATAGAATTAGATAATAATTATTCTGATGCATATATTAATAGAGGTTTAGCTAAATACGAACTACAAAGATACGAAGAGGCGATAGAAGATTATAATAAAGCCATTGAATTAGACAATAATAATTCTATAGCATATAATAATAGAGGCATAACTAAATATAATCTACAGAGATATGAAGAGGCGATAGAAGACTATAATAAAGCAATCGAATTGGATAATAATTATTCTAATGCATATAACAGTAGAGGTGTATCTAAAGCTGAATTAAAAAGACATGAAGAGGCGATAGAAGATTATAATAAAGCTATCGAATTAGATAATAATTATTCTGGTGCATATAATAATAGAGGTTCAGCTAAAAATAATTTACAAAGATATGAAGAAGCAATAGAAGATTATAATAGGGCTATTGAATTAGATAATAATTATTCTAAAGCATATTATAATAGGGGTAATTCTAAATGTGATTTACAGCAATACGAGGAGGCAATAGAAGATTACAATAAAGCCATTGAATTAGATAATAATAATTCTATGATATATAATAATAGAGGTTTAGCTAAAGATAATTTACAACGATACGAAGAGGCAATAGAAGATTACAATAAAGCTATCAAATTAGATAATAATAATTCTATGATATATAATAATAGAGGTATAACTAAATATAATTTACAACGATACGAAGAAGCAATAGAAGATTTTAATAAAGCTATTGAATTAGATAATAATTATTCTATGGCATATAGTAATAGAGGTATAACTAAATATAATTTACAACGATACGAAGAAGCGATAGAAGATTATAATAAAGCTATCGAATTAGATAATAATTATTCTATGGCATATTACAACAGGGGTTATACTAAATTAAATTTACAAAGATATGAGGAAGCAATAGAAGATTATAACATAGCTATAGAATTAGAACCTAATGAGATACTTGTTTATAACCAAATAGCTTTTACAAAAACTAAACAGGCAAATATTGAATTAAAAAAATTAAATTACGATAAAGCTTTGGAATTATTGAACGAAGCTATAGAATATTGCAATAAAGGTATAAAAGTAAAATCTGATATTAGCGAAATATATGACAGCAGAGGATATGCAAGAACTAAAATTGCAAATTTTGAAAGAAATAAAAATAATATTGATAATGCCGTAAAATTGTATAAAGAATGTATAGAAGATTTTAATAAGGCAATAGAATTAAATAATGAATATGCATTTTCTTATAACAGTTTAGGATATATAAAAAACATATTGGCTAATATTCAAAAAGATAAAATATCGGAAGAAGATTATAATCAATTAAAAAAAGAAGCGTTTGATAATTTTAATAAAGCTTATGAATTTGCAAATGAAGATTTGAAAGAAAAAATGATTAAATATTTATCCAAACTTTCTGAAAATAACGAAAAAATAGCAAAAGATTTTTTTGAAACTCATAATTTAGTAAATCCTATTTAAAATTTTTTATTGATTTTAATTATTTATATCTTTTTTAATTAATTCTAAAATCTGCCTTATATCGTAATTATGACTTTCGCTTAATATTCCAAATGTTTTAAAAGCTTCTAATAAAAATTGTTTGTCTTTTGAATCTAAAATAAGATAAGCGCATTCTTTAGAATCGGCAACTCTGCCAATTAAATATGGTTTGCTATCTGCTGGCTTTAATTCGTTTATTGGAAAACATACATAAAGCATAGGCTGAACTCCAATAGCTCGTTGTTTTTCTTTTATAATAATTTCAATTAAAATATCGAAACTGCCAAATTTATGAACTAAAAGAGGATATTTTACTTAGCTGCAATAAAAATCTATTCCTAAAATATTTCGTTGAATCGGATGGCTTCGCAAGATTTGAAATTGAGAATCTAAAAAATCATTTGAGTTAATATTTTCTAAAAATTTTAAAATATCGTTTATCTCATTTATTTTTATAATTCCAAATTTTGTAAAATAAAATAAATATTCGCTTAATTCGTATAACGCTTTCTTTTTACTGTTTGCTCCGATAAATTCTGTATTTTTTAAACTAGTTAGATTCATTTTTTCGTTGTCCGATTTATCCGCATCGTATCCAATTTGCCATTCTATATAATGTTTTTGAGAAAATGGAATTTGTCTTGTCGCGGTCGGCAATCCGTATTCGTAAAAACTATTTCTAATCTTTACTCTCGCTTTTCCGCTTTGAGCCGTAAGAGGAATTTCAACAAATATTTTATTGTCTTCAAGTTTGCTAACTCGCATAATGTTCCCCTAAAAGATTTTCAAAATAATTTAAAATTTTATTATTTAGAATTTTAGATTCGGAAGCATGTATAAAATCCGATTCTATCTTTTTAAATTTATTATAATCAATCATTATGTCGCAATTTCCAAAATAATAAGGCACGGTTGAAATTATTTGCTTAAACACATCGACATAACAATAAAGACTATATTTTGATTTTGGAATATAAACGGCATTTGCGCAATCTTTTTTTATAAAAGTTTTTGAACGGCGAAGAGCGTTAATATCTCGCATTGTATAAAACATAGCGACTTTATCCGAAACTCGATTTTTATTTGGGTATTTATCGATATATTTTGCAATAAAATCGAAGTCATTTAAACAAAATTTTTTATTGTCAATAGTTTTAAATTTATAATTTCTAATAAAATTATAATCTATTCCAAGTTCGTTTCTTTCGTATAAAGAAATTATAATTGGGAAAAAACCTAAAGAATTTGGACAAAAAATTTGAGAGCTAATAATAACGGAATCCAAAATTTTATAATTTTCAAAAAATCTTTTTAAAGTTTTAAAATTTGTTTCTTTAATGAGATAAGAAAGCGGATGCAAAATGCAAATATAATCCGCTTTTAATTCGTTAAATGAAAGTAAAAAACTCATTCCTAAATCTCTGCATTTCAAATAAGAATCAACAGAATAATTTTTATTTTTAATACGATTTTGAACGATTGAAGTTTTATCGTTATAAGGCGGATTTCCAATAATAATCAATTTTTCATTTTCGCCGATATTAAAATTTTTTCTGGTAATATTTATAAGCGAATTTTTATGCAAAAATAACGGAGAATTTTTTGATTCTATAAAATTGTTTTTTGCAATTTCCAAAGCTTCTTTATCAATATCGACTCCAATTTTTTTACTAAAATTTAAGTCTTTATATTTTGTCGGAATTTTCAAAAAATTACCATAACCACAGGAACTATCGAGTAAAACAAAATCATTTAAATTAGATTTATAATTTTTTTGAAAAAATTTAAAAAACATTTTATATGCAATTTCAACAATATAATCGGGCGTGTAAAAACTTCCTAAATTTATTTTTTGAGTTTTATTCAAATGTTTTTGCGACATAAAATTTCTTCTGTAAAATAATATAGTTGCATATTATATTTAAACTATTATATACTATTTATTTGACGACATATTTTCCTTCGCTGTCTTTAAATTTTCCAATTAAAATAGCGAAAAAATCTACTACCATCCATGCTAAATATATAAATCCAAATAATAAAGCCAATACAATAAAAACTATTCCGTTTCCATCTCCATAGACAAATGCTATTCCCATTATAAAGAAAATAACGGCGGCAATTCCGATAATCCAAGCGATGAAACCTTCAAAGATTTTTCCTACATAAAATTTATAGATATAAATATATCCAAAAAATAGCAATAAAAGCAAGCATACTACCCAGCTTTTTTCCGACTTTTGATTTTCTAAAGGATTGGAAATCGCTTCATTTGAAATATTTTCTTCGACTTTTGCTCCGCAGTAAGGACATACATTAAAATCATTATTTATTTGTTTTCCGCAAGATGGACAAGTTTTTTCATTCATTTTTTACTCCTAATTACGAGGTTATAACCTAATACAAATATATTAAAATATTCGTAAATGATTTATAATTCTACTATTAATTATAAGCTCCGATTTTCTTTGTTCTACTATTTTATTTATTATTAGATTTATCATTTTTCTTTACTATCCTTATTATTTATATATTCGCTATCAGATTTATTTATTTCTTCTAATAAACTATTTAAGTCATCCTCTGTAAAATTATCTTGTATTTCCCGTATTTTCCTTAATCCTTCCAATTCCTCTTCCGTCCATATTTCCTCTTCTTTTTTATCTTCCAAATCTATTTCTTCACCTATAGTTTGAGGTTCATTCGGATTATTATTTAATCTTATTTCTCTTACAGCTTTTAATAAATCATCTTTATTTAAGTTAGATATAGCCTCATCTCTTATTTTATTTACTTCAAGCAACGCCTTCTTTTTATTTACTATATCATTTATATAAGTTCCTAATGTTTTCATAGCATTCTATTTATAACCTCCATTTCAAATAAATAATTAAAATCTTCAACCGTCATATCTTTTATTTCTTTATCATTAGCAGCAGGATTTACTAATACTCTATATCCTTTTATCCAACTTGGACGGATTTTAGGATTATTCCTATCATCTATACTATTCCATAATATATCGCAAGGTTGATTACTTATTTGTTCTTGTATTTTTTCGTAATTAGGATATTTATTACAAGCTTCAAAATCGTAATCTGTAGTTATTACTAATTTACCGTTATATTCTTTATACTGAAAATCACCGTATAATGATTTACTATAATTTGGATTATCTTCATAATTCATATTAATTTATTTTCCCCCTATTTTATTTTGTTTATTATATCTTCTATTTATTTGTTTCCAGCAAGATTGACAAGTTTTTTCATTCATTTTTTACTCCTAATCACGAGGTTATAACCTAATGCAAATATATTAAAATGTTTTTAAATTATTGTCAATTAATATTTTGATAATTAAAAAAATAAATTTATTATTGACTTTAATATGCTTAAATAATATATTTATTAAAAATCTTTTATTAGAATTAAAATTATGGAAAAATTAAAAAAATTAAGAGACGAAATAGACGATATAGACAAACAAATAGTCGAATTAATCGAAAAGAGAATGAAAGCGAGTGTGAAAGTCGGAGAGGTAAAAAAAGAAAATAATATTCCGATTTTTGACGCAAAAAGAGAAAACGAAGTAATAGAAAAAAAAATAGAATTACTGAAAAATAAAGAACTTTCAAATCTCATTATCACAATTTTTAACGATATAATGTCGACTTCAAAATTACTTCAAAAAGATTTGATTGACGAAAACTATAAAAACGATATTAATAAAAAAATCGAATTTGGAAAAATTGTCGCTTATCAAGGAAGAGAAGGCGGAAACGGATACGAAGCGGCTAAAAAAATTTTTGAAGATAAATGCGAATTGATAAATAAAAAAAGTTTTGAAGATGTTCTTGAAAGCATAAGAAACGAAGAGGCTTATTACGGAATATTGCCTTTGGAAAATTCTTCAACTGGAATGGTAAACGAAGTTTTGGATATACTCGTAATTTATAATTGCAAAATAGTCGGAGAGATTTATCTGCCGATAGAATACGGACTAATGGCAAAATCGGGAGCGAAAATAAAAAATATAAAAAAAGTTATCTCTCATCCTCAAGCCTTAAAACAATGTTCGGACTTTATAAAGAAAAATAATTTTGAAGAATTGAAAGCGAGTAATACGGCGGAGGCGGCTTATATCGTTTCAAAAAGTGAAGACGATAGCATAGCTTCAATATCGAATAAAAACGCCGCTAAAATTTACGGTTTGGAAATTCTAAAAGAAAATATAGAAAACATAAAAGGAAATACGACAAGATTTATAATAGTTTCAAATTACGATAACGCTTTGAAAAACGGAAATAAAATGACAATAAGATTTTCGCTTCCTCATAAAAACGGTTCTTTGGCGGGCGCTCTTTTGAAACTGAAAAATTTTAATTTGACTTCGATAGTTAGCCGTCCTTACAGAGAAAGAAAATGGCAATATTATTTTTATATTGATATGACGGGGAATTTTAACGAAAAAACTTTGGACGATTTTAAGAATTCGGTTGAAAATTTTACCATACTTGGAATATACGATGAATAATAATTTAAATGATAAAACAAAAAATAAAACTTTATTTATAATAGGTTTGCCGAGCAGCGGAAAAACTACTTTGTCAAAAATGCTTGCCGAATATTTGAATCATAATTTTTACGATATGGATTTGATAATAGAGGAAAAAGAAAAAATGAAAATAAGCGCAATATTTGAATCACGCGGAGAAAAATATTTTAGAGAAAAAGAAAGCGAAGTTTTGGAAAATTTAAGCGAATTAAATAATGCCGTTATTTCCACAGGCGGCGGAATAATTTTGGCTAAAAAAAATAGAGATATAATGAAAAAAAACGGAACGACAATTTTTATAAATAGAAATCTCGACATTCTTCTTAAGCATGTGGACGCAAGCGAAAGACCTTTGCTCACGAAAGATAAAAATAAATTAATCGAATTATCGAAAGAGCGCGAACCTCTATACAGAGAAACCGCCGATATAATTTTTACTCATAATACTTGGGAAGAAAATATTGAAAACACTTTTAATATTTTTTACGATTATATAAAAAATAAAATTCCTTTATCAAATTAAGTTGAGTTTGTAAATATCCAAATTTTCAAATATATTTTTTAATTTATTATAATCTTCTTCTAAATTTTCGTCTTTGTCGTATAAAGCGAAAAGCGAAGAACCCGAACCGCTCATGCAAATTTTTCTTTTAATTTCATTTTCAGCTTTTTCTTTATATTCTTTTATTTTCGGCTCGATATTAAAAACATTTTTTTCAAATATATTATAAGTATGCGAATATAAATCTTCAAAATTTATTTCAGTTTTTTTAATTGCAAAATTATCAAGCAAATTTTTAATATAAAAAATATCCGACTTATTAAAATCGTTTTCCGTAAATTTTGAATAAGCTAATTTTGTCGAAACATTTATATTTGGAAAAATTAAAATTATTTTATAAGGAAGAGTAAAATCGAACGACTCAATTTTTTCGCCTATTCCCGAAACCCAGCTCAAACCTCCTTTTATAAAAAATGGAATATCCGCTCCGAATTTTGAAAAAGATTCTATTAATCGACTGTCTGGTTTTATATTCAATTCTTCCAAAAAAAATTTTATAATTGTCGCGGCGTTTGAAGAACCTCCTCCGAGTCCAGCTCCCGTTGGAATATTTTTTTCAATATTTATTTTATAATTTTTTTTAAGTCCCATTTTGTTTTTGAAATGATAAAATATTTTTGCGACTATATTGTCTTCTTCGTTATCGTTTAATTTATATTTTCCGCTCGTTGAAATTTTGAATTCTTTATTTTCCGCAATTTTTATTATATCGAATAAATCAATCGTATGAAATAAAGATTCTATAAAATGATAACCGTCTTCTCTTTTTGATTTTATATCCAAAAATAAATTAATTTTGCAAGGAGATTTTTTTACAATCATATTTTAATCTCTCCGTTCATTAATTTATTAATAATTCCTTTTTTCATTTTCTTAATCTCCTCTTTCTGCTCCTTCAAATTATCTATTTCGGCGTCAAGCAAACTTAAAAACTTGCCTATATATTCTTGTTCTTTTATACTTGGATACGGAACTAATATATCTTTACAAGCATTAAATTTTATTTGTTTTCCATGTCTAATTCCTTCAGCATAAGGTTTTAAATCTTTAATGAATTTATAACTTTTAAAATAATATTTGTAAAAATAATGAGCCATTTCTATTTTTGGTTTTAATACGGTATATGCAGGGCTTATAATTCCTTCATAGTCGGAGTATTCAAATCCTCCTTGAAACGACATTAAACTTATAACAAAACAACCTTTTTTCACTAATTTATAATTAGATAAACTTTCTTTTTTCCTTATTATTTTTCTTTCGGTTAAATTATTAGGTATAACTCCTTTATCTCTTGTCGAAGCCAACATTATTTTATCTTCATTATTCCTTTCAGTAAAATTGTCAAACATATCGCCTAATTTGATTATTTTCCATTCGTCATTAAATTCTTTAAATCTCATTTCTGGGACATTCTCGCCTTCTTTACAAGTCAATAATTTTTTCGTTACAGCCTTTTTAAATCTTTCTTTTTCTTCGATTAATTTTATTGTGTTTTCTAAATACGCGTCAATTTTTGAAATTCCAGATGCAATCCGTTTCTGTTCGTCTAATGGTGGTAAAGGAATTTTTATTTGTTTAAAATTTGGAATAGTAAGTTGTGGAATACTTGAACCTTCGCCTTGAGGAATTACATATTGTAAAGCGTAATAAAGAAATTCTAAAACTAATATTTTATCGTTTGGAATAGCGCAAATTAATCTAACAATCGGAAAAAATGGCTCGTATCTAACGCATGCAAATCCAATAGTTCCTCTTGCCGATACTGTTAAAGCTGGCTTCGTAATAATTGGAGTTTTGGTATATCCATAAAGCCCGTTATTTTTAATTCCATTTGAAAATATAGGTATTTGATTTTCTTCAGTTTTTTCAGGAGTGCAATCATTTGGACGGTCTCCGCCTGCAGAAATTTTTTCACAAACTTCACCGATAGTTTTTGTTTGCCAGCCGTTAGGTAATTTATTCATAGTTTGATTATATAATTTATTATGATAATAAGCAACTTAATGAATTATAAATTACTTCACTCTTCTTATTTTAGTTTCAAATTTTTCTTCAACCAATTTTATAAGCTCTGGAAGTTTTTGTTCGGCTATCATTTTTAATTTTTCTCTGTTAATATCTTGAGCTGGGCTTCCGAGCATAATTGAATTCGATTCTATTTTAACTTTCGACATAACGCCGCTTTGTCCTCCCAAAACCACTCTATCTCCCAAAACCACATGGTCCGCCAATCCAACTTGTCCCGCCAATACGCAATGATGCCCAACTTTACTGCTTCCCGCTATTCCTACTTGCGAAACTATTATTGAATGTTCCCCAATATCGCAGTTATGGGCAATTTGAACGAGATTGTCGATTTTCACGCCTTCTCTGATTATAGTCGAACCTAAAGTGGCTCTGTCTATGCAAACATTAGCTCCAATTTCAACATCGTTTTCTATTATCACATTTCCCCTTTGAGGAATTTTTATCTGCTTTCCGTCCACTTCAAAAAATCCAAATCCATCGTTTCCTATAACCGTTGAAGAACCTATTATTACTCTATCTTTAATAACGCATCTGTCATGTATCGAAACATTTGAATGAATTATTGATTTTTCGCCAACGCGAACATTATCTCCCAAAAACGCGCCGCTTTCTATAACCGCTCCTTTTTTGATAATGCAATTTTTACCTATGCGAACATAATCGCCAATATAAACTTCTTTGTCGATATTTGAATTTTCCTCTATAATCGCCGTTTTTTTAATCGTTCCCAAATCATATTTTTTATCTTCGAACATAAAATATAATAATTTAATGAAAGCTTCTTTAGGATTTTGATAAATTATAATAGTTTTATTTTTAAAATCTTTTATATTTTCCGCGGCGTCTTCTCGCATTATAATCGCGTTCGCTTTGCTTTCAAATGCGGATTCTATATATTTATTATTGTCGATGCAAATAATCGAGTCTTCTATAATATCGTTTATAGGAGATAGAGTCGATATATCTAAATTTTCATCTCCTATTATTTTTTTAGCGTTCAAAAAATTAAATATATCTTTTACTTTCATTTTATCGCCAAATATTTTTTATTATTATTTATATTAATAATTTTATTTT
>NZ_JBNMIZ010000087.1:0-10395 GCF_050873525.1 Brachyspira sp. | reverse complement strand
TTGAATAATAATATAAAAAATCATAACGATAATAATGACGATAATTATTGCAGTGAAGAAGATAAAGAGATGTTTTTGAACGCAATTAAAAATCTCGATTGCTCGAATCATATTAAAAACTTAAATGAAAGCAAAAAAAATTATTCAAAATTTAAACCGAATATAAAAACCGTGAAACCGCAGGATAGTTTAGATTTGCATGGACTCACAAGAGAAAGAGCTTTGCAAAGTATAAAGAAATTTATTTTTGAGGCTAAAAAAAATAATTTGAAAGTGGTTTTAATAATTCATGGAAAAGGATTTAGAAGCGAAAATAAAATAGCCGTTTTGAAAGATTTGGTAGAATATTATATAGCGACTGAAGGCAAATATTATATAAAATATTCCGCAGAAGCTCCCGCAAGACTCGGAGGAAGTGGAGCAAAATTAATTTATTTATTATAATTTAATAATATATCTTCGAGTTTTTTATTCGTATAAAAATCGGATTTCACTTTTGAGGCGATATCCAAAGCTGTTTTTTTAGGTATTTTCAAAACTTTTCCCGTAAATAAATCGTAATTATTTTTCAAAAGTTTTAATGTTTCGTATCCCATTATTACCGAGAGCAGACAGAATCGTCTATAGCCTTGAGCCTTTTTTTCTATGCTCATAATATATTCTATTGAAGGTTTAAATTCGTCATAAGCGCTTTCAATCATTTTATTTAAAACTTCGAGCGATTTATCCATATAAGCGGCATCTTCAAAATAAGGAGCGGGATTTTCATTGTCGAAAAGAGAGGAGGGCCAGAATATTCTTTTTTCTTTATAATCGGTTTTTGCGTCTTTTATTATATTAATCTTTTGTAAAAATATTCCAAGTTTTTTTGCGTTTTCCCTGTCTAAATTGAGTCCGTCCGATAATCGAGTCAATTCGGTTAAATATATTCCAACCGTTCCCGCGACATAATAGCAGTAATCGGTTAAATCGTCAAAGTTCGAGATGGAATGGTCTTGATAGTAAATCATTCCGTAGCCCATTTCTTTTAAGTAGGAAATCGACATATTTTTTATTTCAATCGGAAAGTTAAAAAAAGATTTAAGGACAATGTCGATATTTTCTATGAGGACTTTATCGTTTTCGTTTATCGTTTTGCTTATTACGACTTTTTTGAAATTCTCCAAATTTTTTGTGTCGCCCGTTTTCAATATGTTTATGAATCCAGTTATCAATGTTTCTTTATCTTTAACTTCATGCATCGAATCTTCAATAGTGTCGATTATTCTTGCGAGTAAATATTGAACTTCCACTTTTATTTTTTTATTTTTATCGAGGAGCGGAATCGCCAAAGCGAAACTCCTTGAAACCAAATCGAGCAAATATTTTGTAGTGATTTTTTCTCCCATAATTTTTCCTTATTATAAATATTTTTTATTCGTCAATATTTTTTAGTAACGATACGCAATGAACTGCTATTCCTTCTCCTCTTCCGACAGCGTCCATCTTTTCGTTAGTTTTAGCTTTTATAGAAATATTTTTTATATCGGTTTTCAATACTTTCGCCAAACTTTCGCGCATAGAATCAATATAATCTCTCAATTTTGGTTTTTCAAGTATAATCGTAATATCGGTATTTGAAATATTATATTTTTTTTCTTCCATAATTTGAACGGTTTTTTTAAGCAATTCTACGGACGAAATATTTTTATATTTATTGTCGGTATCGGGAAAATGGCTTCCTATATCGCCCAAAGATAAAGCTCCAAAAATGGAATCTATCAGCGCGTGAATTACCGCATCGGCATCAGAATGTCCTTTTAATCCGAATTCGCTTTTAATTTCTATTCCCGCCAAAATTAATTTTCTATTTTTTTCAAATATATGAGAATCATAACCATGTCCTATTCTCATTTTATATCTCGCTTTTTTATTTTATAATTTAAAATTATACTAAAAGGATTATATTTGTCAAACTTATCATTTTTAAAATAGTCGATTGCTTCGCTTTCTACGAAAGCTCGCAATGACGGAATTATTAAAAATATTTGCAATGACGATAAAAAATCATTTAATTAAAATAGAAAATATATAAATTATGTTAACTTTTGCCGTAAATTCGCTTAAATTCTTTCATAAATTTATTACTTTTGTAAATTTCTTATTTTTTTTTTTTTTTTTGACAACAATAAAATTTTTTACTTGACTTTTTAGAAAAAATGTATTATACTATTTAGCGTAGGGAGAGAGAAACCCTATAAAATCTAATTATTAAGGAGTTAATTATGACAACCAAAAAAAATCTCAAAACCTCACGAGTAATTGCGGTTATTTTATTAATCGCCATATTTAGTATTGTTGGTATAGTTGCCTGCAAAGGAAACGAAGCTACTAATCCAACCGAATCTGGATTGACATTAGTTCCTGGAGACACTGGACCTGTAACAAATATTCCTACAGATACGAATACGCCTGGAACGAATATGCCTGGAACAGATACGAATAATCCTGGAACGAATACTGGACCAGATACAAATGACACTGATACAAACCAAAAGCCGCCTGAACCTCCAGAACCTCCAAAACCTACTTTTGCTGAAGACACATATTATAAAATATATGCGCCTTTCGTTAAATGGGATAATTCTCAAGAGCCAAACGGATGGAGAACGAATGTTAGCTGGCAAGACACTAATACTTTGACTCAAATTTGGAAAGACCAAATCGAAGGCGGAAAATACAACGATGGAAAGAGATGGATGATAAGAGACGCAAATAATAACTCTCTAGGCGACCCAAGAACTCAAAGCTATTATTACTTCGATAAAGATTTCAATATCGTATATTACAGACAAGGAAAAGGTTCGCTTACCGTTAGGAAATTTATAACTGGTATAATCGTAAAATATAAAGGCGGAAGAAATAACGGAACTTACGCGATAGGCGGAGTATATGAAACCGTATTAACGAAGGACGAAATTACTGGTAATAACTTTGACCAGTTAAACATATTTATGGGACATGACGATATGAGAGCTGATAAAGGCGGTTTAGAGATTTTGACAATGAATACTGGCATGGGAGACGATGCATATCAAAACGAATTCGGAGTTGACTTCTATTACAATAAAAATGTAATGGGCGAAGAGCAATTAGGAGAATATACGAGTAAGAATCCCGATGAGCTAAATGACTTCATTGGAGCAAGAAATCTATCTTTTAATCTTGCGTATATGAACTTTAGATTCTTCTTCGGACAACCTTACGAATGGCATTTAACCGACCATTTAAGTCAACAAGACTGGCATTAATAGAATAGAATATAGTAAAATAACAAATATTTAATAACTCGTGAAACTTGGACTTGCCTTTTTTTGGTAAGTCCTTTTTTTATTGTCATTACGAGGCTATTTATAGCCGAAGTAATCCAAAATTAATAGAATTGATTTTAAAATTTAATTTCATTAATAGTGGATTGCCACGACTTCTTACGAAGTCTCGCAATGACAGATAAAAATATTATTGCAGGCTCTTTTTTATTAACATTCTTATATTTTCCTAACTTACTTTATCGGAAGAAGATTTTTTCACGGGAACGATATAAGTAAAATCAAATTTAAGTTCTTGGTCGTATCTGCCGCCAACTTTATTCTCTTCGGTTAAAAATACGCCGTTGATTAAAGCCAAAGTTAGAGATATTCCGTTATCGAATACGAATTCTTTTTTAAGATTTAATCCAAAATAGAAAGGCACTCTGTAAAAAGGGTCGCCTTCCACGCTTATAAATTTATGATTTTTATTTATGTAAAAGCCAGAAATGAAAGCGATAGGCTCTATTTCAAACCAGTTAAGAACGGGAATATTTCCTCTCAAAAATAATCCATGCCCGAATTTCGTTATATTATTATCTCTGTCGGGTATATTATAAGAAGCCATATAAAGTATTGATAAATATTCGCTATTGATTCCAATCGCTCCAACGTAATTTTCCGTGATTGCGGGAGTTCCTTCTACAAAAGGATATTCATGTCCTCCGTTATGCCAATAATGAATCGCAATATAAGGAGTAAATATTTTTATAAAATCCAAAGCGTAAATTATTCCGACATCGAATCTCTCTCTATGTTTTGCGTTATGTTGTATTTGCCAGTTCATATAAGCTTCGCCTCTTCCTCCTTTAAACCATTCAAAAGAAGCGCCGTATTCGTAAAATCCATGAGTAAAAGGCTCGTTATATTGATAACCTTCGGGACCTTTCGCTATCAAAGTATTATCTGGAGTCGCTCTCACAACGGGAGTCATATTCATTAAAGGGTCTCTTATTGGAGCGGGCAGATTATGTCCTCCTACCATAGTTCCGATTCTTAAAGATATATATTCGTTTGAAACTTGAGTTGTCGCTATCGGAAAAAATCTTATGCCTTGCGGAAATTCAAAAGTAAAAGGAAAAAATATGGAAACGCCGACTCTTAAACTTACCAAATCGTTAAATTTTATATCAAAAGCTCCTTCCGTAAAGTTTTCAAAATAGGTTAAAGTGGTTCTTGTCGCTTCCCAATATGTATTTTCACCGTTATAAGCGTAAGAACTTGTGAATAATCTAAAATCTACCGTAGTTTCGCCAAATGCGTTTATTGTCAAAATAACTGATATAATAATAAAAATAATAAAATTAACAACTTGCTTTGTAGACATACCTTTAGACTTAAGTCTAAAATGTATTTGGCTTCTATCTGCTTGATATACAGGTTTTCCATCAAAAAGTCTCTTAAAAATTACAAATATGTTATCAAAAATAGGAACAGCTAATGCAAATATAGGTAAAAACAAACTCATTACTGTTGCTTGTTTAAATGCTCCATCTAATGCTATTATAGAAAGTAAAAATCCTATAACGTTAGCTCCTGAATCCCCCATAAATACCTGTGCAGGATACTTATTATATATCAAGAAACCTAGAATAGCACCTACTAAACATATTGATGTTTCTGCTGAACATGTTTGACCTAATATTAATGCTGCACAAAAAAAGGTTAATGAAGAAACTACAGATATTCCACCTGCTAATCCATCCATTCCATCAGACCAATTAATAACTGTTGTTACTCCAAATATCCATGTTATAGTAAGAATACATTGAAGATATTCTGGTAATAATATATATTCATTTGTAAATGGATTGTCAAATCCTCTAAATACTATTCCTGCTCTATAAACTAAATAAGCAGCAAATAACTGTACAATTAATCTAGGCAATATAGGAAATTCTTTTTTTCTAGGCTTATATGTATCATCAAATATTCCTATAAATAATATTAATGTTGCTCCTATAAAAATCCAAAACTTATGTTCATCAATCTCAGTTACAAATATTAAAAATGAAATAAAAAATCCTAAATATATTCCTATACCTCCTGATAACGGTATAGGTGCTGCATGCGCCTTTCTTTTTGTTGGCTTATCTGTAAATCCTATCTTTTGAGATAGTTTTATAAGTGGTTTAGTTAATAAAAAAGATATAACAAATGCCACTAATAAAATTAATATATAACGCATCTCATATTCTCCTCTAATTTTCTCTTTTAGTTTTCATATTATAATTCACATTAGATTATACTATTATCCTGCACTTTAATCAAATAAAATATAATTTCCTTGAAAAGTTAAAAAGCGCATCTTCACAGTTAAAGTTTAACTGTGAAAATACGCTTTTACATCCAGAAATTAACCTCTTTGTTCTATCATTGACTTAACCTTCATTAGACGTGTAGTTGCTGATCTTTCATTTTCATCAAGCTTCATACGAATATATTTTATAGTTTCTTCTAATTGTGGTATTGTCATATATTCAAGAGCATTAACTCTTCTTCTAGTCTTTTCTATTTCATCAGCCATAAGTTGGCATGATTTTTCTACTTCTGCTAATTCTAGTAGCTTAGGTAGAATTCCATATAATTTTGCTATAGCATCATCTAAATCTGCTGAAGTGTTAGCAAATCCATAAGGATATATACTACCTTCATCACCTTCTAGCTCCCTCTTGAAATTCATTACTGGAACAGAAACACTCATAACGTTTTTCTCTCCAACATCAACTGATATATGTTCCTTTGGGTAAGCTATAGCTTCTTCTAGAAACTCAGAACTCATTACAGCTCTTGCCATAACGAAGTCCTTTAGAGATCCTTCTAGTTGTCCTTCAACTTCTTTTCTTAATGTATTATTATATTTAACTAAATTAATGAATTGTCTCATTAACTCATCTTGTTTATCTTTTAACAGCTTGTGACTTCTTGTAGAGGTAGACAGTCTTTTCTTAAGTCTGCTAAGTTCCATTCTGGTAGGATTAACATTAAGCTTTGCCATATGCTACGCATCCTCTCTTGGCATATATTTTTCAAGGTATTCATCTCTGATTCTCTTAAGTTCTGTTCTAGGAAGCATCTTTAATAACTTCCATCCTAAGTTAAGAGTTTCTTCTATTGTTCTATTTGTGTTAAATCCTTGAGAAACATATTCCTCTTCAAAAGCTTCTGCGAACTTAGCTAGCTTTTTATCTGTATCAGATAATGCTGATTCTCCAAGGATAGCAGATAATTCTTTTGCTTGCTTACCTTGTGCATATGCTGAGAATAATTGGTTCATTGTATCAGCATGATCTTCTCTTGTTTTTCCCTTACCAATACCTTTATCTTTTAATCTTGATAATGATGGTAAAACATCTATTGGTGGCTCTATACCCTTTTTATATAATTCTCTTGAAAGAATTATTTGACCTTCTGTGATATATCCAGTTAAGTCTGGGATTGGGTGAGTCTTATCTTCTTCAGGCATTGTAAGTATTGGAATTTGTGTAATGGAACCTTCTTTACCTCTTATTCTACCTGCTCTCTCATATAATGTTGAAAGGTCAGTGTATAAATAACCTGGATAACCTCTTCTACCAGGAACTTCCTTTCTCGCTGCAGAAATTTCTCTTAATGCTTCTGCATAATTTGTTATATCTGTCATTATAACTAGTACTTGCATTCCCTTTTCGTATGCTAAATATTCAGCAGTAGTTAATGCCATTCTTGGAGTACTAATTCTTTCGATAGCTGGGTCAGATGCTAAGTTCATAAATAGAACTGATCTATCAATAGCTCCTGTTGATTCAAATTCATCTATGAAGAATTGAGCTTCTTCGAATGTAATACCTATAGCTGCAAAAACTATAGCGAATTTTGAATCATTGTTAAGAACTCTCGCTTGTCTTGCTATCTGTGCTGCTAATTCCTTGTGTGGTAAACCAGAAGCAGAGAAAACTGGTAACTTTTGTCCTCTAACTAAAGTGTTAAGTCCATCAATAGCTGATATTCCTGTTTGAATAAATTCTGAAGGGAAATCTCTAGCTACTGGATTAATTGCTTCACCATTTATATCTCTTCTTTCCTCTGGAATGATAGCTGGGCCACCATCTTTTGGAACACCCATTCCTGTAAATACTCTTCCTAGCATGTCTTCTGAACATCCTATTTCAAGTGGTCTTCCTAAAAATTTTGCTTTTGTTCCCTTTAAGTTAATTCCTGAAGAACCTTCGAAGATTTGTACCATGGCCTTTGAACCACTAACTTCTAGTACTTTACCTTTTCTCTTTTCTCCAGTTTGTAACTCGATGTCTACTAATTCATCGTATTTAACACCTTCAACGCCTTCAACAACCATCAAAGGGCCAACAACTTCTGTAACTGTTTTATATTCCTTAAGCATCTTGTACCCCTCCTTTGTTTATTAAGTCGTCGATAGCTTTCTTAAGATCTTCAGCTGTTTGGTCGATCTTTTCTAATTCATCTTCTTTTACATATTTACTTCTAGCAATTCTATCTCTGATGTCTTCTAATGCTAAAACTTCTGATAAATAAACACCATTATCAAGTGCTCTTTCAGCTTCTCTCTTGAAACCAATAATAACTTTTAGCATCTTATATTGCTTATCTAATGAAGTATATGTATCAATTTCGTGGAAACCATTTTGTTGTAAATAGTCTTCTCTAATTGACTTAGCTACTTCTAATTTTAATCTATCTTTTTCTGATAAAGCATCTATACCTACTAATCTTACGATTTCTTGAAGGTTTGCTTCATCTTGTAATAAAGACATACATTCTTGTCTTAAATCTGACCAATCTGGTTTAACATTTTGATCCATCCAAGCATCTATTGTACTTTGGTATAGAGAATATGAATTTAACCAGTTAATTGATGGGAAATGTCTTTGATAAGCAAGTTGAGCATCTAGTCCCCAGAATACCTTAACAATTCTTAAAGTTGCTTGTGATACTGGTTCTGAAATATCTCCTCCTGGAGGTGATACCGCACCTATAGCAGTTATTGCTCCTTCTCTATTACCATTTCCTAAACATACAACCTTTCCAGCTCTTTCATAATAATCAGCAAGTCTTGATCCTAAATATGCTGGATATCCTTCATCACCAGGCATTTCTTCAAGTCTACCTGACATTTCTCTTAATGCTTCTGCCCATCTTGATGTAGAGTCAGCCATAATAGATACTGAATATCCCATATCTCTAAAGTATTCAGCTATTGTTATACCTGTATATATAGAAGCTTCTCTAGCTGCAACTGGCATGTTTGAAGTGTTAGCTATAAGAACTGTTCTCTTCATTAAGCTTTCACCAGTCTTTGGATCTTTTAGTTCTGGGAATTCGTTAAGAACGTCTGTCATTTCGTTACCACGTTCACCACAACCAACATATACAACTATTTCAGCATCTCCCCATTTAGCTATTTGGTGTTGTACAACTGTTTTTCCAGCTCCGAATGGTCCTGGAACTGCTGCTGCTCCACCCTTTGCTACTGGGAAGAAAGTATCTATAACTCTTTGACCAGTTGTCATAGGTGCTTTTGGATTAAGCTTTTCAGCATATGGTCTACCTTTTCTTACTGGCCATTTTTGCATTAATTGAACTTCTTTATCTCCATCTTCAGTTTCAATAACAGCAATTGTATCAACTACTGTAAATTCACCTTCTTGGATAGATTTTACTTTACCTTTCATATATGGTGGAACCATTATCTTTTGTTCAACAACTGATGTTTCTTGAACTGTTCCTAAAACATCTCCACCAGATACTTCATCACCAACTTTAGCTGTTGCTTTAAATGCCCATTTCTTTTCTCTGTTTAATGATGGAACTGATATACCCTTTGTAAGGAAGTCAGATTTTGCTACCTTCCAAAATTCATCTAGTGGTCTTTGTATACCATCAAACATTGATTCTATTAGTCCTGGTCCTAACTCAACGCTTAGTGGTTCTCCAGTTGTAACAACTGGGTCTCCAGGTCCTATACCTGCAGTTTCTTCGTAAACTTGGATTGATGCCTTATCGCCTCTCATTTCTATAATTTCACCGATAAGTCCTTTTTCTCCAACCTTACAAACATCATAAGTATTTGCTTCGTCCATTCCTTCAGCAACTACTAAAGGTCCTGAAACTTTAATTATTCTTCCGGTCTTCACCTTACCAACCTACCTTCCTATAAAATATTAACGCCTACAGCTTTTTCTACGTTATCGCTAATTCTTTGTAATCCTATATTTAATGATCCTTGATTGCTAGGAATTAATATTACAGCGGGAAGTGTTTTATTGTTATATCTCTCAATAGTTTCTTCTATATTTTGAGCAACTTGTTCTGTTACAAAGATAACTGCATAATCGTTCATAGCTAATTTGTCGATAATTTTTCTTGCTTCATCGCTTTCTACTACTGGAAATACATCTATTCCTAGTGCTTTGAATGCTAAAACTGAATCTTTATCACCAACTACTCCTATTTTCTTATACATATATATCACGCAGCCTTTCTCTTATTACTTCCCCAGCAATATTATTGAGTTTGCCTACCATTATAATTCTAATTACTTTTATTTCTGTTTCCTTTGCATAAATATATGCTAAGACAGGTTCTATTCCAAATGGTATTAATTTCGCATCTTTCATCATATCCATTATGTAATTATCAATTAGCTTTTCTAAAAGTCCTGCTGAACCATTTTTAGAATATTCCTCTACTCCATTCTTTAAAACATCAACATAATCTGTATAGCTTAACTTTCCAGGAATGTTTTCAACTGAATCAGTTAACAATGCTGCTAATGTTTCCTTATCAATAGAGCCTCCATCAATAACTACTGATAATAAAAATTCTCTGCTCTTGTTTTGTTTCTTTACTCTAAGTAAAGTTTTTACATTAGTTAAATCTATTAATGAACTAACATATTTATCAGCGAATTTATCATCTATTTCTTTAGCTATTAACTTCATATCTTCAAACATATACTTGTCTAAGATTACGTCTATTCTTTGAGGGTCCTTCTTTGAATTATAATCTTCAATAGCTTCTTCTATTGCTT
>NZ_JBNMIZ010000086.1:0-10445 GCF_050873525.1 Brachyspira sp. | reverse complement strand
TTTGAGCCTTTCGGACCTACGGAAGTTAAAAATAATTTTTTATCCGATAATTTTTCGTCTATAACTTCGTTTACCGATTTCATATTGACTTTATCAATCGATTTATAAATATCCTTAAACGACATATATTTTGAAGCGTAAATTTCGTTTCGAGCGTTTTTATTCATTATATAATTTGCGTTTAATTTGCTGAAAGCCATATAACTTTTATAACTTTCTTTAGATTCTTCCAATTCTTCTTTAGATATTCTTTCGTTTATAATTTTATTTATCTCTCCGTAAATCGTTTCTATAGTCTCTTCATAATTTTTCAAACTTGTAGAACCCGTTATTTCAAATAATCCTCCGTTTATAAAACTTGTAGCCGAACTATAAATATTATAACAGAGTCCTTTATTTTCTCGCACGCTTTGATACAATCTCGAATAAGAACTTACTCCAAAAATATCGTTTAGAATATTCATGCTATATTTTTTATAATCGTTCGCTTTATATGAAGGAGCGTATAAAGAAAAATATACATGATTCAAATCTTCTCTTTCTTTCGCCACGGTTTTGTAGAAGAACGGAATTTCTTTATTTTCGGTTTTAATATTTTTTTTAAGTTTAATGTTTGACAATTTTTTTATCGCCAAATCCATATCGAATTTTCCAGCAATCGAAACGACTAAATTATTCGCGTTAAAATTTTTCTTAAAATATTTGTAGACTTTTTCTCTGTTTATACTTTTTATATTATTTATATTTCCGCCTATCGAAAAAGCCATCGAAGTTCCTTTATAAGCTTCCGCAAAAAACTGACTCGAAGCGGTTTCTTCTGGAGTATCGTTTACCATTTTAATTTCTTCTATAACAACTTTTTTTTCTTTTGCAATATCTTCTTCTCTGAAAGCGGAATTAAGAATAATATCTTCCAAAGTGTCAATCGCTCTTTCAAAATATTTTGAAATTATATTTATATAAAAAGAAGTTAAATGCCTCGAAGTAAAAGCGTTGAATACTCCTCCGACTCCTTCTATTTTTCTAACCAACTCTTTTGCGCTAGTTTTATCCGTGCCTTTAAATAACATATGTTCTATGAAATGCGTATAGCCGTTCGTTTCTTTAGTTTCGTTTGCGCTTCCCGTAACGAAGAAAAATCCTGTAGAAACCGTATCCAAAATAGGCATATATTCTAAAACAACTTTTATTCCGTTTTGTAATGTAATTCTTTTTACCATTTTAATTTTCCAAATAATTTAATGTTTAAGTTTAATAATTGATAATTTAAAATATTATCGTAAATATGAATTATAAAATATAATGTTGGTATTTGCAAATAAATAATTCAAATCAAATAAAATCTATACTATAACGCCGATTTTCCGATAATAAATTAAATTAAAAAACGGACTTGAAATTATGAAAAAAATAATAACTTTTTTGTTTTTATCGATTACGATTATCGCAAATAATATTTACGCGAACGAAAAAGAAAGCATGATAAAATCGATGCAATTAGACGAATTTGAAGAAATTTCAATAGCGGACGAAGAATCGACTATGACATTCGAGGAACTAGCCGATTATTACGCTGCGATAATAACCGACAAAAAAGCGACTCCCGAACAATTGGAAGCGCTTGGAAATATAATAAGATTATGGACTGACACGATAAATAAAAATTTTACGAAAGAAGAATTATACGATAAATATTCGGTTTTGACTTCCACTTTATCGTCTATGTCTATTCATTTAATTTTGAGAATAGCGATAAAAGACAATAATATTCCGACAAAAGAAATTCAAAAAAATATTTACGAAACGATTAATAATAAATTTATTCCATCGTTTGGAAAATTTAAAAACGAAGGATGGAAAACGGAATTTAATTTTTATGTGATAAATATGTCCGCCGCGGTTTGCAAATGGTATGAAGATAAATCTAAAAAATTGGATTATCCTAATTTCAAAGTATGGCGAGAAGGCAATTTTTAATTTACTAATTTTATTGATTTATTCACGGAGGAAATAATAATGGAAAATCAAGAAATAGAATTAATGGAAGAACAATCTTCGGATAAGCTAAAAAATTTAATAAATAAATACAAAGAACAAAATACCATAACGATAAAAAGCCCGAAAAAAATACAAGCGGTTTGATAATTAAAATTTATATTAAGTTAATTAAAAAACGGCAGCCTAATTAAATTAAGCTCGCCGTTTGAACAGCTTTAAATTTTTATTTTTTGTATTTTTAATTTCTAATTAAGAATTAAAAGAACCATTGCAATCCTGTGCAGGAGTCGAAAGAAAATCCCGTTCTGCTAAATCCTAATACGCTTTGAGAATTTCCTCTCATATCCGCTTCCAAATATAAAGTCAAATCTTTAGTAGGTTTTATATACAATTCTATATATAATCCGTAAGAGAACTGCATTAGAGGAGTATTAAAACTTTCGCCGTTAATCCTCATATTTTTTCCGCCGTATATATTATAGGAAAATATAGGTTCTCCATATAGCGATATAAAATCGGATTCTGCATATAATCCAAGTCTCGGACTTATAGAAACTAAATACATTTTTTCAGCGTAGAAACCTGCAGGCATTGTGCCAACAAAATCTGTTCCGTCAGACGATTTAGGGTCATGAGCCGTAGCGGTAATATCGTAAGGACTCAAAAGCCCTTCAAGTTCGTTATATATCGAAGCTCTTGCGTCTTTTACCGAAGTATAATATCCAAATCTCAAATAAGGGTCGAATGAAAATTTTTCGTTTCCAAATGCATGAAAATATATTCCAAAGTTAAAACCCAAAGAATCGGCTTCAACTTTTTCGGCGCTATTTATATTTAAATGTCCGTAAAATACATAAAAACGAATTTGCTGAACTACTTCCGAAGGAACATTATATCTCGCATGTATTAAAGTGGAATATACTTTTACATCTTTCAAAGCTCCGTAGCCGTATCCTATTGAAACGGGAAGATTGAATTTCAAAGCATGATTTTCCAAAAAGCTTAAAGTTATTACAGGCGTATGCGCCATATAACCATACTCTCTTCCATTTTCATAGTGGTCCAATTCATACCCCCCCCCCACGCCAAACCATTTGTCGTTATTTGTGTAAGCGAAACCGATAAACGCGCTCGGAATTGCGCTAGTAAATTTGTATAATGGTGTGCCATTTGTATCGGTTACAGTATTATAAGTTTTTAAGAGAGGATATGTGCTTAAAATCGTTCCCATAAATCTAAAGCCGTTCGTTCCAACCAACACGCCTATTCTATCCGTCATAAAATAAGCCGCTTGAGGATAATACAATGCAGTAAAGAAAGTGCTTGCATCGTTATATCCGAATAAATGGATGTTGCCTACGATTAAAAACATAAGCGATAAAATTAGTTTTTTCATTTTTCTACTCCTTAAAATGAATTAAATATTTTATAATTTTTCAAAATAATACTATGAATAGTAAAAAAGTCAATAGCAAATTTTTAACGAATTTGTAAAAAATAAAAACTTGATTTTAAATAAAAATTGTTTAGTATATTATTAATCTAATATCTTTAAATAATTTTAATAATTTGTCGTAGATTTTGAATCATGAAATTTATTTTTTCAAGAGTCTTTTTAGGAACTTTGGTAATAATCATAGGAGCTTATATACTTCTTCAATATATTTTTAATATTTATATTCCTTTTCTCGCGTCCATTCCTTTATTTACGATAATAGTCGCTTTGGTTATTATGGTTTGGGGAATCGCGATAATATTAGGCAGAGGTTTTTATTCTTCAAAAATAGTTTTGGGTTTATTATTAATTCTAACGGGAATATATTTTATAATAAGATACTGTTTCAATATCAATATGCCTTTTATTTTATACACTCCGATTTTTAGAATGATTTTTAGCATAATAATAATGTTTTTAGGAATTTATATTTTAATCGGCGTTTATTATGTCGGCGAAAATCTTCCGCAATATAAAAGAGCGTATTATAGAATATTTTTCAAAACTTCGAGTATGGATTTTACGAATTTGGAAGTAGACAGAAATCTTAATATAACGATTGACTCGGCATTTTCGGACACTATTATATTTATAAATCAAAATATTCAAGTTCATATAAAGGCTTCGAGCGCGTTTGGAAATATATCTCTTCCTACGGGCGACAGCGTGAGTTTCGGCGAGATTAATTTTATTATGGGAAATTCTGATAAGATATTATATTTAAATGTCAATTCCGCTTTCGGACAAGTAAGAATTTTGTATAGATAAATTATAAATTATAATTGAGAGGTAAATTGAATGAAATATATACTCGCTATAGACCAAGGAACAACAAGCAGTAGAGCGATACTTTTTGATTATGAACAAAATATGGTATCTGTCGCTCAAAAAGAATTTACTCAAATATATCCTAACGAAGGATGGGTTGAACATAACGCTTCTGAAATTTGGGCGACTCAATTTGGAGTTTTGCAAGAGGCTATACAGAAAGCGGGCGCTAAACCCGAAGATATAGCGGCGATAGGAATAACCAATCAAAGAGAAACTACTGTCGTTTGGGATAAAAATACGGGAGAGCCGATATATAACGCTATAGTTTGGCAATGCAGAAGGACGGCTTCGATTTGCGATTCTATAAAGGCTAAAGGACTCGATTCTTATATTAGAGAAAATACTGGACTTGTCGTTGACGCTTATTTTTCGGGAACTAAAATTAAATGGATACTCGATAATGTCGAAGGAGCGAGAGATAAAGCTAAAAAAGGAGAGCTATTATTTGGAACTATAGACACTTGGCTTATATGGAAACTCACGGGCGGAAAAGTCCATGTTACCGATTATACAAACGCTTCCAGAACGATGATTTATAATATCAAAGAGCTTAAATGGGATGAAAAAATATTGAAAGAATTGGATATTCCAGAAAGCATGCTTCCAGAAGTTAAAGATTCTTCCACAATTTACGGATATGCGAATATAAACGGAAAAGAAGTTCCAATATCGGGAATAGCGGGCGACCAGCAGGCGGCTTTATTCGGACAGGCATGTTTTGATAAGGGCGATATAAAAAATACTTACGGAACGGGAAGTTTTATTCTAATGAATGTGGGCGAAAAATTTATTTTGAGTAAAAACGGCTTGATAACGACTATTGGAATAGGCTATAAAGGAAAAATTGAATACGCTTTGGAAGGTTCGGTATTTATCGCGGGCGCGGTTATTCAATGGGTTAGAGACGAGCTTAGACTTTTGCATGACGCTAAAGATACGGAATATTTTGCGACAAAAGTTAAAGACACAAACGGCGTATATTTAGTTCCAGCATTCGTAGGACTCGGAGCGCCTTATTGGGATATGTATGCGAGAGGATGTTTAGTCGGAATCACGAGAGGCGTAAATAGAAGTCATATAATAAGAGCGGCTGAAGAGGCGATAGCTTATCAAAGCAGAGATGTTATAGACGCTATGGTTGCCGATTCGGGAGTAAAATTAGGTTCTCTAAAAGTTGACGGCGGAGCTTCGAGAGATAATTTCTTGATGCAGTTTCAAGCGGACATAATAAATACAAAAGTTTTAAGACCTCAAATAACGGAAACTACCGCTTTGGGCGCCGCGTATTTGGCGGGCTTGGCGGTAGGATTCTGGAAAGATAAAGAAGAGATTTCAAAGAGATGGAAATTAGACAGAGAGTTTAAACCTTCTCTATCCGAAGATGAAAGAAATCAAAAATATACGGGCTGGAAAAAAGCGGTTGAACGAGCTAAAAACTGGGCTGTATAATAAAATCTTGCAATCCGCATGTTGATTTATTGATTATTTCGATATGCGGATTATATTTTTATTTATAAAATATTAAAAAATTATTTATAATAAAAAAAGAAAAAAATAAAAATAAAGGTATTTTATGTATGATATATTAATAATAGGAGCGGGCGTATCGGGAACTTCGGCTGCGAGAGAATTATCGAGATATAAAGCGAATATATGCGTAGTCGAAAAATGCGAAGATGTCTGTTCGGGAACTTCAAAAGCAAATAGCGGAATAGCTCATGCGGGATTTGACGCGGCAAACGGTTCGCTTATGGCAAAGTTAAATGTTTTGGGAAATAAAATGATGCCAAAAATAGCAAAAGACTTGAATGTTCCTTTCAAATTAAACGGTTCTTTAGTAGTATGCACGAATAAAGACGATTTGCCTAATTTACAAAAATTGTATGAAAGAGGAATTGCAAACGGAGTAGAAAGTTTAAAAATATTGAATAGAGAAGAAGTTTTTGAAAAAGAACCAAATCTAAACGATAATGTAATTGCCGCTTTATACGCACCGACTGGAGGAATAGTTTGCCCGTTTATACTAAATGTTGCCTATGCGGAAAATGCGGCGGATAACGGAGTGGAATTCAGATTCAATACGGAAGTTTTGGATATAAAAAAAGTTAATAATATATTCGAGGTTATGACTAGCAACGGAATCATAAAAACGAAATATATCGTAAATGCCGCTGGAATCTATGCCGACAAATTTCATAACATGGTAAGCTCAAATAAAATAAAAATAAATCCAAGAAGAGGAGATTATATTCTGCTCGACAGCGAAGTTAAAAATGTAGTTTCTTCAACGATATTCGCTTTGCCAAGTAAATTTGGAAAAGGCATTCTGGTTACTCCGACAGTTCATGGAAATATAATGATTGGACCGACAGCGATAGATATAGAAAATAAAGAAGGCGTAAATACGACTGCGGAAGGTTTGAGTCAGGTTATAGAAAAATCCAAATTAACCGTGAAAAATATTCCTTATAATAAAGTAATAACTTCTTTTGCGGGGCTTCGTCCTCATGAAGACGGACATGAATTTATAATTAAAGAAGTGGAAGATTGCGAAAATTTTATAGACTGCGCGGGAATAGAATCGCCGGGACTCGTTAGCTCTCCAGCCGTTGGAGTTATGGTAGCGGATATTTTAAAAGAAAAAGCAAAATTAGAATCGAAAAAAGATTTTATAGAAAAAAGAAAAGGCATTACAAAATTTATGAGTTTGTCCAACGAAGAAAAAAATAAACTTATAAAAGAAAATCATCTATACGGACATATAATTTGCAGATGCGAAAAAATCACAGAAGGCGAAATTGTGGAGGCAATAAAAAGTCCGATAGGCGCTCGTTCATTGGACGGAGTTAAAAGAAGAGTTAGAGCTGGACTCGGAAGATGTCAAGGCGGATTTTGTTCTCCAAAAATAATGGAAATACTTTCAAGGGAACTTAAAATTGACATATTGAATATTACAAAGTCCGAAAAAGGTTCTGAAATACTTAAAGGCATAAATAAAGAAAGTTTATAATTTATTTTTTAATTTTTTAAGGAGAGAAAATGAAATCTTATGATATTGTTATTATAGGCGGAGGACCTGCGGGACTTGCTGCCGCTATTTCGGCAAGAGAAAACGGAATAGAAAATTTGCTCATTATAGAAAGAGACGAAGTTTTAGGCGGAATATTAAATCAATGCATACATAACGGTTTTGGACTTCATCGATTTAACGAAGAATTAACGGGACCAGAATATGCATATAGATTTATAGAAAAAGTTATAGATTTGAAAATAGAATATAAATTAAATACGATGGTTTTGAATATAGACACAGGTAAAAATATAACTTATATAAATAAAGAAGAAGGTTATATCCAAATAAAATCGAAAGCGATAATTTTGGCTATGGGATGCAGAGAGAGAGCGAGAGGTGCGCTTAACATAGCAGGATATAGACCCGCGGGAATATTTTCGGCGGGAGCGGCGCAGCATTTGGTAAATATAGAAGGATATATGCCGGGAAAAGAAGTCGTTATTTTAGGTTCTGGAGATATTGGACTTATTATGGCGAGGAGAATGACTTTTGAAGGAGCTATCGTAAAAGTAGTCGCCGAGATTCTTCCATTTTCGGGAGGACTCAAAAGAAATATCGTTCAATGTTTGGATGATTTTAATATTCCGCTAAAATTGAGCCATACGGTTATCGACATTAAAGGAAAAGACAGAATCGAAGGAGTGATTATAGCGAAAGTTGACGAAAACATGAAACCGATTAAAGGAACGGAAGAATATTATTCATGCGACACTTTGCTTTTGTCGGTTGGACTTATTCCCGAAAACGAACTTTCAAAAGAAATAGGAATTGAAATAAATCCGATTACATCGGGACCTATAGTAAACGAAAGTTTGGAAACGAATATTGAAGGAATATTTTCATGCGGAAACGCTTTGCATGTTCATGATTTGGTTGATTTTGTTTCTGAAGAAGCGGAAACTGCGGGAAAAAGCGCGGCGCTTTATGTTTTAAATAAATTAAATAAAAAAGTAAAAAAACAAAAAGAAGAATATATTTACTTAAAAGCGTCAAACGGCGTTCGTTATACAGTCCCGTCAATCGTTAATATCGATAATATAGAAGAAGGGCTTACCGTTAGGTTTAGAGTCGGCGGAGTATTTACGAATAAATTTTTGAATGTTTATTTTGACGGCGAGAGGGTCATTCATAAAAAACATTTAATATTTGCCCCAGGCGAAATGGAAACATTAAAATTGGGTAAAGATATGTTATTAAAAAATGGCTTAAAAAATATAGAATTTAAAATAGAGGATAATTGATTTATGGAAAAAAAAGAATTGACTTGTATATGCTGTCCTATGGGATGCGCTTTAAATATTGAAATGGAAAATAACGAAGTCGTAAAAGTTAGCGGAAATACTTGTAAGAGAGGCGACACTTACGCGAGAGCTGAAATAGTTCGTCCCGTTAGAATGGTTACGACTATAGTTAAAGTGGAAAACGGAAAATTAAAAACTCTTCCCGTAAAAACTAAAGAACCTATAGATAAAGATAAAATTAAATTATGCCTTCATGCTTTGAAAGATATAAAAGTTAAAGCTCCCGTTCGTATTGGAGATGTTATAGTTTCCAATGTTGAAGGAGTAGATATAATTGCCACGCGTAATGTGGAGGCTATTTGATTAAAAAATAATTAAAAAATAACGGATAAATTTTTAGTCCACCATTAGCCATAGGCAAGTAATCTAATAGAATTTGATTTTAAAATTAAACTTTATAAATAGTGGATTGCTTCGATTTATAAATAAATCTCGCAATGACAAAAATAATCTATCGTCATTACGAGCGACTGAAAGGAAGCGAAGTAATCCAATTAAAATTCATTAACATTTCTAATAACAAGGGGTTTCAACCCCTTGCATGCTTTTCCAAAATCGTTAACACAATGGGCTGAAGCCACATTGTTGTCAGGTTTATAATCGTCATTACGAGGCTATTTATAGCCGAAGTAATCCAAAATTAATTAAATTTTATTTTAAAATTTAGTTTTATTAATAGTGGATTGCTTCGGTCGTTATACTCCCTCGCAATGACAAATTAAAACAACGGACGAATTTAAAAAAAATTGGGCGAGGAGAATTCCCCGCCCGCTTAAGTGTGTGAATTAGAATTATATTATTTTAATTAAAGAAAAAGATTTTTTTACTTTAAGCTCTCGGACCGAATTTTAAACCTAATTCTACTCCAACATCGAAATTGCTTGTAGTTACCTTTCCGCCCAAGCCGTCATCTTGTTTAGCAATATCTCCGCCCAAATATAAGCCGATATTGAAAGCCAAATTATCCAAAAAGAAAATAGAATAATCGAAAGTGGCTTTAACATAGCCTATAACGGGAGGAGAAAACAAAGATAATGTATCGCCCATAGCTAATTTAATGGAATCTTTTGCGTCACCCAATTTCATGGTGTATTTTCCGCCGAGAGGAACTTTAACTCCTCCACCGATTCCGATTGCGAAAGCGCCGATATTGAATTTTGGAAGCAAGCCGATTTTGAAGCTGTCTAAACCGTAACTATCGGACACTTTAACTACTCCTGCACCTTCATAACCGAGTGCGCCTAGGTCGGCTTCAATAGAAGTTCCGAAATGGTCATGAGCGTAGCCCAATTCAACCAACGCGCTGATTCCGAAGCCGTTTACAACTTGGAACATATAGCCCAACTGAACTTCAACTCCAGCGTCAAAACCTGCCGTGCCTTTATAACCAGCGTCTTTCATATCTTTAGACGGAATAGTTATACCAGCTCCGAGTGGCACATTCAAAATAAACTCGAAACCGCTTGCCGCAAATGCCGATGTTCCGAGCGCCATCGTCATTGCCATAATTAGAAGAAATTTTTTAATGTTTTTCATTTTATTACTCCTTGATGAAAAAATTTTTTATTTATAACAAAATTGGGTTTCTTCTTTCCCAATAAGTTATCGAAACCAAAATATCCGCAAAGCACGGACAATATATAAAATGATTTAATGAAAAGATTTTTGCAATAGAAAAGCCGAGAAAGTTTAAATGATTGGCGTAACGTAACGTAACGTAACTGCACCGTGTTTAATCATTTAACCC
>NZ_JBNMIZ010000085.1:0-10506 GCF_050873525.1 Brachyspira sp. | reverse complement strand
TTATTATAGTTATCATAATATTTTAGAAATTATGTTTACTTTAAAATTTTAATTGAAGGGTTTTAATAATTATGGAAAATAAAAAATTTACCGTTGAAGAATCTATAGAATTAATCACTCGCGGAATAAACGAAGCAATAGGACTCGAAGAGATAAAAGAAAAATTAAAAAGCGGAAAACAATTAACCGTAAAAGCGGGATTCGACCCTACCGCTCCAGATATTCATTTGGGGCATACCGTTTTATTAAAAAAAATGCGCCACTTTCAAATATTGGGACATAAAGTAATTTTTTTAATCGGAGATTTTACTGGAAGAATCGGAGACCCTTCTGGAAAGACAAAAACTCGCCCGAGATTAACTACGGAAGATGTATTGAAAAATGCCGAAACATATAAACAGCAAGTATTTAAAATTTTAGACCCCGAAAAAACCATAATCGATTTTAATTCCAGATGGCTTGAAAAAATGAGTTTTGCCGATGTTTTAGGACTAACTTCAAGATACACGGTGGCGCAAATGATAGAGAGAGACGACTTTTCAAATAGATATAAAAACGGACAGGCTATAAGCATGATGGAATTTTTATATCCTTTGGCTCAAGGCTACGATTCGGTTTCTTTGGAATGCGATATAGAACTCGGAGGCACAGACCAAAAATTTAATTTGCTTGTCGGAAGAAGTTTAATGAAAGAATACGGACTATCTCCTCAAGCCGTTATAACCGTTCCTTTATTGGAAGGACTTGACGGAGTAAATAAAATGAGCAAATCTTTAGGAAATTATATCGGAATATACGACAGTCCAAAAGATATGTATGGAAAGGCAATGAGCATTCCCGACAATTTGATTACGAAATATATGGAACTTGTAACCGACATTCCTATGGAAAATATAAAATCTTATGCCGATTCGATGGCAAACGGAGAAAATCCAAGAAATATAAAATCTATATTGGCTAAAGAAATCGTTAAATTATATCATAGCGAAAATGAAGCGGACGCGGCGGAAGAAGAGTTTAAAAGAATATTCAGCTCAAAAGGTTTGCCCGACAATATCGAAGAAATTATTATTGATAAAAACGACAGCAATATATTAACAGTTTTGTCAGTATGCATGAAAAACGAAAGCAAATCGAATTTGAAAAGATTAATTTCTCAAGGAAGCGTTTCGATTGATAACGAAAAAATTACGGATATGAATTTAAATATATTAAAAGAAGGCGTATTGAAAATTGGAAAACGAAACTTCTTTAAAATAAAAATAAAATAAAATTAGAAAAATTTTCTTAAAATTGGTTATTAAGAGGATATATGCGCGTTTTAATTCTGCTGTTATTTATATTTGTTTTTAATGTTAATCTATATTCTCAAAATAACAATAATAAAAATAATATTCAAAATAATAATACAAATAATATTCAAACTCAAACTAACGAAACTCCGAACGCTTTATTACTAATAAGCAAATTTGACGCGATGAAAAATCCCGTTTCTTTTATTAATGTCGTCAATTTCACTCCTTATGATGCATTATTGGAATATGCGAAAACTTATAATATAGAAACATATCCTTCCGATACCGAAGCCGATTTGAGAGAGAGAATAATAAAAAGGCAGGTTAATGTTCAAGTGGAACAAATAACGGGCGAAAATGAAATAAAAAGCGTAGCTCGAAGTTCTTTTGGCGGAGGCGGCGGAAGAGTTCAATTAAGAAGCGCCGATTATGTGGAAAGATATGCTATTAAAGAATCGGACGAAGAGATAATATTTTTGTATGGAAATGTCGCTATAGAATTATACGGAAATACTTTATCTTCCGACAGAGTGGTTTATAGTTTGAAAACGGGAGAAATATTCGCTCAAGGAAATTTGAGAGTTCAATCTTCCGAAAACGACCTTCAAGGCGAATGGTTTATGTTGAATAGAGAAAGCAGAAAAGGAGTTTTATTTAGCGGAACTACAAAATATCAGGCTTTCACAGTTGCGGGAGATATTATAAAATTTAACGATGAGAATTTTTACGCCGATAAAAGCAGCGTTAGTTTTTCGAGGCTCACTCCCGTAGCGCATGACTTTTTGGCAAGCAGAGTATATGTATGGGACACTAAAAAATTCATGCTGTTCAACGGCATCTATAGAGTCGGAAGGCAGCCAGTATTTTATTTTCCTTTATTCTTTCAAAACTACATGGGAACGGGAATAATAACCGCTTTCGGACAGTCTTTAAGAGAAGGCGTATATATGCAAAACAGAAAAACATTCGGTTTATACGGAATGGAACATACTATAAGATTTGACGCCTATCAAAAGCTTGGTTTTCTTTTGGGAGACGAAATAAGATATACGAGTCAGTATCATGATTTATCTTTGGACGCTATGTTTGCTTTGGGAAGGCAGTATTATTTGCTCGATTCTTATATATCTTCGAGCGTAGGATTCGGCACAAGATATGTCAACTATTTTGCGGAAGGTAAATCTGGAAAATTCAAGCCAAGATATAAATTTGAATACGACCATACGATACAGTTATATAATGGAGAAAATATAAACAGCTATGTCGTTGGAAGATTAAATTTGAATAGCGATTTATATTTTCGTTCGGATTTCTATAATCAAAGACCTGCTATGGATATAGCATCTTTCTTTACCGCAATAAGAGGAAATTTGGACGATATTGGAGACTCTTATGCCGAAAGTTCTTTGGAAAATTCTATTTATTTAAATAATTCGATTTACGGAATCTCTTTAAGGGCGGGAGCGCAATGGGATTTGGCATCCGTTAGAAATCTTTCGGTAAGCGAAAATACAAACTTCGATTATTATATGTCGAAACCGAGCAGACTTGTTTTGCCTTCGGTAGAAGCGAGTTATAGTTCGGTATGGGGAGACGAAACCTCTTATTATTTTCAAGATTTGAATATCAATTATTCTTTAGGCGTAAGCTATAATCGAACGGTAAATTATAAAACTTCCGAAGGTATATATTTTTATGATAATCCCGACCTTAACGACCAGTTAAACGAAAAGATAGCGGAAAGAAATAATGTAAGCGTATATGGAAATATGTCAAGAAGTTTCACTAACGAATTTGTAAGATTCACGCCAAACGCGAGATTAGATTATAATTATCAAAAGAGCGTTAATCCGACTGCGGAAGATATAATTTACGATAGAAACAATACTTATGTAGGTTTGGGAACTACAATGAATTTATCCGTATTTTTGCCTCGAAGCGTAATTCCTTACCAATGGGATAATTATTTTACTCCTACTATCACTTGGGAAAGTTCCTACAGTTTGGGCTATCAATTCAAAGAAATGGAAGCCGAAAGCACAAACGCGGGAGCGGGCGGAGAGTTCAGTTCGCATAATATTAATTCGAGATTGTCAATAGGCGGAACGGGATATAGTTTATTTTATATACCTAATTTGAATTTGGATGTTCAAGGATATGTTAGAACGGGATACGATATGAAACCTTATTATAACGCCGAAACCAAAAGCTATAAAATCGATTTTTCCACAAATAAATTTTTAACTACAGAAGTCGGAGGTTCGGCAAGATTATATATTGACGAATCTTATGTAACTTATAATATAGGAAAAAATTTATTAGGAACGAATTTAACCGCAAATAGCATAAACACGGTTATACATATACCGATACCTATAGGAACGATTACCGACTGGATATTATTACGAAAAGGGAAAAAGCCTTTCTTCGGAGACGGCATCATGAATTCTTTTGATTTCTTTTTTGACATTTCATATAATCATGATTTCATTAATTATAGATATAATAGCGCTTCTTTTATATTTGGAATAGAATTTGAAATACTGCAGCAATGGAGAGTTAGGTTTGCAACCACGAGCCAAAATGACAGGACTTACAGATATATAAAATCTTACGCTCAAAAAGAAAACGAGGATTGGGTTAATCCTTTTCAGGATATTATGGATTCTTTTAATTTCAAAGATTCGCAAAAAAGAATGAGCAGTTTATTTAAATTGTCGTCTATAGAAGCGAGTATATGGCATGATTTGGACGGATGGGAATTCCTCGCGACTTTTTCCGTTCGCCCTTCAACATTGCCTTCGGATGTCGCGAGCGGGTCGGTTAAAGGCTCCTATTGGGAGAAAGAATTCTGGATTGAATTCACATTAACCGACTTCCCAGGCGGCGGACTTCCAAGAAGAAGAGAATACGACCTCAATAAAACCATTACGGATTTGCAGGAAAGCGTGACCAACTCGAGTTTTATATTTTAAGTATTCGAGTTATAAAATATTAAAAAAATATAATAAATATTTTATAAAAATACTTTTTAATTTAAACTATAAATTTAATCTTATTAGTCCAACGACTTTTCCAATTATAGGCACATTTCCAAGTCTAATCGGAGGATAATTTTTATTTTCCGAAACCAGTTCTATATAATCGTTTTCTCTAAAAAATCTTTTAATCGTTATCTCTTCGTTTCCATTATTATCTATTTTTGCCACGACTATATCTCCGTTATTCGGATTTACATTTATAGGATTTACCAAAACCATATCGCCTTCTTTTATATGAGCGTCAATCATAGAATCGTCTACTACTTTTATAAGAAAATTTCCTTCGTCTTTAGCTATTGATTTTGGCAAAGTGAAAGTATCTTCCACTATTTCTTCGGCAGAGTCCATAAGCACACCAGCGTTAGCTTCTCTTGACAATTTCGACAATAAAGGAATATTTACCATGTCGTAATTTTTATTTCTGTTTACGGGAACGCTTCCTCGCGCTCTGTTTCCAGTTTTTTTGATAAATCCTTTTTTCTCCAAAGCTATTAAATGAGTAGTCACCGCTGTCGGAGATGCAAAATTGAATCTCGCCATCATCTCTTTTACAGTTGGAGGATATCCGTTTTCGTTTGTGAACTTCCTCATGAAATCTAGCATCTCTTTTTGTTTTTCTGTTAATTCTGTCATAATTATTTCTCCTTTGTTTTTTATTTTTTTTAATTAATTATTTTTCATCATGTTTAACAGTATGAATTATTATACTATATCAAAATATTAAGTCAATAGTTAAATAAATTTAAATTATTATTTTTTACAATATTTTAAAGCCTTGACAAATAAAAAAATTTTAAATATAATTTTCGTTAATATTATTTTTATTAAATTTTATTTTAAAAAAATTCTAAAAAATATTTAATAAAAAAATATTGATTATCTTTAAAATATAATTTAATTATCGGAGAATCTATGGATAAAAAAATTATTATAACTATAAGCAGAGAATTTGGAAGCGGCGGAAGATATATTGGCGAAACGGTTGCAAATCAGCTTAATATACCGTTTTACGATAAAGCCATAATTGAAATGGCTTCGGAAAAAACGGGATTTTCCCCCGATTATATAAAAGAAAACGAACAGAAATTAACGGGGACTCCTTTATTTAATTTTGCAGTTTCGGGTTCTTATGCGGGAAATATGGTATTTGGAAACGGAGAATCTTTGCAGGACACAATGTTTTTCGCTCAAAGCAATGTGATTAAAGAAGTCGCTTCAAAACATTCATGCGTTATAGTGGGAAGATGCGCAAATCATGTTTTGGAAAAATTTGACGACTGCATAAATATTTTCGTATATTCGGATATTAAAAGCAAAATAAAAAGAGCGGTTGAAGAATATAAATTAAACAGCGAAAATATAGAAAAAATTCTTAAAGAAAGAGATAAATTGAGAGAAAAGCATTATAACTATTATACGGGAAAAGTTTGGGGAGACGCTCGAAATTATCATGCTTGTTTCAATAGCGATTTTTTGGGAATCGATAATGTCGTTGAAATGATAGAAAAAATAGCGCTTAATAAAAAATAAAATTAAATAATGAAAAAAATTATTCCATTTTCTCCTCCCGATATAACCGAAAGCGAAATAGACTCCGTAGTTAAAGTATTAAAGTCGGGATGGATAACGAGCGGAGCGGTTAATAAAGAATTTGAAGAAGAATTATCAAAATATCTCGAAGTAAAAAGAGTTAAACTTCTTTCAAGCGCTACATCTTCTATGGAGTTGGCTTTAAAAATATTCGGAATCGGTGAAGGAGACGAGGTAATAGTTCCCGCTTATACTTATGCATCCACATCGAATGTAGCAATTCATCTTGGAGCGAAAGTAGTATTTTTAGACGCGGCGGATTCAATTAATAAAAGCGATTTTAATATCGATTTAAAAAAATTAGAAAATGCGATAACCGAAAAAACTAAAGCAATTATTTCGGTGGATATTGGCGGTTTTCCATGCGATTATGACGCGATTAAAAATATTCTTGAAAATAAAAAAAATTTATTCAAACCTTCTAATAATAAATATCAAAAAGAATTGAATAGAATTTTATTTTTGTCGGACGCAGCGCATTCTATAGGAGCGATTTATAAAAATAAAAGAGTAGGAAATCAGGCGGATTTTACTTCGTTTTCTTTTCATGCCGTGAAAAATATAACGACAGCGGAAGGCGGAGCTTTGGCGTTTAACGATATTGGAAATATAAAAGCGGACGATATATATAAAGAAATTTCAATTTGGGCTTTGAACGGACAGAATAAAAGCGCATTCGATAAAGACAAAGGCGGCGCAAACTCATGGAAATATAATATAGAATGCATCGGTTATAAATGTAATTTGAGCGATTTGCATGCGGCGGTTGGTTTATCGCAGTTTAGAAGATATGATAAAATGCTTGAAAACAGAAAAAAAATTGCGAGCGTTTATAACGAGATTTTAAGCAAAAATGATAAAATAATTATTCCAGAATTAAAAAACGATTATAGCGAATCTTCCTATCATTTATATTTGATTCGGATAAAAGATTTTGAAGAAAGCGACAGAAACGCGCTCATAGAAAAAATGTTCGAGCTTGGAATAATTTTAAATGTTCATTATCTTCCTTTACCTTTTCAAAAAGCATATATAGATTTGGGTTATAATATTAACGATTATAATAACGCCTTTAATCTTTATAAGAATGAAATCACATTGCCTTTATATAGTTCGTTAAACGAAGAGAATGCGAGATTTATTGCAAGTAGTATAGCGGAATATTTGAGTTAATCGTAAATTAGAAAATAAAAAGAGCCTGCCCTAAACGAGCAAGCCCCAAAGTTTCAAAAATAAATTATATCTAAATATATTTAAAAAACCTTAATAAAGTTCTCAAAACCTATTCTAAATGCCAAGCGGAAGGTCTAGAAGAGAAATATGTAAACTTCTGATAGCCTGTTTTTGCAATATGTCCCCATCCATTTGTTAAAGCATATTTTCCCCAACAGAAAGCCAGATTTGTTCGAGTATGCAATTTTTTAGTATATACTGAAGGGTCAGCTCCCAAGTAAGATTTATAAGCATAATAAGCCTGTTTATATTCTACATCGGCGCTGCCCGTATAAGCGTTCTTCGGAGTGGTGCACATATATATATCCGCTCCAAATTCATTATATTTTCCATCGGCATATCCTTCGTTCATAATAACAACTTCTACATGTCCTCTTGTTCTCTCAAAAGAGTTTCCCATAAATATTCGAAGATATTCAGCATCCGGTCCACTATATTGCCAATAACCTTGTCCATAGTCGGGGTCGTCTTTTTTGCTTACCATAGTCTCATAAAGTCCGCCTAAAGACCAAGTTCCTCTTAACCTTCCTCTATCTATCCCGTCTTCTCTATCATTCCAACTATAATCGACTATTACTGCTCCAAGGAATTTCTTCATTAATCTTTTATGATATCCCGCATATGTGTTTCCGCCATAACGAATATTTAAATCTTTATCAAAATAATAATAACTTCCTTGCGTAGGGTCTGACAAAGTATTTCCTCCGTCTTTGATAAACCATCTTCCGCCGTTACCTCCTATTCCGCGTTCAATAAATCTTCTGTAAAGAGTATTCAAAGTGGTAGTATCTTTATAGCTTACATTCGTTCGACCATTAAATGGAATATATATCGTGTAATATGTATCGTCTCCCCAGTTAGGTTTAGGCATCTCCCATGTATCATTCGTATCCATACCAGGAAGGTCAGAACCTCCGCCACTATTAGTATTAGTAGTAGGAGATGTAGGTCCAGTTGGTCCAACTGGAGTTTGAGTATAACTATTACCTCTGCCGCTTCCAGTAATATCGTCTCCTCCGCAGGCAACAATTCCTACGATACTAAATACGACTATCAATAAAACAATAGCCACTCTTTTTGAAACTTTTAATTCTTTTGTGTTAATCATAATTAACTCCTTATGATAAATTTTATTTATAGAGTTTCTCTCTATATTTATAGTATAGCAATTATTTTGTAAAAGTCAAGCAAAAAAATTATTATTGTCAAAAAAAAAAAAAAAAATAAGAAATTAACAAAAAGTAATAAAGTTATGAAAGAATTTAAGTGAATTTATAGATAGAGTTAACATAATTTAATTATTTTCTATTTTAATTAAGTGGATTTTTTTGTTTTTTTTGCAATTACGAATATTTTTAATAATTCCATCATTGCGAATAGCAAATGACAATGCAAATAAAAAACCGCCGATTAATTAAAACCAGCGGTATAATTTTATTTTTTAATCGTTTACTCGATTTATTTATTCAATCTCGCTCTCAATTCTTCAAGCTGTTTTTTGAGTCTTTGAGGAAGTCTGTCGCCGAATTTTGAATAATGATTTTCTATTTCGTTTGCCTGATTTTTCCAAGCCTCGATGTCGACTCTCATAAGCTCTTTGAAATCCGCTTCGTCAATTTTTAATCCCGTTAAATCCAAATCTCCGTCTTTAGGCATTCTTCCGATTGGAGTGTCTTTAGCCTCAATTTTTCCTTCGACTCTTTCGCACATCCATTTTAGAACTCTCGAATTGTCGCCGAATCCTGGCCAAAGCCATTTTCCGTCCGCGTCTTTTCTAAACCAATTAACATAGAAAATTTTAGGAGCTTTATCTCCCAATTTATCTCCCATTTCGAGCCAGTGATTCATATAGTCTCCCATGTTGTAGCCCGCAAAAGGAAGCATAGCGAACGGGTCGAATCTCAAAGCGCCAACCGAACCGATATTAGCGGCGGTAGTTTCGCTTGCAGCCGTAGAACCCATAAATACTCCATGGTCCCAGTTATAAGATTCATGAACCAACGGCATGACTGAAGCTCTTCTTCCTCCGAAAATAAATATATCTATAGGAACGCCTTTTGGGTCCTCCCAGTCCGAACAGATTATAGGGCATTGTTTAGCTGGAGCGGTAAATCTCGCGTTTGGATGAGCGCCTTTATCGGGGCTTGCTGGCGTCCAGTCGTTTCCTTTCCAGTCTTTACCATGCGCTGGCGGTTCGCTCATTCCTTCCCACCATACATCGCCGTCATCCGTTTCAACGCAGTTTGTGAATATCGTATTTTCTCTTATGGAATCCATAGCCATAGGATTTGAATCGTAAGAAGTTCCTGGAGCTACTCCAAAGAATCCCGCTTCTGGGTTTATCGCATAAAGTCTGCCGTCATCTCCGATTTTCATCCAAGCTATATCGTCTCCTATAGTTTCGCATTTCCAACCTTTGATTGTAGGCTGAAGCATTGCAAGATTTGTTTTACCGCATGCGCTCGGAAAAGCCGCCGCTATATGAAATCTTTTTCCTTCTGGATTAGTTAATCTCAATATAAGCATATGTTCCGCCATCCATCCTTCTCTTCTTGCCATAGCGCTTGCAATTCTCAAAGCCAAACATTTTTTACCAAGCAAAGCGTTTCCGCCGTAGCCCGAACCGTAGGACCAAATTAAATTTTCATCTGGAAAATGCGAAATATATTTTTTTTCTATCGGAGCGCAGGGCCATTTTTTGTCTTTTTCTCCGTCCGATAAAGGAGCGCCAACCGAATGCAAGCAAGGGACAAATTCTCCGTTTGCTCCTAAAACTTCCAATACTTTAGTTCCGACTCTCGTCATTATATGCATATTGCAAACAACATAAGCGCTGTCCGTAAGTTCCACGCCGATTTTTGCGATTGGAGAACCTACAGGTCCCATAGAAAACGGAATCACATACATTGTCCTGTTTTTCATCGAGCCTTTATATAAGTCTTTCATTGTTTTCTTTAATTCGTCAGGATTCATCCAATGATTTGTAGGTCCCGCGTCTATTTCGTTTGGATAACTTATAAAAGTTCTGTCTTCCACTCTCGCAACATCGGAAGGGTCGCTTCTGAAAGAATGGCTATGTTTCCTCTTTTTGAGAGGATGAGCCAATCCCAAATCTATAAGCTCTTGCATACATCTGTCGTATTCTCCGCTACTTCCATCGCAAACATATATGTCTTTCGGTTGACACATATCCGCCATTTCTTTAATCCAAGATTTAAGTTTTTCGTTTTTTAAATCTTCAAGTTTCATAATTATTTATTCCTTTTTTATAAAATTTTTGATTCATTATACTATAAAATTAATTTTTAGTAAATGATTTTTATTGACTTATTTATCGGAATATAATC
>NZ_JBNMIZ010000084.1:0-10883 GCF_050873525.1 Brachyspira sp. | reverse complement strand
ATTTTATTATGAAGTTATTTGTATTACTTGATTAATGATTATTCAAATATTGTCATTACTAGACTTCGTAAGAAGGCGTGGAAATACAAAAATAAAAAATCATTAGGAGAACAATCTCCTAATGATTAATACAACTTCAATTATTATTTCTTATTTAGAATTTAGCTACAAATTTTTGTCCGTCATATTTGCTGTCAAATAGTATAGAAGACAAATTACCGTTAGCGTCATAATTAGGCGTTGCATCCGTTACAAGTAATTTTGCGCCGTTTACTATGAAGTTAAATCCGACTCTGCTATTTTTGGCTTTTATTGAAGTTTTACCTTCTGCTTTAATTACTAAAGGACCTTGTCCGCCAAACGCGTCTTTGTATTCGATTGCTATTTGACCGTTTTTAACCGTTGCTTTAAAATCAGCGTTGGCAAATGAGCCTTCGTTAATTGTATTTCTGTTATCAACTGGGGCTTTTTTAGAAAATTTAACTACTTTCGTTTGTCCGTATCCGCTAAATACTATTGATACCAAATCGCCGTTAGCGTCATAATTAGGCGTAGCATCAGTAGCAAGGAATTTTACTCCGTCTATTATGAAATTAAATCCATATCTGCTGTTTTTAGCTTTTATCGTAGTTTTGCCTTCCGCTTTAATTACTAAAGGACCTTGTCCGCCGAATAAGTCTTTATATTCGATTGTTATTTGAGCATTTTTAACCGTTGCCGTGAAGTCTTTATTATAAAATATGCCTTCATTATAAACCGCTTTTTTATCATCGTCTATATCTTTATTATCAGCGTCCCCTTTATTTTCATTGTCAGTGGCATCTTTATTGTCGTTATCAGTTGCGTCTTTGTTATCGGTAATATCTCCAACGCCGCTTGAAGGTTCTTCCGTTTCTATGCCGCCTATAATTTCTTCAGTTCCAGCTTCTGCGGATAAATTAGCGGAAGCCGTCACTTTGTTTTTACAGGCTACGGATAACATTGCTATTAAAGCGATAATAACTAAAGTTGAAAATTGAAATTTAAAAGTTTTTTTGTTCGTCATAATATGACCTCCTAAAGTCTTATTTAATCTTTCTATCAATAAGATAAGGATTATTTGCCAATCGTCAATCACTTTTTATTTTTTTAATTTAATCGTCATTGCGAACGGTAGTGAGGCTTGCCGTTGCCGAAGGCACGCAGAGCGAGGCACACAGCGTGAAAGCCCGCCTTCGCCCTGCGTCCCTTTGGGATTGGCGAATGAGTGAAGCAATCCAAAAAATAAAATTTCTTTTCTGTGGATTACTTCGCTCCTTTCAGTTGCTCGTAATGACAAAGTTCTTCGTCATTACATTTTTAATTAATCAGTTATCGCGAGCCGAACAAAGCGAATTACAATTATAAACTTAATAATGCAGTTTAAAAATATTTATATTTTATTTAAAATAGATATTGACATTTTATTTTAATGTTGTATAATATTTCTTAAATCTATTGCGGGAATAACTCAGTTGGTAGAGTGCCTGCTTGCCATGCAGACTGTCGCGGGTTCGAGTCCCGTTTCCCGCTCATTTGACCCAAATAGATTTAATTCTGTTTGGGTTTTTATTTTTAATTATATTTAATTTAATAAATTTATTTTTAAAAAAGGTTTTATAAATAATGGATACAAAAGATTTACAATTTGAAACTTCAAAAGACGAAAAAGATTTAATTACTCTTAAAGCATCGGTTTCTAAAGACGCTTATAATAGCGAACTTCAAAAGCAGATAGAATATTATAAGCCGAAAGTTAATATCAAAGGTTTTAGAGTTGGGCATGCTCCAAACGATATCGTATATTCGAGATATAGAGACGCTTTGGAAGGCGCTACAAACGAAATTCTTATAGAGGAAGTTTGGAATACTTACAGCGATGAAAAAAATGCAAAATCAATGGGAACTCCAAAACTTTCAAATATGGAAAATAAAGATGACGGACTTCATTTGACTTACGAATATTATCCGATACCAGAATTCGATTTGCCCGATTTGGCTTCGATAGTAGTAGAAAAAGATAAATACGAAGTGGACGACAGCGTAGTCGAAGAAGCTTATAAATTATCTTTGCAAAGATTTTCGCAATATGCCGAAAGCGATTTGAAATCGGAAATCGGAGACAGAGTTTATGTCAAAATAGAATTCGATGACGATAAATATAAAAAATATAATAAAGAATTAACGGTTGTAGCGAGAGACGGCGAAAACGAAAGCGTATTTTCAAAAAATTCAATCGAAGTAAAAAAAGGCGATAAAAAACTTATAACGACTTATATTGACGGAAGAGAAACCACTTTGATAATGGAAATTTTAAAAGTGGAAAAGCCAGATATGAAAGACGATTCCAAAGAGGAAGACAGAAATAAAGTAAAAGAATCTTTGAAAGAACATTTGATAAAGAGAGCGGAAGAGAGAGCGAATTATAATCTTGTAAATAAAACTTTATTCGATAAATTGCTCGGAGAAGTAAATATGGAAATTCCTAAAGGCTATTACGAAGAAGAACTTAAAAGAGCATTGGACGATTTTGAAAAATCCGTTGCAAATAACGGAATGTCCAAAACGGAATTTTTAATTTCCGTAGCAAAAACCGAAGATATGATAAAAAAAGAATATCAAGAAAATGTTAAAAAGCAGATAACTTTTGATTTGATAATGGCTAAACTCGCCGACACTTATAAAGATTCTATAAATATAAACGAAGATAAAGCTAAAGAATATGCAAATAGAATGTATCAATATCAAAGTTATTTAGGACTAATGAAAAGACCTAAAGGAGAACAGCAAAATATTATAAATTATATAATGCGTGACGCTCAAAACCGTGCGACTTCCGAAGCGATTTTGGAATATATTAAAGAGCATGTTCAAATAAACGAAAAAGATTCTGGAAAATTCGTTCCCGAAGAAAACGATATTTGGGCGGGCTATTAATTATTAAAATATTAACGAGGAATTTATAATGGATAAATTAAATAAAATCGATAAAAAATATATTGAAAAAAGCTATATGACTATTCCTTATGTTATAGAGCAGACGAGCAGAGGAGAACGTTCATACGATATATATTCGCGACTATTAAAAGACAGAATAATATTTTTGGGCGGAGAGATAAACGATGATGTGGCAAATGTAGTTATAGCTCAATTATTATTTTTGGAATCGGCGGACCCTGAAAAAGACATTTCGCTTTATATAAATAGTCCAGGAGGCGTTGTGACTTCAGCACTCGGCATGTATGACACCATGCAATATGTTAAACCCGATGTTTCCACTTTATGCGTTGGACAGGCGGCGTCCGCTGGAGCTTTGCTTTTAACGGGAGGCGCTAAAGGAAAAAGATTCGCAACGGCAAACTCAAGAATTATGATTCATCAGCCTTCGGGAGGTTCTCGAGGTATGGTTACCGACATGGAAATTCAGCTTAAAGAAACTATAAGATTAAAAAGCATATTAAATAATATTATGGCAAATCATACGGGACAGGATATTAAAAAACTCGAAGCCGATATGGATAGAGATTATTTTATGAGCGCCGAAGAAGCGAAAGATTACGGAATAATCGATAAAGTATTTTCAAGCAGAGAAGAAAGTAAATAAAGATAATAAGAGAATAAAAATTAAATGCCTAAAAAAAATAACGAAAAAAAAGAAGTATGTTCTTTATGCGGAAGAGAGCTTAAAGAATTGAGCAGATATATAGAAGGAAACGAAGGATTTTTATGTTCGGACTGTTCGGCTATAGCAAACGAATATTTTAACGCTCATTTGAAAAATAAAAAAGAAGCAAAATACGATATTAAAGTTTTGCCGCCTAAAGAAATAAAAAACATGCTGGACCAATATGTGATAGGGCAGGATTATGCAAAAAAAGTTTTGTCCGTTTCGGTTTATAATCATTATAAAAGAATAACTCAAAATAAAGACGATAAAAACGATGTGGAATTAGAAAAATCGAATGTTCTTTTAATCGGACCTACGGGAAGCGGTAAAACTTTGCTTGCAAGAACTTTGGCTAAAGCTTTGAATGTTCCTTTTGCAATAGCGGATGCCACGACTGTGACGGAAGCGGGATATGTGGGAGACGATGTGGAAAATATTCTTTTAAGACTCATACAAAACGCAAACGGAGATATAAAATTAGCCGAAAAAGGAATAATATATATTGACGAAATAGATAAAATTTCGCGCAAAGGAGAATCGCGTTCTATTACAAGAGATGTATCGGGAGAAGGAGTTCAGCAGGCTTTACTAAAAATAATAGAAGGAACAATAGCGAGCGTGCCTCCTCAAGGCGGAAGAAAACATCCTCATCAAAGCAATTTGGAAATAGACACTTCGAATATTTTATTTATATGCGGAGGAGCTTTTATCGATATAGAAAAATCCATAGCCGAAAGAACTTCAAAAAAAGGACTCGGATTTGCGGCTGAAGTAAATTCTATGGAAAATCTTAATTATGACGAAATAATGAAAAATATTACTACGGAAGATTTGGTTAAATACGGACTCATACCCGAACTTATCGGCAGGCTTCCAGTTATAGCCACTTTGGAAGAACTTAAAGAAGAAGAATTATTGAAAATACTTAAAGAGCCTAAAAACTCTCTCACAAAACAATATAAAAAATTATTCGAATACGACAATATAAATTTAAATATAGACGATTCCGTTTTGAAAATAATAGTGAAAAAAGCGATGGAAGAAAAAACGGGAGCGAGAGGTTTGCGAGCTTTATTTGAAAGAGTTATGCTTGACGCTATGTATGATTTGCCTTCTTCGGATAAAGAAAATTCGGAAAGTAAGAATTTTGAACTTACAGAAGAGTATGTTGGTAAATATTTACGCTAATCATTTCTAATCAAAAATATAGTCATAATCCCAACAACGCTTCCAGTTATTAAAGAAACTACAAACACTGGAACTATTAAAAATTTTACATCGGGAAGATTGAATAAATATTTTGATAAAAAAGCCTGCGATAAATTGCTCGTGAGCGCTCCAATTAAACTTATTCCCAAAAATGAAAAAGCGCTTTTGAAATATCTCATAAGTTTCATAATAATTACCGAAACAATTCCGCCGCATAATCCCAAATAAAACGGAGGAGTAAATATATAAGCGAAAGCTATGGCAACGGAAATATTTTTTATAAGTATAAGTAAAATCAGCTCTCTTAATTTGAAAGCGTCCAAAACCGTTATTATGATTATAAAAGAAAAACCGATTCTAAAATATGGAATCGGACGAGGAAACATATTTTCCAATGAGGCTATAAAAGAAGATAGAAAAGCGAAAAATATTATATCGTATATTCTTCTTTTTCCTTTATGAAATTTAATTTCTTCAAAAAAAGTCATAATCGCACCGCCAAATTAAATTACTGAACTATAGAATCTATTTCAATATCGTCTTCAAAATTATTTTCAAATCTAATTATTATTCCGTTCGGCATGCATATTAACGGAGCGTTTTTTAAAATTCCCGCTTTAACGCATAATTTATCTCGGCATGGAGATTCTAAAAATTTTACTTTATTATCTTTTATCAATATTTTTGACTCGCCCAATAATCCTTCGATAATAATTTCTCTTTCGTTATTCAAATCGAATCTTAAAGATTTTTTGGAAGATTCTATTATTATTTTTGAGGCTTTATTATTTTCCATAAGTTTTTTAGCGTAAAAAAAAGAAAAAGCGATTATAAAAATAAAAATAATTATATCTCCGAATCTTATAAATTTTATCATTTTAATTTATCTGCTTTCCGTTTCTATATCGAAAAAAGAAGGTTCTATATTGAGTAATTTTGCATAAGTAGGAATATTTACTTCTACCGATATATTGGAATAGATTCCCGCGTTTGTTATATTTTTCAAATTCAAATATAAAGACAAATCGCTTTCCGAAATATTTGTAACAAAATTTTTATTTACTTCCAATACAAGTTTTTGCACTATCAAAGGGCTGTCCAATTTTACATTTAAACGGCTGTCCAAATTATTTATATTAATCACTATGTCGTTAAATTCTATTTTTTCCGTATCTTTATTGAATAAAACATTAACATCGACAAGCGAAATATCAGACTTTATATTTTTAGGCAAATTGAGTCTTAATCTTGTCGCATAATCCAAATATCTATCCGTTAAATCTAAAGGAGCGGTATTTATTTTATTTATAGAAGAGATTAAATTTTTAGGTCCCGAAATTATAGCATTAGACGGATTTACCGTTATCTTTTCTATATCCAAACCCAAAGAAGTTGTCCCTATTGTAGCCGCTTGTATTGGAACGGTTTTATAAACCAGTTCGTCCAAAACTATTGGAATTCTGCTCGGAGTCATAATAATATTTAAATTCTTATAATCTATATCGTCCGAAAGATTTACTCTATACATATTGCTTCCAAGTTCCGCGTTAGTTAAATCTATATAAGTTGAAAATTCCATTGGATATTCATGCTTGCTGTCTCTGAATCCTCTGACGGTTATCGTAATGTTTTCCTGAATATTATTCGCTATCAAAAGTTTTGAAGGAATATTTATTATATCCAATTTCGCTATATAATCTTTGGAAAATTCCTGCTGATAGCGGACATATAAAAATAATATAAAAGCCATTAGCAAACATAAAAGTTTTATTTGAAATCTTTTCGTTATGAGATTATAAATTTTTTTATAGTTTTTTATAGATTTAAGTTCGCTTCTTTTATTTTTGATTTTTTCTTTTATTTTATCGCTTTTAATTTGTATTTTATTTCTAATCATTTTATTTCCAAAAGTTCTCCAAGTCTCGCGTATAATTCGTCTCTATTTAAATCGTATTCCAATATTCCGTTATGAACCAACGAAATACTTTGCGTTTCTTCCGACACGACTAAAATAACGGCGTCCGTCTGCTCGGAAATTCCAAGCGCCGCTCTGTGCCTCGTTCCTAATCTTCTGTTTTTTATTTTCGGCTCCATTTCGGTTAATGGCAAATACGCGCTCGCCGCCGCAATTCTATTTTCCATTATTATAGCCGCCCCGTCATGAATCGGATTATTCTTAAAAAATATAGCTTCCACAAGTTCTATCGATATGTCGGCGTTTAGTTTTACCGCTCTGTCGATTAAAGAGTGAAGAGAAATATTTTTTTGAAATACTATTAAAGCACCATGTCCTTTGTAAGATAAATTAAACGAGGCGCTTAATATTTTTTGAATATTGTTTTCGTCATAACCGAAGGATTTTTTGAAGAATGCCCTTCCTCCCAATATTCTTAAACCATGCCTTATCTCCGCCTGAAACAAAACGACAATCGCAATAAGTCCGACTTGAAAGAATTTATCGAATATCCATGATAAAGTGGTTAATCCGAATACTCTCGCCATAAAAGTAATGAAAAATAATATTATAAATCCAGCGACAACGCTATAGGCTCTCGTATTGTAAACGAATATATAAACGAGATAAAATAATATCGCGACTAAAATTATGTCTATACCGTAAAAAATATATTTCCAGGCGGAATTAGATATAAAATTATTTATATTGTAAAGCATGAGATTATTATATCATATATTATGTTTATTTGCAAATATTTATTAATTTTATAAATAATCATCATTTTGTAATATTAAACAACATAAGTTCAAAACGAGCTTTAAAAATATTATTCGGAGCGCTCACGCTTAAAGTATTCAAATATGATATTTGAGATATTATATTTACTATTTCGGATAGAGAAAATAATTTTAAAGCGTTCTTTTTTTTCGTTAAAATAAAAGCGGGAATTTTCGTTATTTTACTTATATCGTTTAACGCGCTTTGCGGCGGAAAAATCTTCATGTAATATAAAGCGATAAAATTATTCATCATAAGAGCGAGAGAACTTGACGCGTCCTGGTCTAATCTATTCATCAAACTGAAACATTTATTTCTGTTTCTTTCAAAAACCGCGTCCAAAAAATCGAATATATTTTTATTTTTAGACACATAAGTAAAATCAATAATATCTTCAATATTCAAATATTCTTTATCGTTATAATTGCAAATTTTATCGAGTTCGGAATATAAAGAATTATAATCCAAATTTATATTGTTTATCAAATATTCTATCGCTTCACTTGAAATTTTTTTCCCGTTTTTAGTTATATAAGCGTTTATTAATCCTCTAAAATCTTTTTCGTCTGGCAAAGGAAAATTGATAAAATGCAAATAATTTATATTTTGTTTTTTGGAAAAATATTTATAAATCGAATCTTCTTCCAATGCGTTTTCGGTTTCAAGTATAACGATTGAAGATTTTGAAGGATTGGAACAGTAATCGATAAAATCATCTTGAAAATTATTATATTTATAAATTACTATAACTCTAACATTAGAACCCAAAGGCGGCGTGTCGGCAATTTCCAAAGGCGAATAGCCAATCGCGTCATTTTTGTCGTAGAATACATTATAATTCATTTCACTTTCGCCCTCGTCTTTAAAAACGGAAGAATGCATTGCGGCTATAAACGATTTTTTGAATAATCTTTCTTTTCCCGTTAAAATATATATTCCGAATTTGATATTATCTTTAATATAATTATCTTTTAATTTTTTGAAGTCAAGTTCGTTTTTTACGGAAATTGCATTTATCATAGAATTTATAATTAATTAATTTTTTTAATTTTATCAACAAATACTCTTATCTCTATTTTGCATTCATCATGAGCGTTTAATTTTATTTTTTTTATAACGGCGCTTACTTTTTTATTTTTATCTTCCAACTTATACGAAATTAAAGAAGAGATTATTTCTGGAACATATCCTAATTTTATAGGGTCCGAAGTCCATATAGAAACTGCAAACTGGTCGTAAGGATAACTCGTATCACGGCGAAGTTCTATCGGTTCGTTTTCCGACAAACATTCTATTATTTCTTTTCCATCGCTTTCTTTATAACCCGCTACAAAAAAATCAATATGATTGCTTTTAGTTTTATAATCGTTGTTAATTATTATTCTTCTATAACTGTCTTCCGTGCTTCTTATCATTATAGAATGTTTAGGAATACTTACGCTTTTAGTAGACAAAATTTATCTCCGCAATATTTATTTTTTATTTTAATTTTTAATCGTTATAATAAAGAATTTTACTTTAAATCAAATTTTCTGTCAAGCGATTAATAATAAAATATTAAATAAAAATAAAAAATATGCAAAAATATTTATTGATTTTGAAACGACAAAATTTATTTAAATAATTGAGTTATATCGTTTATGGTTATAAATATTGCCAAAGTTATTAAAAACGCCGCTCCAATAGTCTGTATTTTAATCAATACTTTTCTGTCGAGAGGTTTTCTCATTATTAATTCTATAAAAGAAAATATTATCATTCCTCCGTCAACTACTGGAAGCGGAAGAAGATTCATTAAAAATAATATAAGGCTTATCGTAGCCGTAAACGAAAGAATAGTTTTTAATCTGTATTCAGCGCTAACGGAAATTACCTGCGAAGAAATTTGAATTATTCTCACGGGACCGCCCAAATTTTCACGCAAAGATAATTTTCCCGTAAAAAGCAATTTTAAACCGTTGATATAAGAAGAAATATAATATCCGCTTTCTTTAAATGCTTCGACAATAGATTTTGGAAAAGAAACTCCTTCCACTTTTTCAACTTTCATTGGAACGCTTTCAAATTCCACTCCCAAACTTCCGTAAGTTCCAATCGTTTTTGAATTAACTGGTTTTGGAATAGCCTCTCTTATTATTTCTTCTCCGTTTCTCATTATAGTAATATTTATTTTCTGCGAATAATTATCCATAACTATCGGTCTGAAATCCGCTATATTATTTGCAGAAATTCCGTTTATCGCGATTATTTTATCTCCTATTTTTAACTCCGCTTCTTCTGCAGCCGAACCCGAAACTATATTTTTTATTATAAGTTCGTCTCCGAAATATAAACCTAAAGCTCTCTCTCCGCTCAAAGCCTTCAAAATTTCAACCGATGGAATCGTTATATTTAATGTTTCTTCATTTCTTTTCAAAGTAAATATTATTTCGCTCGCTCCTTTTTGAATCGCTTCGTCATTTATAGTTTTCAAAACATCGTTATCGGATTCTATTTTATTTCCGTTTATTTCCGTAATCGTATCTCCGCTTTCTATTCCATATTCGTAAGCCAAAGTAATTCCCTGTTTAGTATGCATATATTTTCCGTCTCTGAAAACCGAAACCGTAGGAGAATATAATTCTATCGTTGAAGGAATCGAAACCAATATTATAAGCAATAGAAAGGCGAATAGATAATTGAAAAATGGACCGGCAAAATAAATTATTATTCTTCTTAAAGGCGAGATATTCAAAAAATCGTCATCTTCAAGTTCTTTATATTTTGCCGTATCTCCCGATTCTTCAATTTCTTCGGGAATCTCTCCTTTGAATTTACAATATCCTCCGAAAGGTATTATTGACAGCCTAAAATCTATATCCTTAATTTTTCTTCTAAATATTATCGGACCGAAACCTATTGAAAAAGCTTCCGCCTTTATTCCAACCGCAAGCCCCGCAAGTAAATGCCCCATTTCATGAACGAATACCAAGACGCTAAGAAGTATAATTCCTAAAATGGTAAATATCGCACCTACCAATTTATATGGCTTTGATTGTTCGTTATTTCTGTACATTTTTAAAGTTCCCCCTAATTTGATTTATTATCCTCTCTTAATTTAATTACCATATCATATATCTCAGGATGTCTCTGTTTCAAATGCTCGTCCAATATATGTCTGCGCTCCTTAAATCTCTCTGCGAGCTCCGGATGATCTCTCAATATACGCTCATGTACCTGCCTTCTATGCTCCTCAAAGTGAGCTGCCAATGTTTT
>NZ_JBNMIZ010000083.1:0-10967 GCF_050873525.1 Brachyspira sp. | reverse complement strand
TTTGACAAATAAAATTATTCTGTTATAATATCCTTATGAACAATAAACCTTTTAATGCATTAAATGATTGTTTTGTTCGGTATTTCTTTACCGATAAAGGCGGCGAAAAAGTTTTGCTTGATTTTATAAACGCTGTTATGATTAGCGCCGACATGAAAACTTTTAAAGCCGTTGAAATATTGAACCCGTTTAATTTGAAAAGTAATTATAAAGACAAAGAAACAATAGTCGATGTGAAATGCATTACAAAAAATGGAACGATTGTAATCATTGAAGTTCAATTATCTGGCAATTCTAGATTTCCCGAAAGAATACTTTATTATTGGGCTACGAATTATAGCAAACTTTTAAAGAAAGGCGAACAGTATGAGGAATTAAATCCCGTTATAAGTATTAATTTGCTTAATTTTAATTTGAATAAAAAAGGAAATAATGTGCATAGCTGTTACATGATTTATGATACAAAAAATGCAAGATTATTAACCGACCATTTGCAAATACATATGATAGAATTAAAGAAATTTAAATTTAAAGATAATAACCTGCCAAAAGATTTAAACTGCTGGTTAGGTTTCTTTACAACTAACAACATGGAGGCGTATATGTCAGAGATAGTAAAAGAAAAACCTATAATGGAAGAGGCTCACAAGCGATATAATAATTTTATAAGAAATCAATTAATGATGTCTGAATACGAAAAAAAAGAACTCTATCAATACGATAAAAAAATAATGCTTGCAGACGAAAGACGAATTGGAATGAGAGAAGGCGAAGAAAATAAAGCAATTTCAATAGCAAAATCAATGAAAAATAAAAATATGGATATTAACCTTATAAGCGAAATAACTGGCTTAACTATTGACGAAATTAAAAAACTATAAATTTTATTCTTTATAAAAAATAAATCAAAAACTTTTGCATGAGATTATTATTTATTATAAAATAAAAAAGAGACGCCGTTTTATAACGACATCTCTTTTGCCTCCTTATTTTAACGCTTATTAGTCGTCAAATTTTTGTCCCATGAGCTGTCCGTTTTCCGTTATGTATAGCTCCATCATGTTGTTTAATCTTATCTTATAGCTTCCCCATTCTCTTTTAACTTTCACCACCATAGTCTGCGGATAAGTTTGTTTTATCCTGCTTGCGACTCCATCTGGCAATACGCTAAAAGGAACGGCTGTCCAGTAGCCTTTTATATCTTTCCAGTCTCCCGTCATAAAGAAGTCAATATCCACGCCGTTTGAAAGTTTTACTTTAAACTTGTCTTTTTTTCTTTCAACTTTCCATATTTGAGTATCGGGAAAAGTAGAACTTATAAAAGCGCTTGATTTTTGAGGTAATTCGGAAGCGGGAACTATCCAACCTTTTCCGAAAACCATGCTCGAACTCAAACCCAAAATTAAAAATAAAACTAACAATTTTTTTGTCATCTTGAAACCTCTTTAAAATTAATCGTCAAATTTTTGTCCCATGAGCTGTCCGCTTCCAGTGACATATAGCTCCATCATGTTGTTTAATTTTATTTTGTAGTTTCCCCATTCTTTTTCTACCGAAACCATCATAGCTTGAGGATAAGTTTGTTTAACCGTATTCGCAACCGCCGCTGGCAATACGCTAAATGGAATGCTAACCCATTCGCCGTCTATGTCTTTCCAATCGCCCGTCATATAAAAATCAATATCAACGCCGTTTGAAAGTTTTACTTCAAATTTTCCGCCGTCTCTTTCAACTTTCCATATTTGAACGCCGGGAAAAGTAGAGTTTATAAAAGCTCTTGATTTTTGCGGTAATGAAGAAACTGGAACTATCCAATCTCCGAAAACCATGCTCGAACTTAAACCTAAAATTAAACCTAAAACCAATAATAATCTTTTTGTCATTTTAAAATCTCCTTATAATTAATCGTCCCATTTTTGGTATAATAGATTTCCATTAATATCTATATAAAGTTCCATGAAATTACTCATTTTCACTTCGTAGACATTATAGTGTTCCATTTCAACCATCCATATTTCAGCTTGCGGATAAGTTCTTTTGGCAGTCGCTATTACCGCAGCTGGCACTTGGTCCAACGGTATATACCAGTCGGCAAACAACGAAGCAGAACCGATAACCGTTAAAGCTACTAAAACGCATATTAATTTTTTCATTTTACACCTCCTTAATTATTAGTTATCCCATAAGGACCCATTGGTCCCATTTGTCCTAAAAGATTACCATTAATATCTATATAAAGTTCCATGAAATTGCTCATTTTTACTTCATAGACATTATAGTGTTCCATTTCAACCATCCATACTTCTGCTTCTGGACAAGTCTTTTTAGCGGTAGCCATTACCGCGGCTGGCACTTGGTCCAACGGAATATACCAGTCGGCAAATAACGAAGCCGAACCGATAACCGTTAAAGCTACTAAAACGCATATTAATCTTTTCATTTTATACCTCCTTAATTATTAGTCGTTCCGTATAATTAGTCGTCAAAATCTTGCCCTAAAAGATTGCCATTAATATCTATGTAAAGTTCCATCATATTGGACATCTTCACTTCATAGACATTGTAATGTTCCATCTTTACAGCCCACACTTCAGCTTGCGGATAAGTCTGTTTAGCAGTCGTTATTACCGCAGCTGGCACTTGGTCCAACGGAATATACCAGTCGGCAAATAATGAAGCCGAACCCATAACCGTTAGAACCGCTAAAACACATATAAATCTTTTTGTCATTTTTAAGCCTCCTTCGCTTAAAGTTATTTATTCTATCTATTTATATTATAGGAAAAAAATTTGATTTTGTCAAGTATTTTTACAAAAAAATTTGCCTATTTTTAACATTTTTAGAAAACTTGATAGTTAAAATAATACAAATACTACATTTTTTTAAGGTTGAAAAAATTTTTTTATTAAATGTAAATCAATTTTACTTTAAATTATATTTTTAATTAATAATTCTCTTATAATTTTAAATAAAGATATATAATAAAAAAATAATTTTTAAATTTTTTAATCAATAAAAAACAAAGGAAAAATAATGCTTAAATATAATTCTAAAGAAATACTCGATTATATAATTAAAAACAGAAGATATTTGCATTCGATTCCCGAACTTGGAGAAAATCTTCCACAAACGAGAGAATTTGTCATAAATAAATTGGACGAACTTAAAATAGAATATACGAAAAATAAAAAAGATTCGGGAATTATCGCTTATATAAAAGGCGAAACTAAAAACGAAAATAATAAAACCGTAGCTTTAAGAGCGGATATGGACGCTTTGCCGATTAAAGAAGAAACGGACTTTGAATATAAATCATGCAATAATAATATGCATGCTTGCGGTCATGATGTTCATACGGCGATATTATTGGGAGCGGCAAAAATACTTTCTGAAAATAGAGATAAAATTAACGGAACGATTAAACTTTTATTCCAAACGGGAGAAGAAATAGGAACGGGCGCAAAAATAATGATAGAAGAAAACGCTTTAAAAAATGTTTCGGCAATATTCGGAATTCATATTGGAAATTTTGCTCCAGACACTCCGAACGGAATTTTTATTTTGCAGGAAGGACCGATTATGGCATCCGCAGACCAGCTTATTATAAGAGTCAAAGGAAAAGGAACTCATGGAGCTTATCCGCATTTAGGAGTTGACCCTATAGTAATATCGGCGGAAATTATTAACGGACTTCAGTCTATAATAACGAGAGAAATAAAATCTTCGGAAACGGTTTTATTGTCATTATGCCGAATAAACGGAGGAAGCGCTTTTAATGTAATTCCCGATACGGTTGAAATAGAAGGAACGATAAGAACATTTAATAACGAATTAAGAGATTATTTTATCAAAAGAATAAAAGAAAAATCAAAACTCATTGCCGAATCGATGCTCGGAGATGCGGAAATAGAATTAGTCGAATATGCATGCGTGACGAATAACGATAAAAATATTACCGAAAGCGTCAAAAAAACGGCGGAAAAATTATTTTCAAAAGAAGCGGTTTGGAATAAATATTTTAATCCTTCGATGGGAGGAGAAGATTTTTCTTATTATCTTAAAAAAGTCGTTGGTTGTTTCGCTTTATTTTCCACAGTTACCGAAAAAAATATTCCTAATCATAATAGCAAATTTGAAGTCAATGAAAGCAAATTAAATATGCCTGCCGAACTTATGGCAAACTGGAGCTTTGATTTTTTGAATGATTCTAAATAAATTATTGATTTTTTAATATGCTTGCAATATAATAATATTCATAAAATATTATAGAGAGAATAAAATATGAAAAAATCCGTTCTTATAATGGCGGGAGGAATTGGCGAAAGACTCTGGCCCTTAAGCCGTGAAAATAAACCAAAACAGTTTTTGAAAATCGGAGATAATAAATCGTTAATAGAAAAAACTATTTTAAGAGCGTCAAAAATAACGGACGAAGAAAACATTTTTATAATAACGGGAATAAGATACAAAGAGGCTTTCAGTCAATATATACCAAATTTTAGAAAAGAAAATATAATCTACGAACCTTTGGGACGAGATACCGCGGCGGCGGTTACTTTGGGAGCTTTAACGATAAAAGAAAAAATTGGAAATTCAATTATAGTTATTCTTCCCGCGGACCCGATTATAAAAGAAGAAGATTTATTTACAAAAACGGTTGAAGAAGCGATTGAAACGACTTCAAAAACTAAAAAAACTATTATAGTGGGAATCAAACCGAATCGAGCGGAAACGGGATATGGCTATATAAAATTAGCGGATAATATAAAAGACAACGAATATAATGTCGAGAGATTTGTAGAAAAACCAAATTTTGAAAACGCTAAAAAATTTTTGGAAGACGGAAATTATTTATGGAATGGCGGAATGTTTATTTGGGATATTGAAAGCGTCTTAAATGCCGTTCAATCTTTAATGCCCGACACTTATAATAAAGTTTTAGAATCTTTTAATAATAGAAATAATTTTGAGAAAGCCAAAGAAATATTTTCAAAAATAGAAAAAATTTCTTTCGACAGGGGAATAATGGAAAAATTAAAAAATATTATATGCATAAAAGCGGAATTTTTTTGGGACGATTTGGGAGCTTTTTCCGCGCTTGGAAGAATACATGAAAAAGATAAAGATAATAATGTCATAATAGGAAATGTTTATACTAAAGAATCCAAAAATAATATAATAATAAACGATGATAACGATTTTATAACGGTTGACGGAATAAATAATTTAACCATTGTAAAATCGAACGGAGCGCTTTTGATATATTCGGACAATCAGGATGCGAAAATAAAAGAAATACTTAAAGATATAAGAGAGAAAGAAGAATTGAAAGGCAATAAAAAATATTTATAATTTTATTCTTTTTCTTTTAAAATCGTTTTCTTATATATTTTTTCTTTCGCTTCTTTAATTTTTTCTAATTTCTTTTTATCTTCTTTTTCTTTTTGATTATTTTCAATTAATTTGCCGTTGATTAAAACATTTTTCAATTCTATTTTATCGTTATCTATTATTTCCGCTGGCTTGAAATTTCCTTTGAATTCCACATTTTCAAATTTCATTTTCTTAAAAAATACGGAGTTTCTAAAATCAATATCTTTTTCTACAATTATATTTTGAAAAGCAAAATCGTCTCTAAAAATCGCGTTAAGAAAATTTAAATTATCTTTAAAATGAATATGATTGAATTCCAATTTTCCGTTTATATAAGAATTTGAAAAATCGGCTTTGCAATTAATTTTTGCATTGTCAATAATTATAGAATCGAAATTGCATAAAGATAAATTTAAATCCATCGATATATTTGAATTTTTTATTATTATTTCTTTTCTAATATCGGACAATGTTATAAATAATCCCGAATCAAAATTGGCGTCCGTAAAATCGAAAGAAGCTTTTAAATCTCTGTTTTTTATTTGAAAAGGTCCCGCAAAATAAGAATTTCTAAATATTATTTCCGCGTCATTTTCAATTTTTAATTCTTCCAGACTAAATCCATCGTAGCTAATCATATAAGAGAAATTATAAAATCCTCTATATATATCGTCTCTTATTATTTTTCTAAAAATATTCGCGGGTTTATTTTTTCCGTTATGATGAATTATGCATAATCCGTCTTTATATTCTTCTCTGTCGCAATTTTGAGTATTGGAAATTTTTTGTTTGCAAACCTGTGGCATAATTAAAACATAAAGCTCAATCCAAAATCATGCGAAATATTATTCTTATTAAAATTATCGAAAACTATCGCGTAATCCAATCTGAATAAATCGACATATAAGGATAAGCCTAAAGAAACTCCTTTATTTCCTATTCCGAGTCTTCCTAAAATTCCGCTCGGCAGTTTTGTTAAATGTCTTTTCTGCATGTGGCTCGGTTCGTCTAAAATGCTTTCGGGCAACTCGTCATAATCTATATTTGAATTAAATAAACCCAATTTATTAAAGTCAATTATCATAGCTTCGAGTCCAAGCGATATTTTATGGCTGACTGACGGAACTGATATATCATATTCCAAAGCAACCGTAAAACTTGAATCTTCTTTAGCGTAGGCAATCGAAGTTATTATATCGGTATCTATCGCCGCAAATACTTTATCGTAAAAACCAAAATTTTTTATTCCGATTCCTATTTTTAATGCGGGATTGAATATTGACTGCATATAAGACAAATCTAAAAATCCGCCGAATATATTATAATCGTCAAAATTATTTATAACGGCTTTAATATTTCCGCCAATATAAGAGGTTTCGTTTATCATATAAGCCGCTCCTATATTTATTAAATAATTTCCGCTCAATATATCGTTTTCTATTTGCCCCGAAATATTATAAGTTTTTATTTTATTTAATTCGGATGCCAAACCGATTCCTATAGCGTAAACATTATCCGTATGGGAATATGAAGCGTTAAATATATATTCCTCTTTGAAATTCGGAGTCATAGTATAATTTAAATTAATTGAATCTCTTATTAAATTCATTAAAGAAGAAGAATTAATAAACAAAGCGGAAGAATCTTTTGAAATTAAAAATCCAGAATTCATTATTCCTCTATCTCTCGAACTTGAAGAATTTAAAATTGATAAAGAATGTTTTGAGGAAATATTAGCCGAAAATAACGCGGGCGAAAATAAAATAATTGAAATAATTAAAATAAAAAACTTTCTTAACTTCTTAATTTTTTTTGAAATCATAAAATACTCTGATAAATATTGTTTTAATTATATCATATAAATTAAATATGTTAAGATTATTTTATTAATCCGATTTCGATTAGAAAATCATTCATATAATTTGAATAAAAATTATCGTATTCTTTTAATTCTTTTTCGTCTTCAATAATTATAAAGTCGACTCTTCGGTTTTTGTCTTTTTCTTCTTCGTATTTCGGTTTTGTGTCGCTATAGGCATAAGTTTTTATTCTGTTTTCGTCTATATATTTTATTATATAATTTTTCGCTATCAAAGCTCTATTTACAGAAATCATATAATTAACTTTTTTACTTTTATAAGCCAAAGTGTCGGCATGCCCTTCAATAATTAAAAAGACATCCTCGTTATCTTTCAAAAAATTAATCACTTCGTTTAATATATAAGGATAAGTATAATTATTTTTATATTGCGTCTCTCCAATATCGTAATATATTTCATTTGAAAATTCTATTGAAACTCCTATATTTTCTTTAACCAATTTTATTTTTTCATTTGTTTTATAAGTCCTTTCTTTTTTCTTAAAATAAATTCTATCTTCGGGAACAAAAAGTTTAATGCATGAAACCAAACACAAAAGCGTAATTATGAATAATATTATTTTCTTTATCATAATTAAAACCTTATATTTATTGGAATTATTTGAAAAGAAAACTGCTTTCCAAAAATTGAATATTCGATAGATATGGACTGAAAAAATATATCGAAATGAAAACCTATTCTCATATCGTAATGCCAAAAATCTCTTTTATTAAAAGAAGTCGGAACATTTAAATCGTTTATTTCCAAAGTATGTCCTTCAATATTGGCATAGCTTCCGATTCCGTTTATTCCTATTTGCGAATCGACTATTCCGTAAGTTATATCCGCTCCGAGCGAAAAATAAGCGGAAAAATATTGAACTTTTGGAACTCTATCTTTAAACTTAAAACCTACGACAAATTTTGGACTAATGGCATAAGCTTTCCATTTTGATTCTAAAAAAGCGTTTCCGTTGAATACTACTCCCGTATCCGTGCCTCCCTGTTTTTTCGGATAGCCTACTTTTAACGGAACATAAACATATCTTTTATTTACTCTTAAACCTATTTTACCCGATTCAAAATTAAAATCCGTTCTAAAATCTCCGAAAAAATATTCTGTTCTAAATAAAAAAGCCTTGAGCGATAAACCGAAATTATAGCCTATAGCCTCGACTTCAACATCGTTTATAATGGTAGCAAATAATACTTTGAAGCCAAAAGCTCCGCCTCCTCTTAAAGTAAGCGACAATGGAACTGGTCCGAAATTAATTTGAAAATACGCGTTTAAATGAGGAATAGGAATATATTTTGCCGCCTCTGAAATTGATTTATAATCGCTTATTTCCTCATATTGATTATTATCCGTTGTATTTACGGGATAAGTTTTTGCTTTCATTATATCAAAAATCGGAGTATCGACATAAAGATTAAGCCCGAAACTTCCAAGCGGAGTATGCATCGGAATTAAAAGCCCGTTATTATTTCCCGAGTTGGCGTTGAAAGAAATTTTGCTTTTTAGAGAATTTGCGATTGACGATGCGGTTTCAAGCTGCATATTAGCCGCTTCCAAAAAACCAGCCGTAGTTCCAGTTATTAATATAATAGTTTCGTTAGTTCCATATGCGCTGTTTAATAAATCGCCCGCGTCCAAATTCCCTATGGCTAAAAAATCTTCATATTTTAGAGTTCCTTTCCATTTTTCAAATAAATCGTTTATTTGAGTATTTTTTACTAAACTGTCTAAAGTTTCTTTTGGTATATTGTTATATATTCCCGTAGTTTCCAAATACGCGTTAAGAAAATTAGAATAATGCAATCCTCTGCCATATTGACAATAAAGGTTTACGCTAAATACGATAGCGAATATAATTATTCTTATTAATTTAATCATAAATCTAATTATACATAAAATCTATTTCATAATGAGTCATAGCCTCGTCAGGTTTTATAACTTCTATAGTCGTATTTTTCATAATCGCTTCCAATATGTCCGCCTGCGCTTCATAATACATAGCTTGATAATATTCTCCATAACCGCTATATGTAGAATTTTCAGCGTATTCTCTATATCTTTTTGCCTCTTTTCTTAATTCGCTTATAATCGAGTTATAATTATTATTAGCGAAATCCTCCATTTTTGAATAATCCATTAATTGCAACATTTTTCCGCTACTTAAATTGAAAAGCATATTTTCAGCTCCAATTTGCCAAACCAGAGAATGTCCCGTATATTTCAAAGGACTTATTAATTTCCAATCTTCTTCTTTAGCGTTGGTAGGATTAACCAAACTTGCCATAAACTGATTTTTACCCAAATTCTTTAAATGTTCTTCCGATACTGTAAAATTTGTTTCTCCATTATAAGCGGCTTTATATATTTCTTGATGAGGAGGAATAGGCAGATAATAATATTTGCCGTTAAAATATGTTTTACTATAATGGGAAGCTGTCTTATAATATCTTTCTTTATCTATATCTTTAATCCAATCGGGAGGATTCGGAGTTGTAGGATGCGGATTAATTTTAGGTCCAGCTAAATAATGTTGATAAGTATATACTTCTTTATTATAAAGGTCCGAAGTAAAATTTTCCTGCTTCCATTCGATATTGGTAACATAGGATTCGTTGGTAATTGTTTCTTTAAAATTTCCATCGCGGTCATATACATAATTATAACTTATATTAGTTTTGATAATTATTTTTCCAGTTGTAGAATAGATATTTCCAACAAAACGATTGTAGGCAGGCGTATAATAATCCGTATCGTCTCTAGTATATAAAAAACGCCACCAGTAATTACCCATTTGTTGAACATATAATTTTTCTTCATCCATATAAACCGAAATATAAGAGGAATCTCCCCAAGGATAATCAAAATAGTCCCAATTATTAGAATTATAACCGTCCTTACCCCAGTCTATTACTTTAAGTTTTTTGAAATTTCTGTTATTAGGACTTCCAGACCAGCTTTGCCCTCCGCCAAGAACATATAATTTTCCCTTAAAATAAACATTATGAAACTCGTCATAATACCCTGGATACCAAGCGTTGTTGAATGGAAACGGACTGCCAGAAGGAAATCTCATAGCTATATTATCTATTTTTCCGCGCGTATTCCAATTTAATAAATCTGAAGAATGATAAGATAAATTATTACTATAAACGGCTATTTGAAAATTATGAGGAGCGTTGCCAATTTTTCTATTGTTTATTTCCAATGAATAAGTTCCCATTCCGTTTTGTATTCCTTCATCCTGATACCATACTTGATTTTCGTCTATAATGTTCATATTGTGTAAATGCTGCCAAATTTTATAATCTACATTTTTACTATAAACTATTAAGTTGCCATTATCATCCAATTCGAGTAAAGCGTTATTTCCCTTAAGAGTTATGTTTTTAGTATCCGCATTATATTGATAAATATTGCCCGCCATTATATACCATTTATTTTTATATCTGAATTTTCTTTGAAAGTTTCCAAAAACTTCTCCGTCTTGCGCTGGTTTAGGGTCGATTTCTATATTTGCATCTTCAATATTGCCGTCTTTTGGAGGCGATGGGAATTTACTATTTTGAGGTATATAAGTAGGAGCGAGTATATTGACTTTTTTACATGAAATGTTAAATAATAATAAAATTATAAATAGACAAATTTTAAGATTTTTGCATTTTTTACTTGAAACTATATAATTATAGTATAGTATAGTATAGTATAGTATAGTATAGTAT
>NZ_JBNMIZ010000082.1:0-10986 GCF_050873525.1 Brachyspira sp. | reverse complement strand
CTTCTATATTGTCAAAATAAAACCGTCATTGCCGTGAGGCACACACGCTAAAAGCGGGCAGTCGCCGAGTGTGCGAAGACGAAGTCTAAACAATCAAAATTAAATAGATTACTTCGCTTGCGCTCGTAATGACTATAGATAACAGCGTCATTACGAGACATTGAAAATGTCGAAGCAATCTAAAATAATAAAATTCTATTTTAGAATTTAATTTTATTAATAGTTGATTACTTCGGATTTTTCAAATCTCCGTAATGACGGCATTTTTAAAAGTGGAATAACAAATTAAAAATTTTTCAATAGTTTATTAATATAAATAAAAATTTATCTTTTCCTATTCTTTGGAATGCTTGGCAATATGTAATCGAATAAAGTATAACTTGCCGTATATAAAATGGTTTCGTCCGAAGGGTTTATCGCGTTAAAATCGACTTCATTATTTTTTATATATCTGTAAGCCTCGATTATTCCCTTGTCAAAATTTCCATATAAATATTTCATTGCCGTATAATAATCGCCCGAAGTGTCGGCTGAATATGTAAACATTAATTTTGTTTCGTTTCGTCCTCGTAAATATCTAAAAATATCAATATTATTTGCGGGAGATAAGAAAATATCTTCGCTGTCAAAAGGTTTATCGTTGGTAGAAATTCCTATATAATGAACGGCGGGAATATTTCTTGTCAAATCCGTTTTGGCAGATTGAACGGCTAAAGTTTCGAGCGAATTATAAAAATTAGTTTGAGTTTGAAGTTCTATTTTTACTTTTCCTAAATCAAGTATATAGTTCGAAGAATATTTTAACTCTCTGATTTTGATAACATCCGCGTTCTTAAAAGCCTCCAAATATGCGAAAGGAACTGTAAACAAATTGGCGTAAGAACCCGTAATATATACCGTGCCGACTTTTGAAGCGTCTTTAACCATCGCCGAAGACAGCATTCCGTTTTCGATAGATTTCAAAGCTTTTATTCTATCTTGCACCTTGCCAACATTTGTAAAATTAGTCAAAAATCCGTTTAATTTTTCTCTGTCGATAAGTTCCGATTTTTTTACTTCTCTGTCTCCAACGACATAACTATAGGCGATATATTTTGAATTCTCATAAGAATAAAATATAAACATCGTATTTGTATTTTCGTTTGAAAATATTTCCGAAGCGGTTTTTATATTATTTTCAAAATCGCTTTCGGGAACTCTGATTTTATTCAAAAGTCCGTAAATATAACTCGCGTTGGTTTTATATAAAGAATAGAATCTGTCGGCAAAAGCTGAAACCGTTGAAGTTTCAAAAATATACTGATTTGCATAAATATAATTCATCGCGTTAAAAATATCATTTTGATTTGTAGCCTTTCCGTCCGAAATCGTATTCGCTATATTTACAATATCGTTTGCGTTAGTCATATCGTTTATAAAATTCGTTATATCGTTTGTAGAATTTTTAGCGTAAATCAAATTATATAAAACGGCTATCTCCAAAATTTTATTTTTATATTCTCCGTCCACTCGGCTTGCAATATAATTCAAATATCTAATCGAATCGTTTAAACTATTTTTCAAACTGTTTGTGGATTTAAGGAATCTCGATAAAGTCCACGGAGTAAAATATTCGTCTATCAAATCATAATTTTCGTTTGTGTATAAAGACATAAAATGCAATGCTCTATTCGCTCCTTTAACCGCTCCGTCTTCTCCCATTCTTCTATAAATCGGAAGTATCGCCTTCATAAATCTGTATGCGTTGGAATCGCTAATATTACTGTAAGACTGCACGAAAAATTTATAGCCTTCTTCTGATAAAGTATATGCGGAGTTGGTATCTCTTGCCGAATATCTGTCTTCTATTACTTTTGCATAATTAAGTATTTTTTCATTGTCGCTTTGGGAATAACTTATAACATTTGAGATTATGGATATTGAAGGATTTTTAGAATTTGAATAAGAATTATATAATCTCATTTTAAATCCGTAAGCCTCGTTTGATAAAGAAGTCATGCTGTTATCGGGCTTTCCATAAACGGTAAATAAATTTCCGTCAAAACCTTTCATGCTGTTTTCCAAAGAATTTGTAACTATTCTTCTTAAATAATTTGTATAAAATAAAATTCTCGATTCTCTATTTGAATTTCCGACTACCAAAGCCATATTATTAATTTCTTTCAAAAGATTTTTATTTTTTTCAAAAGTTTCTTTATCGGAATATACAATATAGAGATTTTTTTTCATTATATTTGAAATGTCCGAACCGCTCGCTCCCGTTATATCGACAATCAAAGGAACATAGGAATTTGTAATAATATCTTTTAATTCTATAAATTTAAATATTCTTCTTCTGTTTCTATTCGTATTAATATTGGTATTTGCAAAATTATTCGTCAAATTATTTGTATAGGCGACATTATAAATATATTGATTAGTTTGATTAGTGGAATTATTATTAGACGAAATCGAACTTACGCTATTTATATTTTTTTCATCGTTTCTGCCCGTTCTAAAAAATGAAAGAAGTCTGTTGTCTATATAAGCGGTTTTTGGAGGAAGCATATACTCCGTAGAATCATATAATTCCCTCACAAAAATATTAGTGTCGCTTATTTTTAGCGGATTATCTCCTATATGAGAAACATAATTTTTAGTTTTAAAATTATAATTACTATTGTCATTTGCGTTATCGTTGGTTTGCATATAGAAATAACTTTTTTTATTTTCACGCACAAATCTATATCCAAAATAAGTATCCCAAACAAAAGTCTCATCCTCGCGCATCGCTTTATCAATATCTTCCGCTCTCACATCGCATATAACTATATGTTCTATCGGCGTATTGTCGAATTTTTTTATAGCCTCTTTTTCGTATTCGGTAATTTCTTTTAAAGTGGACGCTTCTTTTTTGCTGTCGTAAGGAGTCGAAACGGAATCCAAATATCTTCTATAAGAATAAAGAACATTATCGTATAATTCGTAATAATCTTTTAAATAATAATTATTTTCTCCCAAAGTGTAGAGTCTGCCGTTTAAAAATTTTCTTCGCATTTCTATCGCGTCAAACATCGCTAGGACATTAAAACTTGCATCGGGATAATTCTCTCCCAAAAATTCTATAACCTTATATTTTGCCTGTTCCAAAATAAAATTATTGTCTTCAACGAAAGTTATCATGAATACGCTTTCTCTGAGTCTTCTTAAAATTCTAAAAACATATTGTATCGGAAAATCCAAACTATCGGGATAAATCTCTCTATATTTCGTGCTGAAATCGATTAAAGTCGTTAATATTGCAATCTCTTCAACCGCAAACGCCGAAACTTGAGCTTTCGAGTATGCCGACATATATTCTCTTGCCGCTTCTTCAATATAGCCCGCGAGTTCGTATGCTTTAGCCAAATTATATCTAATTATTATTTCCGTTTTCAAGTCTACTGGAAAATTGGAATTGGAAGAGAGAATATATTTATATCTGTCTATCGCGTCTTTAAGCATATATAATCTTTGAACATTAATGTCATGTCCGCTCATATCCAAAGGGTCGTCTCTCCTTTTTTTGAATCTTGAACTGTCCGCTTCGGTTGTGAGTTTAAGCGCCATTATATATTGAAAAGCGGCAATATGCGAATACAATAATAATCTATCTTTAGAACTTACGGAATTATTAGTCGACAATACTTGCAAATTTTTTGTCGTGTTAAATAATTCTTTAAAAAATTCTATTCTAATTGAAGTCAAATCTGTTTGCGACAAATATCTTAAATATAAAGAAGATAAACTCAAATAATTTTTAGCGTCATTTTGAGCGTTTTCGTAAGCCAAATTAGGATTATTTTCCAAAGCTTTAGAATCTATAGTTTTTTTATATTCGTCTATAGAAGCCTTAAAAGATATTATGGAATTTGAAATCGAACCCTGCCTATAATATAAATATCCTTCGTTATTATAATAAGTGGCGAGCATTAAAGGTTTTATAGACTTTTTCGGAGTATCTTTCAAAATATAATTTTTGTAAGAAGATAAAGCCTCTCTCGAATCGGAATATCTTCCCATTTTTTCGTATAATTCCTGATATATCGAATATAGCATTTGCTGTTTATCGACATTAAGAGGTTCGCCCGGAATATAGCCTCCAAATGAAGCGAGTCCCAAATTAATTATATTTATATCCGTTCCGTAAATCGTGGCGCTCAAATAATTCGGAGTATAAACTGAAGAATCCAAATTGTCTATCTTTTCTTTAACATTGTCGCAGTATATCAAAGCGTTATTATAATCTTCGAGCTGCAAATAGCATGCCGCAAGCAAAAGTTCGTTTAATTCGTTTTGATTTATATTTTCTTTTGTGAGTTTATCTCTTTCAAGCAAAGATTCTATAGCTTTTTTATAATCTTTCTGTTCTATCGCCGCAACCGAAGTATAGCCTACAATTTTATATATCGCTTCTTTATCTCCCAATTTTTCAAATAAATTTCGCGCCGTTTCATATTCTTTATAAGCATTTTCTACTTCGTTATTCATCCACAAAGAATAGCCGTAAAAGAAATGATACCAAGCTTTACTTTTTTCGCTTCCGACTGAGTTTAATAATATTTCCGCTTCTTTATATTCCGCAGCCGCGTCCGAATATCTGCCGTTCATTAAATAGGAATTGGCAAGCATTATCGACACCATATTTGGTTTGGTTTTTACTTTGCTTTTTGCCATTATAAGAGAATCTATAATATCGCTTTCCAAATTAACGCTTTGAAAAGATAATTTATTATAACCGACATATCTATCGTTATTGACATTATTATCTCTATAACTCGGCACAAGTTCTATAACGCTTTTATAAGTTTTATCATCCTGATAAACCTGCATTTGAAGCGACTGAGAGAATGTTAGCATTTCCGCTTTTTTAATATAATAGTCCGCATCGTCTGGATAAAGAAATATTGCAAAATCCATATATGAAACCGCTTTATCGACTATCGTATTGAAAGATTTATTTAAATATAAATAAAAACCGTCCTCTCTCTGCTTTTCGCTTAAAACATATCTCTCTTTGCTATATTGTTTTGACATAGCTATTCCGTAATATCTGTTTGCCAAATAATAATAAGCGTTTGCAAGTTCCGCATGAGTTTCATGTTCCGAATATCTTGTCGATAAAAGATTTTTTTCTCTTTCCGTTATAGTTTTTTCAAGCGAGTCTATAGTATCGTAAGCTCTGAGTCCGCTTTCGATTAATCTTGCAGAAGAGGTTCTGTCGCTTGGATTATAAATTAAAACTTCTTTATAATTATCGTAAGCCGCCGCATATTTGCCTTCGTTATAAGATTTGTCCGCCAAAGATTTATAATAGTTTGCAAGTATATTTTTAGAATCTTCCGCTTCATAAGTGGAATCAAAATTTTTTCCGCCAGAATTCAAAGCGTTCTTTAATAAAATATAAGCGCCTTCGTCTTCTTTTGCGATTAAAACTTTAGCGTTCGCATAATAACCCAAAGCTTTCATTATATCGTTATTCGATTCCAAATAGGGCTGAAATATATTCGTGGCATCGTCATAATTCCTCGAAAGAATGAGTCCGTCCAAATACATTAACCGCGCCGCAACGGATGTAGGAAAATAAGGATGAGAATTCTCTATTATATATTCGTAGGAAAATTTTGAATCTTTCAAAAAATCTTTCGCTATTTCCAATCTTTCGGAAAATATTAAATCTCTTCTCGCGTAAGGAATTTTATACAAATCGTTTGTATATTCGTAATTATTATCTTCGAGCGAATGGCTGTATAATTTTGAAATTAAAATATATAAATCTTTATCCGTATTCAAATTAATTATATTTGTAAGAATATTTAAAGATGTTTTATTATTCGTTTGAGATTTATATTTTTCATTAGCCGAAATAAAGCCCGCCCAAGCTATATTATTTTCAATATTTTGAGTATTATTCGATAAAAAATATTCGTTCGTATAATTTTTTTTATCAAGCCAATTCGTGTCAAAAGCGCCGTCTATTTTATCCGCTAAAAATCCAAAAAGCGTTTCATCATAACTGTTAATAAGAGTATTTTTCGCGCTTAAATAAATATCGTTTTTTTCATTTGTATATGACTGAATCATTATATCGAAATATGCTTTTGCCACATTATTTTCGTCTTCTTTAAATGGAAAATATTCTGGAAATTTATCTATAACTTCTTCTTTTTTATCGTAAGGAAGTTCGGAAAAAGTGCTATACATTCTTTCGGCGTTATCGTCTTTTATAAAATATTCTTTCGTAGAACCCATCGTGACTATGCTCGTTCCGTTGGTATTTACAACATAAGCGCCGACTAAAGCGGAAGGGTAGGCGACATTGAAAGAGGTTAATTGAGTGTCTTCCGATAAAACATAATATTGCGCCGTGCTTAAAGAATATGACATTAATCGTCTTTTATCGTAATAGGTTAAATTGCCGTCTCCGTCCGAATCTTCTTCTATTTCAAAATAAATAATCGTATCGTTATTGTAAAACGAAGGATTGAATTTCAAAGTTTTTGTGTCGGTTAAAATCGTCAAATTGGTTTTAGTTTCCAAATCGAAAATCGCTAATTGAGAATAAGGCTCTCCGATTTTTGAAGTTATAAAAGTTATATATCTGTCATCGAATGAAAAAGCTGGAGAACTTGCCTCCAAATCGGAAATTTTATTTATATTTTTTCCGTTCGGTTTCATTGTGAATAGTTTTTTCGTTTTGTCGTCTCTGTCGGATATGAAAGCTATAATATTTCCGTTATGCGATATTACGGGGTCGGTATCGTATCCTTTGTAATCGGTAAGCCTCACAATGCTTTGTTCCAAATCTTCTAATTTTTTTCTGCTTTTTCGGACTTTGAAAATATTTACAAGTTTGTATAAATAAATATCTCCGAAAGCGTCATCTCGAGTAGAAGAAAAAACCAGATATTTAGATTTTGAATCTACCGAAACTGAAGAATCTATTCCCGGGCTTCGCGTTAATCTAAATGTTTCCAAATTATAAGAATCTACCGCGAATATGTCTGTATTTCCCGCATTTTCCCTCGAATAATAAATCCAAGTTCCTTCTCTGTCTATAACCGAATCTAAAGCGGGATTATTTTCGCCCGAAGTAAGGGAATATTTTTTATACTCTCTTAAAAACGGTCTGCTATCAAATCTATAATCGGCGCTTCTCTGTCGGCTGGCGCATGAAAAAACTAAACATAAACCTAAAAAGAATAATATAAATTTTACTTTCATAAAATATAAAATAATTTTTAAAATATTTAAATAAAATTAAAACGATTCTAAAGCTTTATCAACCGAATCGTAAACTTCAAATAAATCTTCCAAATCTACGGTTTTCAATATTTTTTTGATAGTTTCTGGAACTTGAGCGAGAACGATTTTTCCATTTTTATCTTTGACTTTTCGCATAATCGCGATAAAAACTCTGATTCCGCTCGAACTCAAATATTCCACGCCCGAAATTTCCAAAATCAAATTAACCGCTCCAGAATCTACCAGTTCTTCCAATTCCTGCTCGATTGTCATAGATAAACTTACATCCATTTTTCCCGTTAGGCTAACCACTTTTGCCTTGCCTCTATCGTCAACTTTTAAACTCATATTTTTCTCCTTGATTTTATTAAAAAATTATAATATTCATTATAATATATATTGAAATATTTTCAAGAACAAAAAAGGGAACGCTTTATTTTATGCATTCCCTAAAATCTAAATTTCAAAAATTATTTATTTATATCGTCTATATGAATAAGAGTAGGATTAGCATCCATAGGAACCATAAAAAAAGTAAATAATTGTCTTTTTGATTCCTTATTTGTGTAAAAATGTATACTGCCGCCATGTTCAGCTATTAAGATTGAATCCCCATCCGCATATCTTCTAAGTGTAATATTCATCTTCTCAGTCACATCTTTAGAAGAATAAATAAGAATATTAGAAGATGTAGCTTCATAATAATCATCATAATTATAATTATTATTATAATAAGGTATATATTTTCCCAAAAATTCTTTAGGTATTAAACCGTTATATGTTTCTTCGCTCGGTTCTTCACTTGGATTGAACTTTGTTTTACAGCTAATTGAAAATAATAATATAAATAATGCGATTAAAGATATAATTTTAGCGCTTGACTTGACTAATGAATTTACAGTATTTCATTTTTTGCCTCCAAAAAATTTATTTAAGGTATTTATATTATAGTAAATTTTTTAGCGTTTGTCAAGCGTTTTAAGCCGCATTTGCGGGCAGTCGCCAAAAAAATTATTACTAAAAATTGTCAAAAAAATTATTCATGTCTTCAAAAATTTCTTTCATACTCGCTTTTAATACTTTAGCTTTTGGAAGAGATTGAATGAATTTTATGCCGTAGTTTTTTCCGTAAAGTCTTCTGTCCAAAACGAATACTACTCCTCTGTCTTCTTTGCTTCTTATGAGTCGCCCGAAACCCTGCTTAAATTTTATAACGGCGAGAGGCAAAGCGTAATCCATAAAAGCGTTTCCTCCGTTTTCTTCAATATATCTGTATCTGCCTTCGCTTATCGGGTCGGTTGGAACGGCAAAAGGGAGTTTTGGAATTATTACCACTTCCAAATTTTTTCCCGAAACATCGACTCCTTCCCAAAAAGAATCGACTCCGTAAAGAACATTATTCGAAGAGGCTTTAAACATATCGAGCAAAGTATGTCTATGTATCGAAGAAGTTTGAGCCAGCGCGTTTATATTTTTTTTCTTTAATTCTTTTTCCGTGCTTTGATAAACATTCATTAGAGAAGAAAAAGATGTAAACAATATAAAAGTTCTTCCGCCCGTTATATCGCATATTTTGAGCAAAACTTTTGAAGTAAAATCGTTGAAAGTTTCGCTCGCCACATCGGGCATATCGGTTGCAATATAAAGTCTCGCGTTTTCTTCGTAGTTAAAAGGAGATTCCAAATAAATTTCTATTTTTTTATTCTGTTCTATATAATCGAATCCAAGCCGATTTGAAAAGAAATTAAAACTTTTTGAAACTGTTAAAGTCGCCGAATACATTGCCACCGTATCGAATCTTGAATATAAAAAGTCATTTAAACTTTTCGCAACGGTTACGGGAGTCAAATGCCAGTTAAGAATAATGTTTCCTTTTTTTGTTAGTCTCGCTTCAATCCATCTTATATATTCGTCTTTCTTATAATCTATCACGGAGTTTAAAGATACAAGCTGATTTTTTAATCTTTCCAAATAAGCGTTTGACATTTGAGCAATTTCTTCGTAGTCAAAATTATTTTCTATCGCAATATCGAAAAATTTTTTATATAATCTGTCGCATAGATTAACCAAAGAGCCGATTATTATAACGATTTCTCTTAAAGGTTTAATTCCTTCGTTTTGCCAATGTTCCGTGCCAACGATTTCGGGGCTTATTCTAAATTTATATCCTAAACCTTCTTTAGTTTTAATATTTTTATGGCAATAAGTTATGAATTGTTTTGAAGATTCGTCCACAATATTTCGCACTCTATTCGTTATATCATGAGTCGCATTTATAAGTTCTATTATTTCTTTATAATCGCTATTTTCAATGATAGATTTTTTTTCGTTCATCATATTATTAATATTTTCTATGATTCCGATTCTTTTATTTTTTTTCATTCTTGAAATATAAAATAAAGCTTTCAATATTCCGTTTTTACTTCCTTCGTTTCCAAAATAACTCGAAGCGGAATTTTCAAAATTATGAGCTTCGTCAATTATAACTTTCGTATATCTTGGAAGCAAACTATATCTTCCAGCAGTTTCGGCGTATAAAGATAAATCGGCGCATAATATATGATGATTGACGATTAAAAGCTGAGAGGCGTTTAATTGTTTTCGCATTTTATAAAAATAGCATTCTTCCAAATATTCGCATTTTCTATGAGTGCAAGTGTCGGTGTCGCAGCAAACCATTTCCCATAATTCGCTTTTCGGTTTATATCCCAAATCGGTTATAGAACCGTCTCTAGTTATATTAAGCCAATTATCAATACTTTCAAAAAAATTAATCTGTTCGTCAAAATCCAATTTGTCTATATCGTTTAATCCGTCTTTTACTTTTTTTATGCAGACATAATTATTTCTTCCTTTGACTAAAGCGTATTTCACGGTTGGCGCGATTGTGTCGATTATTGAAGGCAAATCTTTTGAAATAATCTGTTCCTGCAAATTAATCGTATTTGTAGAAACGACAATTCTCGTTTTATTTTCTTTAAGCCATAATAGAGCGGGAATTAAATAAGCGAAAGATTTTCCGATTCCCGTTCCCGCTTCAGATATTAAATGTTTATTATTATTGAAAGCTTCAATAGTGGCTTCGACAAGTTCGGTTTGTTCCTGTCTGTATTCGTATTTTTTTAATAATTTGCTTAAAAGTCCGTTTTCGGTAAACATATATAAAGCTTCGGGACTGTTTATAGTTTTTGTGTCTTCCGATTTTATAGGACGAACGACTTCGTAATAATCGTCAACATCGTTATTTACAATATAGAAACCGACTCCCGCGTTATTTCCAAGTTCGCTCGCAATCGTCAAATCGGCTCTCGAAGGCGTTAATTGTCCCGATGGATGATTATGAATAACGGCGTCAAATTCCAAAGATAGAGATATAATCGCTGGGACGGAATCTTTATTTCCTCTCGCCATAACTTCAATATGGTCTAAAATTCCAAAAGCGTTAAAATTTATTCCAAAATATACTTCGTTGCCGTAGGATTCCACTATTGATTTTCTCATGAAATTAACGGCTTCGACTGAAAATATATCGTTTAATTCTTTATCGTTCATTATTAAAATATAGTATATATTAAGGCGTTTGTCGAATCGTTTTTTATTTATTAACATATTTATAAAAATTATGTTAACTTTATTGATAAATTTATATAGTTTTACTAATTGATTATTTAGAATTCTAGAAAATTTTACTTTACTTTTTTTAAAAAATACACATAATATATT
>NZ_JBNMIZ010000081.1:0-11187 GCF_050873525.1 Brachyspira sp. | reverse complement strand
TTATAGATTAAAGTTTTTCTATTTCTTCAATGGGTAAGCCTGTGTATTTTGAGATTAGGTTAATGTCCGCGCCGTCTTTTTTCATACCTTTGGCTATAGAATAATTGCGTTCTTTTATTCCTTTTTCCATTCCTTCTATTATTCCTTCTTTTAAGCCTTCAAGTTTACCTTTTTCTACTCCCTCTTTTATTCCTTCTTCAAAGCCATCTTTTCTTGAGCCTCGCATTAAGCTCGATTGATAAAATAAATAAGCCTCTCGTTTGTCATATTCGTTGAGTAAATCTTTGTTGTCTGTAAAATAATTATACTTCTTCATTGCTTTTTCAAAAATCGTGTCTTCTTTTAATAATTGAGACATGTCTTCCTCCTTGTTTGATTTTAAAAATAAAATCCAATTTTTTAATTCTTTCTTAATATCAGCGTTTTTATCGAATTTAGGAATTTCTACATAATGTAATTGGATATGGTCCGTCAAAATTTTATTACTATTTTTTTCTTTTAATAAATAGCAAGTATGCATTCGGCTATCGGTCTTGTCAAATAAAATATCGTCAATCAAATTAATACTAATTACAGGCTTCAATTCTGGATAATCATCGCCTTTTTTCAAAACGCTTGAATAATTTTTACTCCAATAATAAAGCGTTCTTTCAAAAAAATTTTTTGTGGAATAAGTTTGAATTTCTATTATTACGATAGTTCCGTCTTCAGTTACGGCTTTCAAATCTACGATACTTTCTTTATTATTTGCTTTTTCCGATAAATTAAACGGATTAATAATTTCTACAGATACAAAAGTTGCAAAATTTGAATCAATCATTACTGCATTTATAAAGCTTAATAATAAATCTTCGTCTCCTTCCAACCCGAAAAAATAGCGGATAAAGTAATCGTTCAATTTCTTAACTACAATGTTGTTTTCATTATTCTTCATAAGGTTATTATAACAGAATATTTTAATTTGTCAAAATATATAAATTAAATATTTTTGAAATTATATATTGACTTTGTAGTTAAAATAAATTATAAATTAAAAAATATAATCTAAAATACAAAAAGGATTTTCAAATGAAAAGAATAATTATTTTATTTGCTTTATTAATATTATCTGCGGTTAATCTATATTCTCAAATCGGATTTCCAAGTTTCGGATTGTCGATTCCGCTTGTTGGAAGTTTGCCAGATTATAAAATAGAGAAAAACGGCGGAAGCGCATCCAGAGATAATTACGAGTCAAAATCCGCTTTTGAAGGCGGGGCTTTATTGCAATTTGGATATAGTTTTATGCTAAATAAAAACAGACTTTATTTAATATCTTTAGGTTTCGATTTCGGATATTATAGAGACGCTTTTGCATTCAAAAATTTTCAAAATAATAGAAAAGAGATAAATGTATTTGACAGCATGAATATCGGAGCTTATGTCGAAGGATTATTTTATTGTTTCACGGTTGGATTTGGCGGAGGAATCAAAGTCCCGCTCGGCGGAAGTTTCAGATACGAAAATATAATAGAGCTTTTAAATTACGGAAGATTAAAAAATAAATTTGACGATTTATACATTCCTTATATAAAATTTACTATAGGTTTGAGATACGATAATATTTATATGGGAAGCGGAAATAGTTTGAGTTTTTATTTTAATTATGATTTCCCAAAAGTTAGAGTGAGAGGAGTAGAACCCGACAAACAAAGATTATCTTCAATCGATTTGGGAGTTCAAATAGGATTTCATTTTAGCTTTTTTGAAATGCCTAATCCTAATAGCGATGGTTTACTTTGATTTTATTTATACTCGATTAATAAAAATTTAATCAAGCGTAAACATTCAATTTGCCACCGATATTATAATTTACGGCAACTGATGAGCCTTGCACCGAAACCATACTTGCGATTTTTCCTGCAGATTGAGAAGAATTGTAAACATTAAGTCCCGCGCTATATACATGTCTGCTTAAAGGAAACATCGTATTGGAATGAATAGAATTAATTGAAATTTCCATAGTTAAGCCTCCAAAATTAACAATTATACTTATATTATCGAATATTTTAAATAAAAAATTTAATAAAAAAATTTAATTTTTTATTCTAATTTTATAAAATAAAAGTTAGATTATTTTAACAAAATTATTGACATTTTTAACAATATATGTTAGAATTAACTAACAAAAAAGAGGTTAATATGTTTGATGAATTACTAATAAATCATTCAGCGCCTACTTTGGCGGGAATAAAGATAGCGAATATCTTTACATATCATTATGATTCTAAAAAAGAATTATGCGAGAAAATAGTTTTTTATAATAAACTGCTCGGCAAAAGAGGAATCAATTTATTCGTTTTGAAAGATTATGATTCCAAAGTTATCGTGTATGTTTATAATAAAGAAAAATTAAAAAACTATATCGAAAGCGAAGAGGTTTCAAAGTTTTTATGCGACTGCGGATATAATTCGCATAATATGTATAAGAATATTCAAATTTTAAGCGAGAAAATGAAAAATTATAAAAGTTTTCCGCATGAAATAGGAATATTTTTGGGCTATCCTTTAATCGATATTTGCGGTTTTATAAATAATTACGGTAAAAACTGTTTATATTCTGGTTATTGGAAAGTTTATCATAATAAAAATGACGCCATAAAAACTTTCGACAGCTACAATCGATGCAGACTATTCTACACAAATACTTTTTTGGAAGGAAAAAATATTTTAGAGATAATAGAAAGCTATAGTAATTTGTTAAATCACATTAACTAAAAAATAAATTAAATATCTTGGAGGATAAAAATGAGCGATAAAATTGCTATAATTTATTGGAGCGGCACGGGTAATACCGAAGCTATGGCAAAAAGCGTGCAAAAAGGGATTGAAAATTCTGGGGCAAGTGCCGAATTATTTTCGGTTTCAAGTTTTTCTGGAAATGTGGACGATTATTCAAAACTTGCTTTAGGATGTCCCGCTATGGGCGCGGAGGTTTTAGAAGAATCGGAATTCCAGCCTTTTTACGATTCCATCAAAAGTAAACTTTCGGGCAAAAAATTAGCTTTATTCGGTTCTTACGATTGGGGAGACGGAGAATGGATGAGAATTTGGCAGGAGGATGTTTCTTCGGCGGGCGCTTCTTTGGTTAAAGACGGTTTAATCGTCAATCTTACTCCCGATGACAACGGGCTTAATCAATGCGTGGAGTTAGGCGAATCTCTTGCAAAAGCTTAAATTGATTGATTAAATTAGTCTACGAGCGTATCTCTATTTTTAATTTTATATTTAAATTTTAATAGAGATACGCTTTTTTATTTATTTTATTATCATAAATAGTAATATTGACTTTAAAACCTATAAAATGTATTATATTTAATAAATATTAAAAATAACTAATTTAAGTAAAGGAGACTTAACTATGAAAAAGCTAATAATTATTTCGGCTTCATTATTTTTAATCGTAATAGGATGTTCCAAAAGCGCAAATAAAAATTATGTATTTGCAACGGGAGGAACGAGCGGAACTTATTATTCTTTCGGAGGAGTAATAGCGAATCTATGGAATAATAATATCGAAGGCATGAATGTAACGGCTCAATCTACGGGCGCTTCTGCGGAAAATTTAAGATTGATAAACAGAGGCGAAGCGGATTTGGCTTTCGTTCAAAACGATGTCATGGATTACGCTTATAACGGAACGGATATGTTCGAGGGTGAAATTTTAAGCAATTTTTCGGCAATACTTACTTTATATCCCGAATTCGTTCAAATAGCGGCAACAAAATCGAGCGGAATAAGAAGTATAGCCGATTTTAAAGGAAAGAGAGTTTCGGTTGGAGACGCGGGAAGCGGAGTGGAATTTAACGCAAAACAAATATTGGAAGCTTACGGTTTGACATTTGACGATATTAGAAAATCGAGCCTTTCATTTAAAGAATCGAGCGATGGACTTCAAAACGGAACTTTGGACGCTTGTTTTATAGTCGCGGGAGTTCCTAACGCGGCTTTACAGGAATTATCTTTATCAACCGATATAGTTTTAGTTCCCGTAGGAAATACGCAAATCAGAGAGCTTACCTCTCAATATAAATATTATACCGAAGTTGATATACCAGCAGGCACTTACAATGGAGTAAATACCGACACTAAAGCCGTAGCCGTTAAAGCGACTATTGCCGTTAATAACAATATTCCAGAAGAAGAAGTTTATAACATGATAAAAACTCTATTTGACAAGCAGTCGGATTTATCGCTTGCTCATGCTAAAGGAAACGAACTTGATATTAAAGACGCTCCTAGAGGAGTTTCAATTCCTTTTCATCCTGGCGCGGTAAAATATTATGAAGAATTAGGATATCATGTGCAATAAATAGATAATTTATAAGTCGGTTAATTGTATGTATAGTAATTATAGTAAAAAGATAAAAAAAACTATTATACGATTAACCGCCGTTATCTTATTAATAATTATCTTATTTAAGCCAATATTTCCTAAACTGCTTATAAACAAAAAAGTTTTTAATATAAAAAATAAAGAGTTTGTGATTTCATATACTCATTCCGTCAATAAGGGATTGGTTAGAGATTATTATATTATTAAAGATAAAAATATTATTCTCTCAAAAACCCGATTTGTCTCTTACGGAGCGGGAATACCAGAACCTGAAGAAACGCAAAATTTTATAAGGACGGACGATTATATGGAAATAAACGATATAAATAAAAAAATAGACAATTTATATTTATTTGTGGGAACTATCGCAAATCATATAATAGAAATTGACGGAGAGAAAATAGAATTAAAAAAAATATTTAAACCGCAAAGCAGCTTAAAGATAGAATATAAAATTTTATCTTTATTTGAATATATTAAATTAATTATAAATAAACTAAATAAAATGGAGGCACAATGAGTAAAGAAAATCATCATATTCACATTTTAACCGCCGAAGAAATAGACGATTATATGAGCAAATATGACAGCGAATCGAGATACAGAAGATATAAAGATTGGAAAAAATATTTAATCATAGCAATATCTACAATATTTTGTTTATTTCAATTATATTCCATACTTTCGGGCAGAATAACCGCTCAAGTTTTAAGAGCGACACATTTGGCTTTTGTGATTCTTTTGGCTTATTTGCTATTTCCAATGAAAAAAGATATGCCGAAAGATAAACTTCCGTTCTACGATATTATACTTGCCATAGTCGGAGCGGCTACTTGGAGTTATATCGTAATTAATTTTGATTCTCTAGTTAGAAGAGCGGGAATATATACGACTTTAGATATTTTTATAGGAATAATAGGAATATTGATATTATTCGAAGCCTGCAGAAGAATAGTGGGACTTCCAATTTTAATAATTTCTTTAATATTTATAATATACGCTTTATTCGGTTCTTACGCTCCGGGATTTTTGAATCATAGAGGATATTCTTATCAAAGACTCGTTTCTCATTTATTTTATAATACGGAAGGAATAATGGGAACGCCGATTGGAGCTTCGGCAACATTTATATTTTTATTTATATTTTTCGGGGCTTTGCTTGATAAAACGGGAATAGGACAGTTTTTTATAGATATTTGCAACGCTATAGCTGGAGGTTTTGACGGAGGTCCCGCAAAAGTCGCGGTTCTAACGAGCGCAATGTTTGGAACGGTTTCGGGAAGTTCGGTTTCAAATACCGTTGGCACGGGAAGTTTTACAATTCCTATGATGAAATCTCTCGGTTATCGTTCAGAATTTGCGGGCGCGGTCGAGGCTTCGGCTTCTACGGGCGGACAGATTATGCCTCCTATAATGGGAGCGGCAAGTTTTTTAATGGCTGATAGTTTGGGAATTCCTTATATGGAAGTGGCTAAAGCGGCTATAATTCCCGCAATTTTATATTTTACGGGAATATTTATAATGGTTCATCTCGAAGCAAAAAAAACGGGACTTAAAGGTTTATCTAAAGAATCTCTTCCAAAATTTGGCGAACTATTACTTAAAAGAGGCTATTTGGTTATTCCGCTTTTAACTATTATAGTATTTTTCGCTCTCGGAAAAACGGCTATATACGCGGGATTAATGGGAATAATATCTGCGGCTGTCGTTGCGATAATAAATGATATTATAGATATTGTTAATAAAAGAAAAATCGGCTTTGGAATAAACGATATAATCGATGTATTTTGCAATGCGGCAAGAAATATAATAAGCGTTGCAATTGCATGCGCGATGGCGGGCATAGTTATTGGAGTAATAACTCTTACGGGATTGGGCTTGAAAGTCGGAGCGGGACTGGTTTCAATATCGGGAGGAATTTCCATTCTACTTTTAGTTCTTACTATGATAAGTTCGATAATACTCGGCATGGGAGTTCCAACTACAGCAAATTATTTGATAACTTCCACAATAGCCGCAAGCGCGATAATACATTTGGGGTTTGAGCCATTGGCGGCGCATATGTTCGTATTTTATTTCGGCATAATAGCGGATGTCACTCCTCCCGTGGCTTTGGCTGCGATGGCGGGAGCGGCTATAGCGAAATCGGACCCTTTCAAAACGGGACTCGAAGCGAGCAAATTGGCAATAGGAGCTTTTATAATTCCTTATATATTTATATTCAATCCCGAGATTCTTATGATAGACTCTGCTTTGACTGGAGAAATACAGACAATTATAACATCTGTTAGGGGCATGTTTGGAATTGAACTCAATTACACCTTTATAAGAGTTCTTTTAACATGCCAGATAATTATAACTTCCATTATCGGCATGTTCGGAGTCGCTTCTGGTTTGGAAGGATATGTTTTCAGAAAATGCCTTTGGATTGAAAGAATATTTTTTATAATTGCGGGCTTATTAATGATAGACCCTGGATGGATTACGGATGTCGCGGGATTATCGATTATAACTATTTTAGTTTTGATTCAGATATTTACGAAAGATAAAAGAAAGCTGCAAAAAGTTTAAAATGTTTCTTCTAATAATTTTTTAATTAAAAAACGGAGCTATATTTATTATAACTCCGTTTTTACTTTCTACTTTATATTTTTTATTTTGTATATTTATCCGCTTTTTTATATTCGGTATGCAAATAATGATGCGGTTTTTCTCCCAAAGGTTCTCCCAAGAAATCGTTATAAAGTATTTTTATATGCTCGTTATCATGCGAACATCTATGCTTAACCGTATTTTTATCTTCCGAGTATAAACCTTTAGCTCTGTCTACTCTTACTTCGTTTGTAGTTCCGTAAGGCTGTCCGCCTCCGCCCACGCATCCGCCGGGACATGCCATAACTTCCACAAAATTATAAGGAGGATTTTCGCCTTTTTCTTTTGCCTCTCTTATTTCTTGCATAACGGGGTCGACATTATGAAGTCCGTTTACAACCGCTATTTTTACATCGTTATCCAAAATCTTTACTGTCGCTTTTTTAACATTATTCAAACCTCGAACATCGTTAAATTCCACATTTTCAAGATTAGTTCCCGAGATGATATTATAAGCCGTTCTTAAAGCCGCTTCCATAACTCCGCCTGTAGCTCCGAATATAGTTCCCGCTCCGCTGTATTCTCCGAGTATATTGTCCGCTTCCTCTTCCTGTATTCCCGCTATATCGATTCCGTAATGTTTTATCATTCTTGCAAACTCTCTTGTAGTTATAACCACATCGACATCGTTATAACCGCTCGATTTCATCGTGTCGTTTTTTCTTATTTCGTTCTTTTTAGCCGTGCAAGGCATTACGGAAACGCTGTATATTTTCTCTGGATTCAATTTCATTTTTTCCGCGTAATATGTTTTAATCATAGGGGCGAGCATCATATGAGGAGATTTTGAAGTTGAAACATTATCGAGCAAATCTGGATAATATTCTTCTATATATTTTACCCAAGCGGGACAGCATGAAGTCGTCATTACCGCAGTTCCGTTGCTTTCGGTAAATCTTTTGACAAATTCGTTCGCTTCTTCTACTATTGTCATATCCGCTCCGAAATTTGTATCGAATATCGCATTGAAACCCAATGAACGCATAGCGGCGTATATTTTTCCCGTTATATTATCTCCCGCTTTAAGTCCGAAATATTCTCCCAAAGCGACTCTAACCGAAGGCGCCATTTGAACCGTAACATAAATATCCGGGTTATCCAAAGCGTCCATCACTTCTTTAGTGTCGACTTTTTCGTATATTGCAGCGACTGGACAGTGAGACGCACATTGTCCACAGTCAACGCAGGTAGAATCCTTAAGCGAAACTCCGACTGGAGCAAAATAAGTGTCGAAACCTCTATTTACGAATCCCAATGCATGAACCCTTTGCATTTCTTGGCAAACCACGACACATCTTCCGCATTTTATACATTTTTCAGGATTAAGAACTATACTTCCCGCCGTTTCGTCTCTCGGATGATTCTGTTTTATATTTTCAAATTTTGAATTTCTAACTCCGAAATCCGCCGCAGCAGTTTGAAGTTCGCAATTTCCGTTTCTTATACAATTCAAACAGTCGTTAGGATGAGCGGATAGGACGAGTTCCAATACTCCCTTTCGCACCTTATTTATTTCGGCGTCATGAGTTATAATGTCCATTCCTTCTTCGACAAGCATCGAACAGGCGCGCACATATTTATTTCCCATATTTGCAAGTTTAACCATACAAATACCGCAAGCCGAAGTCGGAGGAATATCGGGATGATAGCATAGAGTCGGAATTTTTATTCCTATTTTTTTTGCCGCTTTTAATATCGTAATATTTTCTTCAACTTCCAAATTTCTACCGTTTATTTTTATTTTTATCATAATTTTATCCTTCATTTTAATTAAATTTTTACTAACTTTTAATTAGTATTTCTAACAAATATTCCCGATTTATATTCGTTTTCAAAATGTTTCAAAGTCGATAAAACGGGATTTGCAGCCGTAGTTCCGAGCGCGCATAAAGAAGCGGTTTTCATAGTCAAAGCTATTTCTTTTAATTTTTCTATATCTTCTTCTTTCGCTCTTCGTTTTGTAAACTTTTCGAGCAATCTTAACATTTGCATGCCACCAATTCTGCAAGGAACACATTTACCGCAGCTTTCGTCAACGCAAAAACCTAAATAGAATTTGGCAAAATCTACCATATTTCTATCTTCGTCTATAACTATCATACCGCCCGAACCCATCATTGAGCCTAATTGAACCAAATTATCAAAATCTATATGAGTTCCGAATAATTCTTCTGGCAATATTCCGCCCGAAGGTCCGCCCGTTTGAACGCCTTTTGCAAATTTATCGTTAGGAACGCCGCCGCCTATATCGTAAATTATCTCTCTAATCGTAGTTCCCATAGGGACTTCAACCAAACCCGATACATTAACATTTCCCGTCAAAGCGAATACTTTTGTTCCTTTTGAATTTTCCGTTCCGATAGAGGCAAACCATTCTCCGCCGTTATTTATTATAGCGGTAATATTTGCAAAAGTTTCCACATTATTTATAACCGTAGGACATCCGAATAATCCTTTTACGACTGGGAAAGGAGGACGCGGTCTCGGAGTTCCTCTGCTTCCTTCTATTGACGCCAAAAGCGCCGTTTCTTCTCCGCATACGAAAGCGCCCGCTCCGAGTCTTATATCCAAATCGAAAGAAAAATTACTTCCTAAAATATTTTTTCCTAATAATCCGTAATCGTAAGCCTGTTTCAAAGCTATTTTCACTCTTTCAACCGCAAGTCCGTATTCCGCTCGAATATACATATAGCCTTTGCTCGCTCCTATCGCGTATCCGCCTATCGCCATCGCTTCTATTACGGCATGAGGGTCGCCTTCAAGAATACTTCTGTCCATATAAGCGCCAGGGTCTCCTTCATCCGCATTGCATACTATATATTTTTGTTTTGCTTCGATTCCTTCGGCGAAACTCCATTTTTTCCAAGTAGGAAATCCCGCTCCGCCTCTTCCTCTGAGTCCTGATATTTCCAATTCTTTAATGACATCTTTCGGTTTCATATCGAACAATACTTTTGAAAGGGCTTTATATCCATCGTTTCCTATATACTCGTCAATATTTTCAGGGTCTATCATACCGCAGTTTTTTAGGACTATTCTTTTTTGTTTTCCGTAAAAATTAATCTCTTTAGTAAAATCTCTATGTTCTCTCTGTTCTTTATATAATATTTTTAGGACGAGTTTTCCCTGCATTATATGTTGTTCTATTATCTCTTTGGCGTTTTCGGGCTGAACATGAGTATAGAAAACTCTGCCAGGGATTATTTTGACTACGGGACCTTGACTGCAAAAACCGAAACATCCCGTTTTTATAACCAGCACTTTATCGCCGATTCCGTTTTTTTCGGCATGCTCTTTTAATAATCGAACTATCTCTTCGCTTTTATTCGATTCGCATGCAGTTCCACCGCAAACTAAAATATGATATCTGTTGTCTTCGGCGGTTTCTATTCCTTTTCTTATTTCTATTTCTTTTTCCGTTCTTATTCTATGCTCTTCTAATTTTTTTCTGTCTAATTTTTCTACCATAAAAATTTTCTCCCGTTAATTTATTCTTTATTGTTGTTGTCGTCTATGAGTTTTGACATATCTTCTGGTTTCACTCTTCCCTTGACTTCTCCGTTGAAAGTGATAACGGGAGATAAACCGCAACAACCTATGCATCGAACTTCTTCCAATTTGTATTTTCTGTCTTCAGAATACTGTTCGTTTCCTTTTAATTTGAGTTTGGATTTTACCTCGTCAATCAAATCTTTCGCTCCATTTAAATAACATGCCGTTCCCATACAAACGGATATATGATTGTCTGCAGGCGGTTCCATAGTGAAATAATTATAGAAAGTTAATATTTCATATATTCTCGTAAGCGGAACATTTATTTCTTCCGATACATACTTTGCAACATTTCTGGGAACATACCCATAATGTTTTTGAATGCCGTGAAAAATCATTATAAGATTTCCTTCGACATCTTCCCATTCTTCGACTAAATTTTTGACATTATCGACAATAGGTTCTTCGGTTAGTAAAGCGGTATTTTCGCTCATTTTATTCCTCCATTGTTATTTTATTTGTATTTTTTATTAAACTGTTATAAATAGTATAATAAAAAATAATTCGGAATTCAAGAGGTTTTCTTAATTATTTTATATTATTATTGTTAATTTATCAGTAATAATTGATAATTCTATAAAAATAAAATAAAAAAGTGTTTATAATAT
>NZ_JBNMIZ010000080.1:0-11215 GCF_050873525.1 Brachyspira sp. | reverse complement strand
GTTTAAATTAAAATAAAACGGATTGAAAAGTGAAAAAAAAAGTTCTCATACTCGGTTCGACTGGTTCGATAGGAAATAATACATGCTCGGTTATAAGAGAATTCTATAACGATTTTGAAATAGTCGGACTTTCCACCAACTCCAAAATTGATATTATAAAAAATCAAATAAAAGAATTTAATCCCAAAAAAATTCATATATCTTCAAAATCCGCATTGAATGATTTTAAAAATAATTCAAAAGAAAAAAATATTATTTATGAAGGAAATATATCGGAATTTGTTAGAGATATGGAATTCGATATATTGGTAAACGCTTTGACGGGATACGCGGGATTTTTGCCGACTGTAGAAGCGATAAAAAAAGGAAAAACAATAGCGCTTGCAAATAAAGAAACTTTGGTTGTCGGGGGCGATATAATAAACGATTTACTCAAAAAATATAACGCGAGTTTGATTCCGATAGACAGCGAACATTCGGCAATATTTCAAATATTAAGACATTTCAAAGACGCTCCGATTTCAAAAGTCATAATAACGGCTTCGGGAGGACCTTTTTTTAGAACTACAAAAGAAGAATTAAAAAATGTCACTGTGGAAATGGCTTTGAAACATCCAACTTGGAATATGGGCGGAAAAATTACGATAGACAGCGCCACTATGATGAATAAAGGTTTTGAAGTTATAGAAGCGCATCATTTATTTAATTTGGATTACGAAAAAATCGAAACTATAATTCATCCTCAAAGTTTGATTCATTCGATGGTTGAATTTGTTGATGGAGAGATTTACGCTCAAATTGGAAAAAACGATATGAGGCTTCCGATTCAGCATGCCCTAACCTACCCCGAAATAAAAAACACGCCTTTTGAAAAATTAAAATTATATGAGCATTCGGAAATTAATTTTTATAAAATGGATTTTGACAAATTCGTTATGCTTAAACTCGCTTACGACTGCGGTAAAAAAGGCGGACTCTATCCTTGCGTTTTGAATGCGGCAAACGAAATATGCGTTTATTCTTTTTTAGAGAAAAAAATCGGCTTTACGGATATATTCGATATTGTTCAAAAAATTTGCGATAGAGAGATTAATATTCCGCTTACAATCGAAAATATTATAAAGACTGACGGAAAAATTAGAGAAGAAACTTTAAAAGAGATTAAAGCCTTACAATAATTTTTTTATCTCGTCAATCTCTTCGTTAATAGTTAGCCATTCGTTTTCCGCTTTTTCTATGAGTTTTTTAATTTCGGATAATCTTTTGCTTTTTTCTTCGTCATAATTTGCCGAAAGTTCAAAAAATTTTAATATTTCTTTTTCTTCGGCTTTATAATCGTTAATTTGACTTTCGGATTTTTTTAATAGGCTTTCGCATTTTGAAAGTCTGTTTCTAATTTTCTTTCTATCTTCATAACTATTATTTTTATTTTCGCTTATATTATTTTTATTATTATTTTGAAAATTAATTTCTTCTTCCTCTTCTTTTAAGGCTTCGAGTCTCGTTTTATAAACATACGCTTGATAATCGCCCGAATAGAGAGAGATTTTTTTATCTTTAATTTCAATAATCGTATCGGCGAGTAAACTTGTAAATGTTCTGTCATGCGAAGTGAAAAAAATCGTTCCCATATAATCTTTAAGAGAATTTGCCAAAGCTTCAACGGTTTCAAAATCCAAATGATTCGTAGGTTCGTCCAAAATTAAAACATCGGCGCATTGAGTGATTGCGGATAAAAGCGATAATCTTGCCATTTCGCCTCCGCTTAAAACTTTAATGTCTTTATTAATATCGTCTCCAGAAAATAAAAAACTTCCGAGCAATGTTAAAAGTTCCTGATGCAATAAACCTTGTTTTGCATGCTTTTTCAAATACGATAAAACCGTGTCGTTAGCCGTTATATTTTTGTAAGTGTCTTCTCCAAAATACGCGATTTTTATTCCCTGAGCGTAATTATAAGTTCCCGATAGTGCGTTTATTCTTCCCGATATCGTTCTTAAAAAAGTCGTTTTTCCTTCTCCGTTTTGTCCAAGCACGGCGACTTTGCTTCCTCTAAATATTTCTATTCTTTTGCTTTCAGCTACAATTTTTTTATCGTATCCTATATTCAAATTATCCGAAATTATCGCAAAACCTTTTTTCTCTTGGACGGCGGGAAGTTTTATTTTTACATTTTTTGCAGGATGAGATATTTCTATAGTTTTTAATTTTTCCATTTGCTTTATGCGGGATTGAACGGATTTCGCTTTAGTCGCTTTATATCTAAATCTTTCAATAAATCTCTCCAAATGCGCTTTTCTCTCCTCGATATTTTTATTATATTTTTTTATCGAGGATTCTTTTTCTTCTTTGTATTCAAAATAATCTTCTATATCGGCGGGAAAGTAAACGATTTTTCCGTTTTCTATTTCAATAGTTTTTTCGCAAGTGGTTTTTAAAAATTCTCTGTCATGCGAGACAATTAAAAATCCGCCCTTATAATCGAGTAAAAAATTTTCCAAATCAATTAAAGTATTCAAATCCAAAAAATTAGAAGGTTCGTCAAGAAGTAAAAAATTCGGTTCATGGAGCATCATTTCTGCAAGTTTGATTCTCATTCTATAACCGCTCGACAAATCGCCAATATTATAATTAACTTTTATATGGTCGATTCCAAATCTGCTCGCAATTTTTGAACAAGTCCAAGATTCTTTATTAGTCGCTCTCATAAGATAATCAATGACTTTTTCCGTTTCGTCAAAATTAGCTCCCTGCGAAAGATAACCGATTTTTACTTCGTCCGAAAATATTACCTCGCCATTGTCCGCTTCCTCTTCGCCCATAAGTATTTTGATTAAAGTAGTTTTTCCCGCTCCATTCCGCCCAATCATTCCGATTTTGGATTTTTCTTCTATAAGCAAATTAACTTTATCGAGCAAAATTTTATTGACGAAACTTTTCGACACATTGACTATATTTATAACGCTTTTTGCCATACTTTATTTTTTATTTTTTATTAAATTGATTTTTTGATTAAAAAGATTTTATATTAATAATGAAAAATATTCAATTAAACTGTTGACTTATTTTTTAAATATGTTATAATTTGTTCATAAAATAAATAAAAAACCGAAAGAAAAAATTTCGGAATAAACTAATTTAACGGGAGATAAATTCTCATGGAAGAGAAGAGAAGAGAAGAGAAGAGAAGGCAATACTACGCTTTTAACTAATCGTTTATCGTTCAAATTATTAATCGCATTATTAACGTTTATATTATTATTTTCAATTAAATGCGAATCTAATGGAGAAACCTCTAAACCGCCTACTGCAAAACATGAACTTGTAGGTTATGATAAAGTATTCTTTCGTTAATTATTTATATTATAAATAAAGAGGGGAAAATCAATGAAGAAAAATAGAAAAAATAGCTTGGTTCTTAAATTTCTAATTCCTTATATAGTTTCCGTATTCATTATTTGCGTTATAGTTTATATATTATATTTTCCGCAATACAAAAACAGATTTATAAAAAATGAAGAATACAATATAAATACTATGACATTAATGTTAGAAAATAAAATTTTATCTCTCTATGGAAAAGTGAATATAATTTGTTCATATTTGGAAAAAGAAACCGACATGAATAGATTAAAAACGACATTCGTAAATATTGTAAATAACGATAAAGATTTAATGAATATATATTACGGCGGAAGAGTTCCTTATAAAGACGGCGGAAATATGCTCAATACCGTAGGCGAATTGTCCTCCGATTATGACCAAACCTCGAGAGGCTGGTATAAAGACGCAATGGCATCAAAAGAGATTGTAGTATCCGAACCTTATATTGATATTATAGACCCTACTAATCCAATCGTGATAACTTTTTCAAAGGCTATTTACAATAATGGAAATTTATTAGGAGTAGTCGGAGTAGATATTTTATTTTCAAAAATTATTGAAGATATAATTAATAATAAAGATTATGATATAAATATAATTAATCATAACGGTTTATATTTCCACAACGCGAACGAATCCTACATATTAAAACAAAATATTTTTGATAATTCGATTATATCAAACCATAAAGATGATATTTTAAATAACAATACTTACGGCTGGGTAGAAAAAGATAAAGTATATATGTCGGCTAAAGTTCAAAGTCTTCCATATATATTGGTAGCTTCTATGGGAACAAATGATTTGCAAAAATCTTTAATAACATTGGGTATCATTCTTATAGCCACATCGATTCTACTTTCAGCTATAGAATTGGTTCTCGTTATTACTATAGCTAAACCTATTTCAAACACTTTGGAAAATACGATTAAAATAATAGAATCGATGTCGAAAGGAAATTTCAACACTTCCTTTAACGATAAAGAATTAAATAAAAAAGACCAAATGGGCGATGTAATAAGGGCGCTTAACGATATGCAAAATAAACTTGGCGATATAATTTATAACATGAAAAACGAAATTAACGGAATAAACGATTCTGTTAATATTATAACGCAAGGAAGCGTAAATTTATCCGACAGAGCCAACTCTCAAGCGAGCGCTTTGGAAGAATTGGCAAGTTCGGTAGAATTCGTTTTATCCTCTTTGCAAGATACCGCTAAAAACGCGAACAACGCCAAAAGCATGAGCGAAAATGTCTCCGCCGACACAAAAAACGGAGTGGACGCGATAAATTCAACTACCGATAATATGAACGAAATAGCCGAAGCGAGCAAAAAAATATCCGAATTAACGGACACCATCGAGCAGATTGCATTACAAACCAATATCCTCGCTTTGAACGCGTCTGTTGAAGCGGCGCGAGCGGGCGAACAGGGAAAAGGTTTTGCCGTAGTTGCTTCGGAAGTAAGAAATTTGGCTATTAATGTCGGAAACGCGGCAAAAGATATAGCGAATATTTCTACCGACATCATACAAAAAATAGATAACGGAAAAGCGTCCGTTAAAGCCTCTTCTTATATGTTGAGCAAAATAGAAAATTCGGTAAACGATGTATTGGAATTATTAATTAATATTTCAAATTCGGTAATAAACGAAGAAAACAGCATCTCTCAAATCAATTTAGCGGTAAACGAATTAAATAATATAACGCAGGAGAATTCAAAAATAGCGGAAGACGGAGCCACCGCAAGCAAAGATGTTTTGGATAAATCGAAAAATATAGTTAATGAAGTTTCTTATTTTAATTTTAATTAATTTATATCGTTAATATTATTTTCTATTTTGTCTATAAATCTTTTAGCCAGCAATTTTGCATCTATATTTTCAATGCATATATGATTGCTCGGGCAGTTTTTTCTTTTATAACATTTTGCGCATTCTATATTGTCCGCTCTGAAAACTTCCGAATTTTCCGCTATCGGTCCAACTCTGATTTCGCTTGTCGGTCCAAATATTGCAATAAGATTTTTTTTGAACGCGCATCCCGTATGCATCGGAAAAGAATCAACCGTTATCATTCCCGAAGAATTTTTTATTAAATATGCAAGTTCGGATAAAGTGAAAATCCCCGAAGCGTTCAAAACATTATCGAAACCTTTTACGATTTCCCCGCATTCTTTATTATAATCCGCAGTCGCCGAAACTATTATTTGAATGTCTTTTAATTTTTTTATTTCCGATATTATCTCTCTCGTTTTATTAATCGACAAATCTTTAGTTTCCCATCTTGAAAACGGTGACAACACTATATAATTTTTTTCTATTTCAAAATTTTTTATTTCTTTTATTTTATCAATTTTATTTTTAAAATCTTCATCTATAGTTTCGGGCAAAAAATAATCCAAATCCGTTCCGTCATCGGGGCAGTCAAAAAATTTTAAAAACGAAATCAAACCCACTATAGCGTTAATATCGACATAATAATTGCTTTTGACGAACGCCCATTTTCCTTTGGCGTATTTTTTTTTAGCCTTGCATAAATAAAGAAAAATTACGCTTCTTTCGAGTCCCTGCAAATCGATTGCAATATCGTATTTTTTTTTTCTCACTTCTTTTATATGAGAAAAAAATTCTTTTACAGTCGAAATAAATTTTGACGGAGATTTAAAAATTTCTTTTTCGTATTTATAAATATCGAGGACATATAATTTATTTATATAAGGATTATTTTCAAGTATTCCCAAAGCTCTTTTATCGGTTACAATATCAATAGAGGCTTCGGGCTTCCATTTTTTCAAAGCTCTTATAACGGGCGTCATATGAAGAACATCGCCCAGTGAAGTTTGTTTTATTAGTAAAATTTTCATAAATTTAAAATCAATTATATATTCATAGTAGATTATTTTCAAGTTTTTAATCGGTTAATTTTTATTTGAATAAAATTTATTTAAAAAAATAGAAAATATAATATAATCTCTAAAATGAAAAAAATAAAAGATTTCTACTACAAAAAAGCAAAAGAAGAGAATTATAAAGCGCGAAGCGTATTCAAACTGGAAGAAGCGCAGAATAAATTTAAGTTTATAAAATCGTCCGACAGAGTTTTGGATATTGGATGCTCGCCATGTTCTTTCAGTCAGTATATGCTTAATAAAATATTAAAAAGCGGTTCGGTTGTCGGAGTCGATATACTTCCGAATTCTTTTTCTCATCCGAAATTTACTTTTATACTCGGCGATATTAAAGAAATGAATTTAACTACTTTTGATAATATAAAATTCGATGTCGTTGTAAGCGATGCGATGCCAAATACTACATCCGATAAAGAAACGAATCATTTTCGCTCGATGGCTTTGGCAAAATCAATATTCAATCTCGCTAAAGAAGTTCTTAAAAGCGAAGGAAATTTTTTTATAAAAGTTTTTGACGGAAAAGATTTGCCAGACTTCAAAAAAGAATTAAAAGAAAATTTTGAATCAGTGGAAATATTTAAACCGAAAAGTTCGCGGGAAGAAAGCAGAGAAATATTTTTATTTTCCAAACATTTTAAAAATATTTTTAAAATTGATTAAAGTTTATTGAAACAAAATAATTTTTTATATATAATATTTTTAGTTTTTAATTTTAAATTTTAAACAAAGGATAAATTATGAAAAGAGAATTTGCATTGGTTGTCGAAACCTACGATAATAATATAGCTAAAGTTCAGTTACAAAGAGGAACGAGCTGCGATGGTTGTTCGATTTGTTCTTCGGGCAAACCTATAGTATTGAGAGCTTTAAATAATATAAACGCAAGCAAAGGCGACAATGTTATTATAGAAGTTGAAGAATTGAAAAGAGGAATAAATTTTTTTGTTTATATAGTTCCATTAATCTGCCTAATAGTCGGATATGTTATTGGAGATTATTTTTCCAAATTAATGTCGACTGAAAATTTGGGACCGATTTTTTCTTTTGTTTTATTTTTTATTTATATAATTTTTGGAATTCTAAAATTAAAAAAGAATAATAAAATAATAGCGAATATAATTTGCCAAAATAAATCTATAAACGAAACTATAAACGATTTTAATAAATGAAAAACAGAATAATAATTACGATATTTACTATTATAATCGCTTCGCTAACGACATATTTTTTCGTATCCATAAAAACAAAAAAAGAATTTGAATCTTTTTACAATATAGAAAACGATGCAATATCTTCGGTTAATAAAGTAAACGGACTTGAAATTATTCCAAAGATTGAAATTCTTGATGACGGAAAAATAAAAATTCTAACTTTTAATAAAGTTCCAAATTCAATTTCCAACGCGGTAAAATACGCGAACTATTTATGGAAAAACGAAGGATATTATATAATAACCAACGATAATTTTGGAAAAGAAATGGGAAAAGTCGAGCTTGCAAAAAATTCTTCGGAAAACGGAAAAATATTAAAAGTAAATGTTAATTGTAACTCGAACGATTCTTTTGAAGTTATTATAAGTCTTATAAACGGAAGCCTTTTATTAAAAAATAAAAATAATATAAGCGCTAATTAAATATCATGCATACTGAAATTGAGCCAATAGCCTAATTCGATAAATAATTTTTTCTCTTCTTCGCCGAATTGAATATTTCCGCTTTTATATTTCGTTAATATTTTATAAAAAATATTTTCGTAAGTATTTCTGTCAATCGGCATATCGTTATTTGACAAAAATTTTATATCGCTTAATAAATCGAATATTATTTTTGTGTTTCCCGTTTCATATAATTCGTTTAACGCTTTTTCAATTTTATTACCAACCAAACTTGATATTCCGCTATTTGAAATGAACATTCCCGCGTTTCTCGCGTTTTCTAATCCGTTTGAAACTTCTTCGTAGGCGTCTTTTCCTTTTTCAATAATTTTTTCTCTTAAAATTGGGGACACCATAGCGCCCATAAGCCGCCTGTAATCATAATCGGGAGTTATGCCGTTTGAATTAAAATAATCAAATAATTTTCTGTATTCGGGATAAATTTCATGCATCAATTTATCTAATTTTTTTATATCTTTTTTAAATATATCGTTTGCAAATTTATCTCTCACATCGGATGTCAAATCTTTTAACGATAAAGTATGAACGGGTGAATTATCAAGTTCGTCATAATTTTGAGAAATCTGAATTTGATTTTTTAATTCGTAATTTTCTTCGATAGTTTTTGCCTTAAAATATATGTCCGAATCGATATTATCTATCAATATTCCTTCGGTATAATTTTTTTCTTTTTTAGTCGCCTTTATCGTATGCTTGAAAATATTTATATTATCTTCTTTATACTCGGAAGCGATTAAATTAAAAATAAAATGATTGATAATATACAATTTATAAAAAGCGTCTTCTTTTTCTTCTTTCTCGTAAAAATATCTCGCCGTGTGATGTTCGGGTTTATTGCTTATCGATTTTTCCAAAGTTTCCAAAAATTCTTGATGAGCTTCTTCTACAAATTTTGCGTTTTTATCTTTAACCAACATTCTCGCGTAATGGAAAGACTGCTCGGCATACTGCATATTTTTAACGGGTTCTAATCTTGAAACATCTTCAAAAAACCATCCGCAGGAAGTGTAGGCAAAAAGCGAATATTTATAAGATTCCATTAAAAATACGAATTCTTTGAAAGATATAAATTTACTGCATATTTCATACAAATCTTTAGCGTCCGAATCGTTATATATCGCTCGAACATATTCTTCTCTTAAAGAATTTCTCGTATCGCTCGTGAAATCTAAAAAAGTGCTGAATAGTTTATCCTGCATATTTCTTAATATATCGAAAGCCTCTCTTAACGGAGTTCTCCAAGATAAATCGCATCCGTCCCATCCTCCGCATCCGCAGGCGCTTCTCCATCTCTCCACTCCATGCGAACAACTCCATGAAGTTCCGCGTCCGCCTTCTCCTTCATGCAATATAACCTCTTCGGTTGGAGGAAACATATTCAAATAATGCTCGTAATTAGTTGGAGTGATTCCGTCATAATGAACATTCTCTTTAAAATATCTCGAAAGGCACATATCGGCAAAAGCTTCATGATGTCCGTAGCTTTCTCCGTCTGTAGCTATATTTACCAAATTTTTATTTCCGTAAGCGTTTCTTATTCTTTCGGCTAATTTATCCGCGGACCTTAATAAATGCTGAAATGCAATATCGTTTGAAATATAAGGGTCATAGAAAAACACGGCTATTTTTTTACCGTCATGTCCATATAGCCAGTAAGGTTTTGAAGTGTCGATTCTTCCGCCCGAAACATCGATTAAAGAAGAATTTTTTACATAATACGCTTGATATGGAGATAATATGGTAAACTTGACTCCGCAATCGACTAAAGCGTCAACGACATCCAAATTAATAGCGGTTTCCGAAAGCCACATTCCGTTGGATTTTCTTTTAAAATATTTTTCAAAATTATACAATCCCCATTTTATTTCGACTCTCATATCTTCTTTTTTAGCCAAAGGCAAAATAATATGATTATAAACTTGAGCGATAGCGTTTCCGTAGCCTAATCTTTCAATACTTTTTCTGTCGGCTTCCACAATTCTTTCAAGCAAATCGCTTCTCGTTTTTGCAATATAGTCAATAAGCGTGGGACCAAAATTAAAACTTATATATTGATAATTATTCGACATATCCGCTATTTTTCCGCCCAAATCGAGTATTCTCGAATATGCGTTCGGGCTATAGCATTCTTTAGTTATTCTTTCGTTCCAGTCATGCGAAGGAGACGCGCTCGCTTCTTTAGGAATCTCTCCCAAAAATGGGTTTTCTCTCGGCGGTTGATAAAAATGTCCATGTAATATTAAGTATCTCATAATTTGATTATATTATAAAGTTATTTAAATTGCAAGGGTTATTTTATTAAATTTAATTATATAATTTCAAATTTTTTATAAACTTAAATTTTTTAAAGCAAAATTTATTTTCAAGTTAATAAGTCAGTATATAAATAAAATATTTTTAATTCAAAGGTAATTCGGATATTTCTATATCTATATTTTTATTACTTTTATTTTTCATTATTAAATGCTGATAAACTTCTTTTAGCGAGGATGCTTCTTCTACTTTAGGACCTATTATTACTTTTTTCAAATAATTTCCTTCAAAAATCGGGATTTCATAATTTGAATAAAGTCTATTTATATCTTTATCAAATGAAACGTCACTACCGTTATTTTTAGTTAATTGAATAATTCTGAGTTCTTGTTCTTCAAAAAATGCGGGATGCTTAATTAAGTATCTGATATTTATCAAAAGTTTATAAGCTAATTCTAATTCTTCATTTTTCAAATTCCTAATTATAATAAATATATTTTTTAATACAAATTTTATATTATCTGTAATATTTGAATTATTTTTGTCATATTCAATATCTTCATCGAATAGATTATTAAGATTTATAATCTCATTTTGATATGTGCTATCTGTAGGATTATAAATAAGTTCATTTTCTTCATCATCATAATATAGGACAAAATAAAGTGGAAGTTTATCTTTCTTTTGATTAATTATTGGAATAGAATTTATAAGCGATAATTTACTATAATAACTAGAACTTTTTATATCATTTTTATAATCGTCTTCTGTAGAAACAAGTAATCGTGATGGATTTGTTACTACTAAATTATCTATATCAAAAAAGGAATTATTAAAAACTAAAGATATTCCTGTTCCTTCTCGCTCTTTCTCTTTACCATATAATCTAAACATTGTAAGAAAATCTGTATACCTAATAAAAGAAGTTTGAAGAACTAGATAATCTTTATTTTGTTTTTCCGTTATACTTATATTATTTTTTATATTT
>NZ_JBNMIZ010000079.1:0-11258 GCF_050873525.1 Brachyspira sp. | reverse complement strand
TTGAAGATATTCATTACGTGCACCGGCAGAGAAATTTCCACTCACGTTATCCGTTACTTTATGTGTTGTTACTACTGTTGACATATAATATGAGAATGAATACATATCAACAGTTCCTTTTTTCAAATCTTCCAAAGCTTCTTCTATTGTATTATAAATATTTTCCATTTTTGTTTCTCCAATTTTTATCTAAATTTTTTTTAATTATTTTCAAAAATTAATATCCGTTTTTAATTAAAAATTCCATGTTTATATTTGAATTTTTATTATTTGTTTCATTATTAAAATTAAAATCATTAAACGATAAAAGTTTTTCCACATATTTTCCAATTATATCGTTTTCAATATTAACTTTATCTCCCGATTTTTTATAATAAAGAACCGTCTCTTTCAAAGTATGCGGAATTATCGCAACGGAAAAATTATTTTTATTCGTATCGACTTTGGCTACGGTTAAACTTATTCCGTCAACGGCAACCGAACCTTTTTCAATTATATATTTCATTAAATTTGCATGACATTCTATAATAAGCTCGATGTCTTCGGCATTTTTAGAAATATTTTTCACGATTCCGATTCCATCTACATGCCCCGAAACTATATGCCCTCCGAGTCTTCCGTTTAAAGTTAATGCTCTTTCCAAATTTACTTTAAAGCCTGATTTTAAATCTCCCAAATTTGTTCTACTTAAAGTTTCGCTCGTAATATCGGCATTAAATATTTTATTTGAAAAACTTGACACGGTTAAGCATGTTCCGTTTACCGCTACGCTGTCTCCCAATTTCAAATCATCAAAAATTTTATTCGCTTCGATTGTTATAACTTTACTTTTTATGGATTTAACGATTCCCATTTCTTCTATTATTCCCGTAAACATTTTTTTAAATTCCTCTTAATATTTTAAATAATATTCCATAAATAAATCTTCGCATATATTTTCAATTTTTCCGTTAGTCAATTTTATCGCGTTATCGGGATTTTCAATTCCTTCTCCAGATATTGGAGTTTTCGCGTTTAATCCTCCGAAAATTTTAGGAGCTATATAAATTAAAGCTTTATCAATAAGTTTTTCTTTAAGTAAAGCTGCATGCAAAATAGAACCGCCTTCGATTAAAACGCTGTCTATATTTTTTTCTTCTCCCAAAATTTTTATAAGTTCTTTCAAATTGACTTTATTATCTTTAGAACAAGTTTCAATTATTTCAATTCCTAAATTTTCTAATTCTTTTTTCTTTTCTAAATTTTTATCCGATTTAATTGTCGCAATATATGTTTTTATATCTTTTGAAGTTTCGCATATATTCGATTTTAAATCTATTTTCAAATCGCTGTCCAAAATTATTCTTATTGGATTTTTAGGATTATCTTTTATTCTGCAATTCAAAGTTGGATTATCTTTAATAACCGTATTTATTCCAACCATTATTGCCGAATATTTTTTTCTAAATAAATGCGCATGCTCTCGGCTTTTTTCGGAAGTTATCCATTTTGATTTTCCGCTTACGGTTGCGATTTTTCCATCCATAGTCATCGCGTATTTCATAACCATAAAGGGCTTTTTGCTATTTATATAATGAAAAAATACTTCGTTTAATTTTCTGCATTCTTCTTCGAGGATATTTTCAACGACTTCTATTTTAGCGTCTCTCAATTTTTTTATTCCGTTTCCCGCGACTTTTTCATTGCTATCCAAACATCCTATTACTACTCTTTTAAATTTATTTTTTATTATCGCATCGGCGCATGGAGGAGTTTTTCCAAAATGCGAGCAAGGTTCTAAATTAACATATATTGTCGCGTTTTCTATATTATTGTTTTTATTTTTAGCGTCCAAAATTGCGTTTATTTCGGCATGATTTTCTCCGTATTTTTCATGATGTCCGATTCCCAAAATTTTATCGTCTTTAACAATGACGGCGCCAACCAAAGGATTAGGATTTACAAAGCCTTCTCCTTTTTTAGCTTCTTCTATAGCAAGTCTCATATATTTTTCATGCATTTTATAAACTCTAATTTTTTAATTAATTATTTTTCGGGGATTTTTGATTTATGATATTTTGAAATAATTCGTTATAAAATAAAACTCCAATAGTTCAATTAAAAAACTTATTGGAGCATTGACAAAGGAAGAATTTTCAATTATTTTATAACTAATTCAAATCTTCTACCATCCAGACTTTAACTGTCGGTTTTGGAATTTCACCAAATCTGCTTTATTTTAATTTATAAAATAAGCTCGCGGACTTTACCGCCGGTATGGAATTTCACCTCGCCCCGAAGATTTAATCGAATTATAGCATAATAGTAAATTTTTGTCAAATTTATTATTTATCAAATTTTATACGGTTAAAGACTTTTTCATTGCAAATGCACTAAAGCGTGTAGTTGACAAGTGAAGCAATCTATACAAACGATTATAAAATTTTTGACAATTCAAAATAATTAACATAATATATTTAAAACTTTTTTATATTTTATTCGTCTAAAATAAAAGAGGTTTAAACTAAATGAAATTTTTTATAGGGCTGGTTGTAAAAAGACCAGTCACAATAATCATGATAATAATATCCGTCTTGATATTAGGACTAATAAGTCTGTCGCGGCTTTCGATTGATTCTATGCCGAATATGCAAATGCCTTATATAAGCGTTAATACGAGATATAGAAACGCGGGACCTGAAGAGATAGAAAAATCGATTACAAAAATCATTGAAGGAGCGGTTGCTACCGTTAATAATATAAAAAATATAACTTCCTACTCGAGAGAAAATTCTTCCGATGTAATGGTAGAATTTAATTGGGGAGTAGATTTAAGAGAAGCAAGCGAAGATATAAGAGAGGCTTTGGAGAGAATATACGATTCGCTTCCCGATAATGCCGATAAACCGAATATAAGAAAATTTGCAACGGATGATACTTCATTAATGGAAGTTGCAATTTACGGTTTGGCGGATAAATCGGCTTTGTATAATATAGCCGAAAATCAAATTGCCCCGAAAATCAAGCAGGCAAAAGGAGTCGCTCAAGCGGAGACGAGAGGAGGATTAAAAAGGCAGATAAAAATTGACGCGAATTTAAATAGACTAAAAGCTTATAATATAAATATAAATGAAATATCCGAAGCGCTTTCGAGAGACAATAATAATTTAGTCGGCGGACAGGCTAATCATGGTTTTTACAAATATACGATAAGAACTATGGGAGAGATAAAAAGCGTTGACGATATAAAAAATATTTCAGTCGCGTTAAAAACGAATAGCTACGGTTCTAAAGCTATAATAAAAATAAGAGATTTGGCGGAAGTTTACGAAGGCTATGACGATGAAATCAATATAGTAAAACTAAACGGAGAAGAATCGGTTTCAATAGCGGTAAATAAAGAATCGGGGGCGAATACGGTTGAAGTCGCGAATAATGTCAAAAAAAATTTGGAAGAATATAATTTTCCCGAAGGCGTAAATTACGAGATAATGTTTAATACGGCGGACGGAATAAATGACGCTATTAAAGGAGTTTTATCTGCGGCTTGGCAGGGCGGATTATTTGCAATAATAGTTCTTATGCTTTATATGTGGAATATAAGAAGCGTTTCGGTAATCGCAATTTCAATTCCGCTTTCTATAATAATAACTTTTACTTTAATGTATTTCATGAATATCACTTTAAATGTTATATCTCTTTCGGGGCTTGTTTTGGGAATCGGAATGATGGTTGATAATTCGATTGTAGTTTTGGAAAATATATTTTATTATAGAAACGAAGGCTACGGAAAATATTCGAGCGCTATAAACGGAGCTTATAAAGTTTCTCTTGCAATAAGCGCGTCCACTTTTACGACAATAGCCGTTTTCCTTCCGTTTCTGTATATTGAAGGAATGACGAGTCAAATGTTTAGAGATTTATGCATTACGGTTGCAATTTCTATGATAGCGTCTTTACTTGTCGCATTAACCGTAGTTCCAATGTTTGGGGCGAGACTCGTGAGCGCTAAAAAATCAAAAATATTTTCCAAATTTGAAATTATAATAAATAAATATATTCACTCGAATATAAATAATATATATAATAAAGCGCTTAATTTTTCCATAAAAAATAAAAAACTTATACTTATTCCGTCAATGATATTCGTTATAATAATTTTAATTTTGGGTTTGAAATTTATAGGGAAAGAAGGATTTCCAAGAACGGACGAAGGACAATTTATGATTATGGCTACAATGCCAATCGGAACGAAAAGCGAACAAACTGCATCCTTTGTATCGCTTATGGAAAAAGACATTGAAGAAATAATTAAAAGCGATTTAAAAAGATTTCAATCGAGAATAAGAAGCGGAAGCGAATCGAGTTCGGCAAATATAAGAGTGGAACTTAAAAATAAAAGAGACAGAAAAGTAAAAAATATAAACGAATATATAAATATTATAAGAGATAAACTTTCGGTATATCCATGCACGATAAATATATGGTCATTGGGTTCTATGAGAGGAAATAGAGACAGAGGAGAATTTTTAAGAATGGAACTGCTCGGAGACGATTTGACTAAAGCGGAAGAACTTGGAAACAGAATCGTTAAAGAAGTTTCAAATATAAGCGGAATAAAATATATTTGGCTCGAAGAAGACGACTCTAATAAAGAATTGCAAATATTCGTTAATAGAGATGTAGCTGCAAAAATGGGACTTAAAGTAAACGATATAGCAAGAATAATAAATACGAGTTTCGCTGGTTCTACTGCGACTACAATAACTCCCGAAAATTCCGACTGGACGGATATTGATGTGAATGTGCAGCTTGAAAATTCGGATAAAGTAACTATAGAAGATGTAAAAAAAATAAGCGTTCCTGTAAACGGAGTTTTGATTCCTCTCTCTTCGATAGCCGATATAATAAAAAGCTACGGTCCGAGAATGGTGGAAAGAAAAGACAGAAAAAGAGTGACTACGGTTTATGCGAATATTGACGGAAAACCTTTAAACGAAGTTATGGCGGAAATTAAAGATAAAATGAATGACGAAATATTTGTTCCTTCGGGAATATCCATAAATTACGCGGGCGATTTTGAAGATATGAACGAAGCTTTTAATCAGCTTATTTTGGCTTTGATTTTGGCGCTCGTTCTGGTTTATTCTATTATGGCGAGTCAGTTTGAATCGCTTATTGCTCCTTTCATTATAGCTTTATCCGTTCCTTTCGGGCTTGCGGGTTCTTTAATCGCTTTACTTATATCTCAAACGACTTTAAGCGCATACAGTGCGATTGGATGCGTGGTTTTGGTTGGAATAGTGGTAAATAACGGAATAGTATTGATAGATTATATGAATCAGCTTATGCATGAAAAAAATATAAACGGAGATAAAGCCGCTTTGGAATCGGGAAACAGAAGATTAAGACCGATTCTTATGACGACATTAACGACAATACTCGGAATACTTCCTATGGCTTTGGGTTCGGAAAGCGGAAACGAAATGTATAAACCTTTATCAATCGCTTTACTTGGCGGACTTTCAATATCGACAATATTCACTTTGATTATAGTTCCCACAATTTACGGAGCGATAAGAAATAAAATTCCGCTAAAAGATTACGATAAAAAAGATTTTGAAAGCAAAGAAGATTTTGTTAAATAAAAAAGCGCATCCGATATAAAATCGGAATACGCTCTATGAATAAAAAACCTTTAATGTTATGATATATCTAATTTGATTTAAAATCTACTTAACATATTTATATCCTGCATTATCGCTTTATAATCTTCTTCGGATTTTTCCAAAAATCTTACAAATTCCGCAGAATCAAGATAATATTCCTCCCAATCGTATTTACTCAAAGCTTCTTTCCATTCTTGAGTGTTTCTCATTCGAGCCAAAGCGTTTGTCCAGTAATCGAAAGCGTATTTTGGCATATCGGGCGCGCCGAATAAACCTCTCCAATTTACAAAAGTAGCGTCTATTCCTTCCTCTATGCAAGTTGGAATTTGTCCTTTTACTCCGCTTCCTATTCTTCTATCCGCCGTTTGAGCCAGAATTTTCAAATCTCCTCTTTCAGCAAGTCCCATAGTGTCGGCTAAACTTGTGGAAAATAAATCAACATTTCCTTGCAATAACTGTTCGGCTGCATTTTCGTTAAAAGAAATATAATCTATTTGATTAAGATTGTCAACTCCAGCGGCTTTCGCTATAATCAAAAACTGAATATGGTCCATGGAACCCGCGGCTGAAAATCCTCCTATTTTTACGGATTTAGGATTTCTTTTTAAGTCGTCCATAACATCGTTAATAGTTTGATACTTTGAATCCGCTCGAACTATAAACGCTCCGTAATCGGCTATCAAATTTGCAAGAGGAGTTAAATTTCTAAAACTATTTTGAGTAGTCCCGTTTAAATTTATAAAAATTATCGGAGGAGAATAAACCATTATCGTATTCGCGTCTCCTTTTTTACTTTGCATAGCGTCTAAATGAACCGCTCCGCCTTTTCCCGCGACATTTCTAACATTAATCGGAGCTTTAACTATTTGACTACTCGACAATACATTAGCTACAGTTCGTATAGTTAAATCCCATCCGCTGTTTACTCCAGTGGGCGCGATAAAATCTAAATTTCCGCTTGGATAATTGGATGAATTCTCTTCGCCTTTACATGACGCGATAATTATAAGCGCAAGAGAGATTGAAAAAATTTTTAATAAAGCCTTCATAATAAAAACCTTCCCATTACAAATATTTTTATGTTTAACGAATTAATGATATATTTATTTTATATTAAAGTCAATATAAGATTAAATTTTTTTCAAATATTCGTTCTTAAAATAATCGCAGTATTTTGAAACGCTGCATTTATCACAGTTTGGATTTATCGGCTTGCAAAGATTTTGTCCGTATATTACCAAAGTGTCGTTATAAACTCGCCAATATTTTTTCGGAAGTTTTTTTCTTAAAGCGAATTCCGTTTGTTCGGGCTTTTTTGTCGCTACATATCCGAATCTGTTCGATATTCGATGCACATGAGTATCAACGCAAATTCCGTCTTTATCAAACGCTTCGGTGACTACTAAATTTGCAACTTTTCTTCCAATGCCTTTAAGTTTCAAAAGTTCGTCTATTTCATCGGGAACTTTTCCGTTATAATCTTCTATAATGATTTTTGATACTTCCAAAATATTTTTCGCTTTCACTCTATAAAAACCTACGGGATAAATTAATTTTGCTATTTCGTCTTCAGTCAATTTAAGCATTTCTTTAGGATTTCCCGCTTTTTCAAATAATCTTATAGAAGCGTCTCTTGTGGCGGCGTCTTTTGTCCTTAAAGATAGCATAGTCGATATTAAAATTTTATAAGCGTCTTTATTTGTCGTCAATTTGATTTCAGTCACTACGGGCATCGGCATGGTTTTGGTGACTTTCAAAAGTTCTTTCATTATTTTATCTATATCTTTATCGTTCATAAAATCATTAACCTAAAAATTTAATTAATCTACTCGAATAAATAAAAAAACGGAGAGTTATCGCTTACGAAAGGCTTTAATTCGGAAAATGTGAATTCGATTTCTATTATTCCTTTTGAATAATCTGCTATTTTGTAAACGGGATAAATAAACTTTACGCCAACGGGAGTTATATCGAAAGTGTCGCTCAATTCTATATTATTAAAATCAAAATAATCTCTCTCCGAATGCATCGATAATAATTTATTTTTCATTAAATTAATCAAATCCATATCCCTCGTATTGTATATTAAATCTGATAATTTTGTTCCGATTCTGTTTCCAGTTTCTATCGAATAAATATAAGCTACAGAAGTGTCAATTCCATGAACTCCGCCCGCGTAAGAATAATTGTCTATAGAAAAAGAAATTATTTTATCATCCAAATAGGACACATTTATTTCTCGCTTTACAGTAATATCCGTTTCTTCCGATAAATTATTTTTCCAATTATTGTAATCGGCGATTATTTCGCTATTAAGTATAGAGGCTATGCCGTCTTCGTCTAAAGATTTTACTCCGTCAACATCGATTGAAATTTTATCCAAAACTTTTGATTTTTTTTGATTTTCTATAACTATAGCGTCTCTGCTCGATTCGAATTTTCCGCTTTCTTCCAAATCTATATTTAACGAAGAATTAATAATAGTCGCTTTGCTTACCAAAGAAGATTCGAATTGCGAAAAGTTAAAATTAAATTTATTATTTTTATCGGACGATATCCAAAATCCCGAAAAAAACATATTCTCGGTTACATTTCCATTTAGGGATGCGGTTTTATTATTTCCGACAAATTCGTTAATATAAAAAGTGTCTCCGTTGATGTTTCCGTCAATATCTATAAATTGTTTAATATTGTCGTAATAATATTTTCCCGAAATTCTGTTTCCTCTAATATAAAGATACATAGTTATAGCCGAACCGCCTATACTTCCTTTCATAAAATAAAATTCTTTTTTGGAAATATTCGGCGTTTGGCTAAAAGCTATGGTATAACAAAATAAAAAAACAAACGGGATTAAATATATAATCTTATAAATTATTCTATTTATTCGTTTCATAGTCCGACATTATATAATTTTTAAATTATAAATACAATATCTATTTATCGCTTTATTTATTTTGCGACATAATTAACTATTCTTGCGAATTTATCGGCAACTAAAGCGGCTCCGCCAACCAATGCTCCGTCTATATTCGGCATATTGAGTAAGTCGTCCGCATTCTTTTCGTTTACGCTTCCGCCGTATAGAATAATTATATTATCCGCAATCTTATCGTTATAAATGGATTTCAAAGTTTCTCTTATAGTTTTATGAACATCGTCCGCATCTTGAGGAGTCGCCGTTTTTCCCGTTCCAATTGCCCATACGGGTTCGTAAGCGATTATAACTTTTGAGGCTTCGCTTTCGGTTAAACCTTGAAAATCTTTTTTAATCTGCCCGCTTACTATATCGGAAGTGATTCCTTTTTCTCTCTCTTCCAAATGTTCGCCAACGCATAAAACGGGAATAAGATTTTTATCCAAAGCTCTTTTAACTTTTTTATTTATAAGTTCGTCTTTCTCTCCGAATATGTCTCTGCACTCTGAATGCCCTATAATAACATATTCGCATCCAACCGAAAGAAGCATATCGGCTGAAATTTGTCCCGTGAAAGCGCCTTTTTCTTCAAAATATAGATTCTGTGCGCCAAGTTTAATATTAGTGCCTTTGATAGCGTTATGAACATCGCTTAAACAAGTAAATGTCGGCGCTATCATAATATCTCTGTCTTTTGCGTCTTTAACCATATCTTTTAATTGAGATACCAATTCCAAAGCCTCTTTATTGGTATTATTCATTTTCCAGTTTCCAGCTATAAATTTTTTTCTTGCCATTTTATATCCTCTTTTAATATTTTTTATTATTTATTATTTTAAAATCTTTTATTATTTTACTAAATTGCTTAAATCTTTAAAATTCGGAACTTTTGAATTCTCTATATGCGCAAATAAAACCATTTCCGTTGTTATTACATTAGCTCCTAATTTTCGCATTTGCTTTAATGCGATTTTTTTACTTTCGCTGGTTCTCGATGCGCAAGCGTCCGCCACAACATATACGGCATAACCGTTTTGAATTAAATGAAAAACCGTATAATAAACGCAAACATGAGTTTCAAGCCCGAATATTATAATATTTTTTTTATTAAGAGAGTTGAATTCGTTTACAAAATCTTCTACTCCAAAAGCGCTAAAATAATCTTTAGAAAACATTTTATGATTTTTAGGCAGCTCTATTTTTGAATCGGTCTTTCCAAGTCTTTGAGGATACTGCTCGGTTATCAATACGGGAATATTATATATTTCCGACATTTTCATTAAGATATTCGAATTCTTTACCAAAGTTTCTTTATCATGCATAGCGGGAATTAATCTCTCTTGCAACTCTAAGCATATAAATAAAGACTCTTCTTTATTCAATATAGGTTTATTTTCTACTTTCATTTTTTACCTCTTTTTTTATATAATTTTATTATAATTATTATACCATAAAAAATAAAAAAGGGAAAACAATAAATTTTGCTTTCCCTTAATTTTTTAGCTTAATCAATAATCAACTATTGAAATTATTCTTGAGTTTCTTCTTCATTTTGATTATCGGCGCCCATTCTTCTTTGTTCCAAATCTCTCAATTCGTTGAACTCGCGCATTTTAGCAGCTTCTATAGCCTGTCTTCTTTCGTTTTCGGTTTTTATTAGCTGCCATGTTCCTTCATCGTCTATATCTTCTTCAAAATCTACTACGGCTAAATCATGTTCTACCGTAATATCTTTAACATAAACGATAAAATCTCCGCCTCTCGTATCTTTAGTTCTATAGAAACCTAAAGAGTCTATTTTTACGGAAGGCATCATTTTAGGGTAAAGAGGTTCTCTCACCAACACTCTATCGCGAACATTTGCCAAATACTCGCTGTTTTCCCATCGCAACTGTCTCCAACCGCTGAAATAAACATTACCCATAGGATAAGAACTCAATACGCCATGTTCATTTTGCATATTAACGAAATAACCGATTAAATAATTTCGTCCATATACCCATGAACTTATAGACCTGATTGCGCCCACATTATGTATAACGCCTTTGCCTTCGGTATATTTAGTTCCTTCGGCTCCGCCATACATTTCAAGCTCATAACCAGGTTTAACCAACGCATAGCTATTCCATGCGGCTATAGGAAAATGAACTCTAATTCCGAGAACATTTCCAGCTTCCCAAGTTCCGCCGTTACCTTGACTTTCAGTATTCGTAACATACGAATTCCTGCGATTCTCCGTAAGTCTTGCGGACTCGTTCAACCATACAACCCAATTATCGTTAAACACGGTTTGTTGAGCTGTAATCAATTCGTTCGTATCGCCTTCTTCGCTTTGCAAATTATCAGCAACGCCAGTTATTGCAAAATCAATCAAAGTTGAATTTGTCAATCCGTAAGCTGATGCGGCGATAAAAATGGTAGTTAATACTGCAAATAACTTTTTCATTTATTGCACTCCTTGTTTTAATTAATATCATAAAGATTATTTATTATCCTAATTTATACATCAATTTAATTATTTTGTCAAGCGTTTTAAATAAAAAAATTTAATTAAATTCCGCTTTTTTATTGAAATAATGCATAATTGTTATAAATTTCGTTATATAAAATAAAAAATTTAGTAATTATGTAAACAAAACTTAAAAAAATTTAAAAAAATTCTTGACTATTTGCAAATAATTACTATATTATGG
>NZ_JBNMIZ010000078.1:0-11432 GCF_050873525.1 Brachyspira sp. | reverse complement strand
TTAAATAATAATATTTCAGAATTTTTTTCTTTCAATTTTTCTATTCTATTATTTGCAAGATTAATATATTCTTCGTTTATTTCGTATCCTACAAAATTTCTATTATTTTTAATCGCCGCTATAGCCGTAGTTCCGCTTCCCATAAAAGTGTCAAGGACTATATCGTTTGTAAATGAAAAAAGTTTTATAAGTCTATTCGGCAATTCTTCGGGAAAAGGAGCTGGATGTCCGATTCTTTTTGCGCTTTCGGGATTCATAGTCCAGACGCTTTTAGTCCATTCCATAAATTCTTCTTTAGTTATATTGTCCTTTTTCAATTCTTTTTCGTTTTTATTTCTTTCTCTTTTATAATTTCCTTTAGAAAATATTAAAATATATTCATGAACATCTCTCAATATAGGATTGCTTGCACTTTTAAAACTTCCCCAAGCCGTAGATATTCCCGCTCCCGCAGATTTATTCCAAATGATTTCGCCTCGCATATTAAAACCTATTTCAATCATAATTTTTGATACATAATCCGACAGCGGTATATAAGGTTTTCTGCCAATATTCGCTATATTGATGCAAGCGCGTCCTCCGTCAACCAATACTCTATATGTTTCGGTAAAACAATTTTTAATCAAATCCAAATATTCGCTTAAAGACAAATCGTTATCGTATTCTTTAGAAACATTATATGGCGGGGATGTTATCATTAAATGAAGAGAATTATTAGGAATATCTTTCATGTTTTCGCATGAACCTTTAATAATCGTATTAAGCAATTCGCTTGGAAATTCATTGACTGTAATATCGGAATCATTATTTATTATTTCTTTATATAATTTTGAATCATAAAATTTTGAAGAATCATGACCGACTCTTCCCTTCGTTCCAAACGAGCTTGTTTTAGTTTTTTTCATTATAAGCGCAATTATTCCTTTATTAATTCTAAAAATTTTGAAACCGTAATTAAGATTTAAAATTATATTATAATAAAAATCAAATTAAGTCCACTTTAGCTATTGTATTTTATTTATTATAATATAAAATTCAAATTCAAAATTAATTACGAGGAAATAATTTTAATGAAACATAAATGTAAAATCACAGTTATTGATTCGATAGTTTTTCCAGAATTACAGGAGAAATATTTAGCCGACCCAAAAGTTGGCGCCTGCCCTTTATTTAAAGTCGGCGATACATTTTTGCTAGACGGCGAAAACTTTTGGAAGATGCTTGATGGAAAATTTTGTTCAGAAGCTTGGGATTGCATAAGCAGATATGTATATTCCGCTTTACAAGGAGGCTCTATTATGAACGGCTGGACTAACGATGAAAAAATGATGATAGCTTGCTGTAATGACGGAACAAGACCAGTCATTTTTAAAATTGAAAGAATCGATATAGAAGATTAAATTTCAAATATTAATTAAAATTTAATCTCTATATCATTATTCCATAATTTCTTTTTTGAAATATATTTTATAAATGCGATAAATATTCCGTAGCTCTCATTGCGGCAATCGCTCCTTCGCCTACCGCGTTCGCAACTTGTCTAACGGGTTTTAATACCGAATCTCCGCAGGCAAATATGCCTTCAATATTTGTAGACATTGTAGCCAAATCGACTTTTATTTGTCCCGCTTCCGTCATATCGAGTCCAGTTCCTTTCAAGAATTCCGTAGCTGGCTGCTGTCCCACGAATACGAATACGCCATCAACCGCTTGTTCATGAATTTTATTATCCAAAACATTTTTTATTTTTACGCTCGAAACTTTTGTATCTCCGCAAATTTCTTCGATAACCGAATCCAAAACATATTCCACTTTTCCCGTATCGGTTAAATGTTTAACATTTATCGCGTCCGCTCTGAATTCTTTTCTTCTATGAACCAAATATATTTTATTTACAAATCTCATTAAAAAATATGATTCGTCAAAAGCGCTGTTTCCTCCGCCGACAACCGCAACCGTTTTATTTCTGTAAAAAGCTCCGTCACAAGTCGCACAGTATGAAACGCCTCTTCCAGAAAATTTTTCTTCTCCGTTCGCTCCTAATTTTTTAGGAAAACCGCCCATAGCCAATACGATAGTTTTCGTTTTATAAGTTTTTCCGTCCGCGGTTATTATGGTTTTTACTTTTTCGTTAATATCTTCCACTTTTACTATTTCATCGTATTCTATAGGATTTTTAGAAAATTTTTCGGCATGTTTTTGCATTCTGTCGACAAGCTCAAACGAACTTATCTCTTCTGGAAATCCCAAATAATTTTCAACGGTATCGGTATTCATCATCTGTCCGCCGATTCCTCTTTTTTCTATAAGTAAAGAATTCGTCAAAGCCCTTCCCAAATATAACATAGCGGAAAGCCCAGCTGGTCCTCCTCCGACTATAATAGAATCGTATATATTTTCAGACATAATTAACTCCTTTAATTTTATTTAATATTTAATTAATTATTTATATTATATAGCATTAAATATAAACAGTCAAATATTTGTTTTATTATTATAACTTTATTTAGAATTTTTTGAAATGTTTATTTATATATGCGATTATCTCGCTTGCGTTTGCTATTTCACGCGAAGAATTTCCAACTCTTATATAGAATTTTTCTTCTTTTGCGCCTTGTTTATTCGTTATTTTTGTATATATCGGTTTATTGCTTTTATTAATATAAACTATGCATATATCTTTTTCTTCCTCTTCTACAAAATCGATTCTTATCGATTCGGCTGAAAAAGAATTTCCATAATAAGTTTCTATGAGAGTTCTTAAATGAAGCTCGAAGAAATCTTTGTTTGCTTGTTTCAAAGTGGAATAATCTTTTTCCAAACCGTTAATTTCTCCGTTATCGGAAATTCCTATAAATAATCTTCCGCCTTCCGCGTTTGCAAAAGCGGCAATGGATTTCATTATCGTTTCTTCCAAAGATTTATTTATTTTTTCCGTATAATTATCGTATCTTAAAGTGGATTTGAATTCCACCATAGTGCTTTCGCCTTCTTTTATAATCTTTTTTATATCGATATGATTTGCAATTAAATCTTCAACTATTCTTATATAATGAGTGGCAAGAGCGATTATAACGGCTACAACTATAACGATAAATAAAATAAAAATCAAAACTGCTGGAATTTGTATTCGTCTTATCAACGCTTTTTCTGGAATTATTATTCCAATTTGATTCGTATTATTTGCAACGGTAAAACTGCCTTTATATCCCCAGTAATTTTTATTATTATGAGAAATTTTTAATATGTCTTCTTTCGTTTCGGAAAATTTTTCGGTTAGAATATTTGCAATATCCATATAATCGGACGGATTTTCATTTGTAGTCGCTTCCGATATTGGAAAAGTTATTTTACTATTTCCCGTTACCAAATAAGCGTAAATGTCTTTAATCTCGTCAATGTTTATTTCATCAAAATTTATATTGAATAAAGAATTATATTCAAAAGCTATATCTTCGCTCGCTATATAAAGCAAATGAATATAAGGCATATTATTTCTAACATAAAAAGAATCGATGCTGATTTGCTCGAAAGGAATCGAAGGATATTTATTAATTTCATTATCGTTCGTCACTATATTTCCAATTACTTTATAACTGTCGCCTTCTTTAGTTATAGCCATATAACTGTTTCCAAAACGCATAGCCGCATTTTCAATATAATTATGTTTAGGGAAAAAATTATTGATTAAAACTCTATAAATTTCGGGCGACTGTTCTATATCGAATATCGGAGTCATTTGCATTGAAAAATAATAAGTCGGATAATAAATTTTTGAATATTCTTCAACCACTCCGTTTTTTACATCTTGGAATAAAGATTTAAAAAGAAATCTTACGGGAATCGGACTTCTGATTTGAAAGTATATTAAAATTAATACGGCTATAAACAATATCGCTATAATCACATCTCTCAATATTTTATTTCTTAATTCCGATTTTGAGAGAAATCTTCCTGATACAATTTTCATACCATATCCATTGCCTTATAGTGTTATGTAATTTTTTGTAATAATATCATAAAATATAATATATATCAACCTTAATATATAACAACGGTTAAATTATTTATAAAAAAATATCCACACTCTTTAGTGCGAGGTTCTAAAAATTATATTATAATATATGAAAGAATGTAGATTATACGCAAACTTTTAAATCGTCATTGTGAGAGTATTTATATCCGAAGCAATCTACAATAAAAAACCGAGCCTTTTAATCAATAAAGATAAAGAACTCGGCTTTATTTTCAGTAAATAAAAATTTAATCTGCCTAACTCTAAATTAATAGTCTCAATTCTGTATCAATAATCTAATAACGAATATAATCGGTATTGAAAGCGTTATATTCAATATTATGCTTATTTCTATTTTTCTATTTCGCATAATTCTTATTTCTCCTTTTTTATCTAAAATTAATTTTAAGCGAAAGTAAAACAGAATAGGCAATTCATAATATAAAAATATTAGAATTGCCATAAGAATTCAGAAACAGATGGATAAGTTTTTCAATTAATGTTAACGCAGTGAAATTAACTATTATATTAATTTCCGTAATAAAGAGTATCGGAAGAGAAAAACCCATCATAATAGCTTATTCCCAAAAATATATAAGTAGTTCCGTCATCAGAATAACCCCACCGTATGCTACTAATCCTACCACTAGGTGATGTTAATACACCATCGTCGACACTTGCATAAGTATAACCATCGCCCTCATACCAGCTATTAACCGTAATACTAAAGTCAACCGCTTTATATGTAGATTGTGTTTCACTACCAGTCGGTAATTTTAAACCTTGTAATTTTCCAGTAATTGTGCAGCCATTTCCATTATGCGTGACAGTAGCGTTAGCATATTCGCTTGATGCTGTTCCATCTACTCTATCAGTTTTAGAAGTATACTTTCCAGCGGGCGGATTAGTTCCAGCTTTTGGACCAGAAGGTTCTTCATTCGATTTACAGCTTATAGACAAAGCCATAACTAAAGCTCCTACAACCAAGTAGGTAAAATTTTTTTTGATATTCGACATAATGAATATCCTCCTTGAAATAAAAATTTAAAATTTATAACTAAACAAGGATTTTTTATTTTCCTTGATAAGCTATCAAAAGTAAATTTGATTGAAGTTAAAAAAGTTTTAACTAAATTTAGATTGCTTCGTTTCACTCGCAATGACGGACTTTCCGAATACTGCAAAAATAATTTTACTAATGAATTGCGAATTCTAAACGGAGTTGTTTTTCGCTGAAAGCGGGCTTTAGCCTTGTTTCTTTTTTTGACAAAAAAAGAAATGGTTTTTGATGACTGTCCGCCTTTGGCGTGCTTACTTTTTTGCCACTCAAAAAAGTAAGAACTTTTGCTTTCTTTTATAAAAGATAAAGATGAGACACTTAAAAAATTAAATGCCATAAAAAATTGCAATATATAAAATTTAAAATTATTGTTTAGATATAATGGTGGTATGCGTTGCGTTGCGTTGCGTTGCGTTGCGTTGCGTTGCGTTGCGTTGCGTTGCAAATGCACATACAGTATTGTAAATCTTCGTAATTTTCATATTAGTTTCTCTCCACCAATTTTTTCATTAAATATCTTATATTTCAAATTATACATTATTTAAAAAATATATCAATAGTTTAAAATAAAAAAATTCTAAAAAAATTCGTCATTGCGAGCAAAAGCGCAGCTATATAAAAAATTATTTCAATCAAACCATAATATAATGACAAAAATATATTGCAATAATAAGGAATTAATGTAATCGCGTAAAAAGTTCTAATTAATAATATATTCTTTAATTACATTTGAAAGTTTTTTTACTTCTTCCAAACTTAAAGATTCTCCTCTGTCGTTTTTATCAATATTAGCTTTTTCCAATATTTCGTCAATTTTTTCTTTTTCAATATTTATATAAGGAGAGTTGATAAAATTATTTTTAATATTTTTTCTTCGGTTATGAAATAAAGTTTTTGATACCGATTTAAATATATCTAAAATTTCAAAATCAATTTCTTTTGGAATTATACTTATAACGGAAGATTCCACATTCGGTTTTGGATAAAAAACTTCTTTTGAAACATTATATTCCAATTTTATATCCGACATGAAATTGGCAAATAATGTTAGCGCGGAATAATTTTCTGTATTTGGTTTTGCAATTAATCTATTTGCAAAATCGCTCTGAACCATAAAAACGGCATAATTCCATTTTTTATAAGAGTCGCAAAAAAGCCATTCCATTATCGGACTTGCAATATTGTATGGAATATTTCCGTATATATCGAATTTTGATTCTTTTCTTATTTCTTCAATATTAACGGTTAAAATATCTTTATGAATTATATTTATATTGGAATATCTTTTTATTAAATGTTTATATAAAGCTTTATCGTATTCTACTATAGTTAAATTTTCTTTATAAATATTTATTAGAATTTCGCTTAAAGAACCGAGTCCTCCGCCTATTTCCAAACAATATTTAGAACGATTATTAACGATTATATTTGCGATATTATTTGCAATATTTCTGTCGCATAAAAAATTTTGTCCTCGATTTTTATTTGGAAATATTGAATTTTCTTTTAAATAATTTTGAACTTCTTTTTTTGAATATAAATTATTTAACATTTTTTGGAATTCTTGAAATTTGTAAAAGAATTATTAATATAAGCGCCAAACTCACGGCGTAAATCAATACTATATCGATAACTATATTTGAAAATTCTATTAAAACCGAAGCCATAAAGTCCGTAAGTATTTCGTATATTAAAGTAAGCGATAAAGTGCCGATTATTCCAATAAATTTTGTCGGCAGATTAGCTCCTTCATAATGTATTTCTTCTCTGAATTTGAAAGAATAATAAGCTATAACTGAAAATAATAATAAATATAAAATCGGAGAGACGGATTTCTTGAATATTATTAAATTAATAGGTTCGTTGGAATATCCGAATTTAGGAAGTTCGTTTTTCATTGAAATAAGTTTCGATAAACTCGCGTAATCCAATATCATATCGGTATAATTTTTAATGGTTTCAACGGCGCTCGAAGATATTGATACGGGAATCGTCAAAGAATTCGTATCGCTATAAATATAATCTTTTTTATTATTATCGAACGGCGCTTTTAATATAATATTTTTTATATTGTTCGCGTTGGTATAAATCGTATTTGCAAGTTTTCCGTATTTATAATTTTGCATATTAAGTATTTGGGAATTGTCGTCAAGTTTAATAACGGAAACATCAAACATATATAAATTATTTTTGAAATATAAACCGTTTACGGAAGATAGCATAGTATTTTTATCGAGCATCAAATTAATTCCTTTATTTTCCGTCAATGAACCGTTTTCAAAATAACCGACATTATCAATAAAAACATTTTTAATTTCCGCGGCTTCTTCGATAAAGAAATCGTAATTATTTATCGCGTCCGTAATTATAGAATAATAATTTCTCACTTCGGTTATATTAGGAAGTTCGGCATATAAAGGCAGTATTTCTTCGTATGCTTTCCATAATCTTCCCTCTTCGTATAAGGCTATTACTTCCGATAATTTTTTATAAGCGTATAGTTCTTCCGTAGTGTTTCCCGAATATTTAGGTTTGCTATTTTGGGCTATACTTATTCTATTCAAATAATATAAAGCCAAAGAATTATATCTGTCTATATTTAAAACTCTTTCAAAATATCTTGTCGCGGAATTATAATCGGAAATTGCAAAAGCTCTCGAACCCATTTGTATTAAATTATTTATATTTTCTATTTCTTTTTCATTTTCTATTTCGTCCAATTCGTCTTTTTCTTTTTGTATGCTTTTCAAAAGAAGCAGTATATTTCCGTTATCGCCTTCGTAAAATAAAGATTTTCTTGCGAGATTGTAGGCGTTATCCAAATTTCCTTTTGCAAGTTCTTCTCTCGCGTTTTCGTAAATTTGATTTTTTAATTCGAGTTCATATTGAAGAAAAATTTGATAATCTTTATTGGCGTTATGTTCTTTCAATCTATCCGCCAAAACATCGAGCAAATAATAATCGTATAATGTATAAAATAAAATCATCGCTAAAATTGCGGTTATCGGAGAGGCTATTACTTTCGATAAATTATCGCTTTCGGAATCGGAATAAACGCCTTTGAAAAACGCAAAATAAACGCATAAAGAAATTATATACGGAACGGAATATTTATATAATATTAAACTTGTGAGCATATAAGCGATTAAAGAATATTCTTTTCCGTCCGCTTTTGAATATATTACATAGAAAATTAATATTAAAACTATGCAGATAATAGACAAAACTATAAAACTTAATATAAGCCTTTTTAAAATATTCATTTTATTATTCACTTTCAATATCTTCTATTATTTCTTCCATAACTTCTATCGGTTTTAATTTAGGTTTTTTCTCATAAATGTCCTGCATAACTTTTTGAGCGAGCATTTTAGGAGGCAAAACCGCAAAATCGTTCATAACGATATTAAAATAATTCAAAGCGTCTTTATATTTCCTTTGATAATAATAACAGAATCCTATTTCATAATAAGCCCAAGCCACTTCTTTTGAATAATTTTCTCTGTCAAAATTATCGATTATATACTGATAATAACTTCTCGCTCTTTTATATTTTTTATTATTAAACTCCGTATAGGCTTTTTCCGCTATTATTTGAGGATATCTCTCTTCTTCTGGAGATATTTTCAAAACGGAAGCGCATGAAATCGAATAAAAAACGAATACGGAAAGAAAAACAAAAATCTTTTTCACTGACAAAACTCACTATTTTTTTATCGGATAAACTTCGTCTCTTACTGGTAAACTTCTACGCAAAATTCCCAAAAAAATTTCCAAGTCTCCCATATCCTTATAACAATAGCATTTTTCAACGGTTCTTCTGGCGACCGTAAAATACTTATACATTTTTTCTTCGCCAAGTTTTTTTCGCCATTGTTCTTTTATGCATCTTACTCTAAGATAATATTCTTTTTTATTGGATTCGTTTTCTTTTCTGAGTAAAACGCAATACCTGCAATTCGCGCAATATATGCCGTCTAATTCTATAAGTTGTTCTTGCTCTTCGCTCATAAATATTTACCGTAAAATTATATTATTTTATATCAATTAGTATAGCAAATTTCAAATTAAAGTCAAGGTTTATATTTTATATTTAAGCCGTAGATTATTGAAAAAAATTAATTATAGTTATAAGATATAATAAAAATCGGAGAAATTAAATTTAATGAAAATTCTTTTTATAAGACATGGACAAACTCAATATAACGCCGAATACAGATGGCTCGGTTCTACCGACAATCCTTTATGCGAAAACGGGAAAAAAGAACTTTTAGAAAAAAAACATATAATAGAAAAATATAAACCCGTCCAAAAATTATATTGTAGTCCGATGAAAAGATGCATTGAAACGGCAAAAATATATTTTGAAGAAATGAATTTGGAAATATTGGAAGATTTAAGAGAAAGATGTTTCGGAGATTTTGAAGGAAAAAAATACGAAGAATTAAAAGACAATCCTTATTATAAAGAATTCAATAAAAAACTCTGGAGAAGCAATATACCGAACGGAGAAGATTACAAATATTTTTTTGAAAGAACCGAAAAAGTATATTTGAATATAATCGAAGACATGAAAAAAAATAATTTAACTTATGTCGCCGTTTTATCACATGGCGGAATAATCATGTCGATATTAAGCAAATTCGATAATAAAAAAATGCAGTTTTACGATTATTTGGTTAAAAACGGATGCGGATTTTTAACTGAAATTGACGAAAAAAATAATTTAAATATTTTAGAAAAATTTTAATTTTACGATTTTATAAATTAAAAATTAATTAAAAAATAACGGAATAAAAATGAACGTATTATTAATATTACCAATATCTTTCCTTATGGATATATTTATCAATAAATTCAAAATAGATATATTCGCTTATATAAAAATTTTATTTGAGAAAATCAGAAATGTTTTGTCCGAAAAAGTTTATAAAGAAAATAAAATACTTGAATTTATATTTGGGAGTTTAATTTCAATTTTGATAGTCGGCGCTGTTTTTTTAATTTCTTTTAATCTGATAAATTTATTTTATAGAATACATTTTTTATTCGGCTTGATTGTGGAACTCATTTTATTTTATAATATTTTGGAAATAAGAAAATCTTTGGAATTCGGCTCGAGCATATACGGAATTTTACAATATAATAATTTCGATAAAGCGAGAAAATTATTAAATGAAAATCTAAAAATTGATACGGAAGATATGGAAGAAGAAACGATTATAAAAAGAACTATAGAATATTCAACGATAACTTCCGCAGAAAATTCGATTTATTTATTAATACTTTTTATTATTGGCGGAATTCCAATTTGTTTTTTGTATAAAACTATTTCCACTTTGTCAAAAAACGAAACTGCAATAGACGAAAACACCGATAAAAAATTATTTGAAATTTTTGCCGTTAAAATTTGCTTTCTAATAAATATAATTCTTTCTTTATGCGCGTTTTTATTTTATTCAATTTCCGCTTTATTTTTGAAATGCAGATTTAAAAATTCTTTCGCAATTTTGAAAAAGGACGGTAAAGACAGCAAAGCTATTTTGGAATGCGCAATCGCTGGTTCTTTGGATATTGAACTTGGCGTAGATTATTTCAAAGACGGCGAATTATACGAAAGGACGAATGTCGGCGATTATATGGAAGAATTGAATTATAAACTGATAGAAAAAGTAAATAAAATTCTTCTTATGGGAAATATATCTTCTCTATGCGTTTCGATTTTGATAAAACTTATATTGATGCTTTTATCTTCTATATTATTTATTAATTAGCGCCGTTTAAGTTTAAATTATTTAAAAAATTATATATTTCTTCATAGCCTTCAAATTCCGCTATATCAATCGGAAGGCGTGAATAATCGTCTTTTATATTTGGATTTGCGTTTAATCTTATAAGTTCTTCGACTGAATCGTATTTATTATGCCAAACTGCCAAATGCAAAGCGGTTTGTCCGTTATTATCGGTTTTGTCTATTCCGTTTCCATATTTAACAATTTCGTTTATTATTTCTTTATCTCCGTAAGACGCCGCATACATAAGCAAAGTTCTATTATTATTGTCGACTATATTATAATCAATTTTGTCTCTATTTTGCATTAGTAATTTTTTTATATCGTTTTTATTTAATTTATTTTCTTCGTCAATAAAGTCACGCATAATTCTTGTCATTCCGTTTTCGTCCTTAAAATTTATATTAACAGATTGATTTTTATTTGAAACACGAAATATAATTACAAATATTAAAATCGCTATTATAAAGAATAGAAAAATATTATTTGCATTTTTTGATTTTGTTGATATTTTTTTTATATTATGTTTTTTGGAATTATTATCTTTTTTCACTTTATTATGTCC
>NZ_JBNMIZ010000077.1:0-11482 GCF_050873525.1 Brachyspira sp. | reverse complement strand
TACTCAAATTTTTAAAATAAATAAAAATATAAAATAGGATTAGATTATGCCGACTTATGAATATAAATGCCAAAAATGCGGAAACGAATTTGAAGAGTTTCAATCTATGACGGCGGAAGCGAAAGCCGATTGTCCAAAATGCAGCGGAAAGTCAAAAAGAATGATTTCGTTAAATAGCGGAATAATTTTTAAGGGCAAAGGTTTTTATGTAACCGATTATAAGAATGATAAAAATAATAATGAAGCGAAAAGTTGTCCGAAAGCAGAAACTTGCGCAGATTCAAAATGTCCCGCCGTAAAAACAAAATAAATTGAATAAAAATAATTATGGCTAAAAAAATATCTATAATGAATCTCTCGGAAGACGATTTGGCGAAATTTTGCGAAAGCAACAATTTTCCAAAATTTCATTCTTCGCAAATTTTAAATTGGATATATAAAAAATACGCTACCGATTTTGAAGAGATGAGCGATATTCCGAAAGATTTGAGAGCATCGCTTAAAGAAAATTATTTTATTCATAATTCAAAAGTGGAAAATATATTCGAAGACGAATACGGAACTAAAAAATTATTAATCTCGTTATACGATAAAAAAAAAATCGAATCGGTAATATTGTCTAAAAACGAAAGAGTCACATTTTGTTTGTCGTCTCAAGTGGGATGCGGATATTCATGCGCTTTCTGTTCTACGGGAGCTATGGGACTTTCAAGAAATTTGACTGCGGACGAAATACTGGCGGAATTTATATTAATGAGAGCGATAACGAAAAAAGTCAATTCGATTGTATTTATGGGAATGGGCGAACCTTTGGCAAATACAAAAAATTTATTTAAAGCGATAGAAACTATAAATTCCTATAAGGGATTTAATTTGGGAATAAGGCATATAACGATATCGACAGCGGGAGAGATTACTGGAATAAAACAATTAATAGAAAAAGATTTGGACTGCAGGCTTGCCGTTTCTTTGCATTCTTTGAAAAACGAAGTGAGAGATAAAATAATGCCTATAAATAAAAAATATAATGTGGAAAATTTGATTGCCATATTAAAACGATACAGCAAAAACGGAAAAAGAATGATAACTTTTGAATGGGTTCTTATAAAAGACATTAACGATTCGGTAAACGATGCCTACAGAATAGTCAACTTAAAAAAAGAATTTCCGTTTAAAGTCAATATAATTCCTATGAATCCAGTAGAACATGCTCCAGAACTTAAAAAGCCAAATAAAGATATTACTTTAAGATTCAAATCAATATTGAAAGATAACGGCGTGGAAGTAATCGAAAGATTCAAACAAGGGCAGGATATACTCGCTGGATGCGGACAGCTTGCCATAAAAAACTAATAATTTGATTAAAAATTCCGATATAAAATAATACTTATAAAGTAAAGAAATAAAATTAAATTTTCTGTTAAAGTTGATTCGCATGAAACATAAAAAAATAAAATATACAAGAGTTCAGAGAAGAAGGAATTTTTTTTCCAACAGTTTAACGATTTATCTTATAAAAAAATATTTAATATGGATAGTTTCTTTTGCAATTTTTATTATGTTCGCGAATTTCATGTTGTTAGGAATTCATACATCTTCGAATAATCTTTCCGAAGAAAATCTTTTATCCGAAATATCGCCCGAAACCGACAACAATTTTGAAGAAAATTTAAATAATATTCCAACGGTGACATCCGATGCAAATTCGATTGCAAACTCTTCCGATATTTTCTACGATTATTTGATGGCGGATGATAGTTTAGACAGCGATGGAATAATAGGAATGAAATATGACGAATATACGATAGAAAACGGAGATAATCTAACCGTAATATCAAAAAAAATAGGCGTCAATTTGGATACTTTGGTTAGTGTAAATAGAATAAGCAACGCGAATAAATTGCGTCCAGGACAGAAAATTAAAATTCCAAATCGAAACGGTTTATTATATGCCGTTCAAAAAGGCGAGAGTTTAGAAGAAATTACCGAAAAATACGAAATCGACTTGAATAAAGTTTTATCTTTCAATAAAATCTATGATAAAGACAATATAAACGCGGGAGACGAAATATTTTTACCCGGCGCAAAATATACTTTGGAAGAGAGAATAGATAAATTCGGACAGATGTTTAGTTTGCCTACAAAAGTAACGAGAATAAGCAGCGTTTTTGGTTATAGAGTTCATCCTATTACAAAAGTCAGAACGAAACATATGGGAGTCGATATTCCTGGAAGTTTGAATACTCCCGTTTACGCATCAAGAAAAGGAAAAGTTATATTTGCGGGCTACAGCGGAGGATACGGCAATTTAGTAATCGTTCGTCATGATAAAGGCTATACCACTTATTACGGACATTTAAATAAAATAACTACGAGAGTCGGCGCTAATGTCGGACAGGGAACTATGATAGGAAGAATGGGAAGCACTGGAAATTCAACGGGAAGCCATTTGCATTTTGAAGTGAGAAGAAACGGAGTCGCGTTAAATCCTGTAGATTTTATATCTATATCGAAGTTTATAAGAAAGAGATAATTATCTTTTTCGTTTTATAAAAAATTTCATTATTTCGCTTACATAATCGCTCGAAGTGTCGAGTAATATTTTTTCGATAGAATTTTTTTTAAGAAAATTTAATTTATCTTCCATAATTTTATTCTGCTCGGTTAAATATTTATCTTTTACGGATTTATTACGCATATCAAAATATATATAATCATCGTTTTCTAAGTCGGACATAATCAAAGTTCCGCCGAGATTTGGCAGTTCGTATTCGAGCATATCGTTTACCAAGCATACTATAAAATCATGACGCTTTTTCGTTATATCAATTTCTTTTTTTGGAAGTTCCGAGCAAATATCGGTTATTAAAAAAGTTATACTTCCTCTCGATTGAATTCTGTTAAAATATTCCAAAGTATTCGCTATATTAGTTTTTATATTTTTAGGCTCGAATTCTATAAGCTCTCTTATAATTCTTAAAACATGATTTCTGCCTTTATTTAACGGAATAAATTTTTCAACCGTATCGGTAAAAATTAGAAGCCCTACTTTATCGTTATTTTTCAAAGCCGAAAACGAAAGCAGGGCGGCGACTTCTATTATTAGATTATGTTTTGTTTTTGTAAATCCAAAATCAGTTGAAGCGGAAAAATCAGCCAATATTATAACATTAAGTTCTCGCTCTTCTCTAAATCTTTTTATAAAAGGCTCGCTATATCTTGCGCTAACTTTCCAATCCATCGCCCGAACATCGTCTCCTATCGTATATTTTCTAACTTCGTCAAATTCTATTCCATGTCCTTTGAAAGCCGAATGATACTGCCCCGAAAAATAAGAGTTTACTATTCTTGAAGTTTTTATTTCTATTTGCCGAACTGATTTTAAAAGTTCTTTAGTGGTTATATTTCCATTTCCAAACATTTATTTTCCTAATATTTTTTTATATATCTTTCCATTTCTCTGTCTAAAGTTTTTCTTTTTAAAGTTTCTCTCTTGTCATGCAGTTTTTTTCCTTTGGCAAGCGCAAGTTCAACTTTCACTTTTCCTTTGCTAAAATATAAACTTATTGGAATGAGAGTAAGTCCCTGTTCTTTCACTTTTCCTAATAATCTTTTTATTTCTCGTTTCTTCATTAAAAGTTTTCTTTCCCGCAAAGGTTCATGATTATTTCTGTTTCCAAAATTATACGGAGATATATGCATATTAACTATAAAAAGTTCGCCCTTTTTGAAAGACGCATAACTATCCGACATATTTACCGCTCGTTCTCTTAAGGCTTTAACTTCCGTTCCGAGTAAAACTATTCCCGCTTCGTATTTTTCGAGCAATTCGTAATTAAATAGCGCTTTTTTATTTTTAACTATTTCTCCAGATGAAATATTATTATTTTTTTCTTTTTTATTCTTTTTAGACATAATTTATTTTCCGTATATTTCAGTAAAAGAATTATACTTAAATAAATATATTTGTCAATTTTACGATTAATTTATATTATTAAAATTTGTAAAATATCAGCTTTATATTACTTGACTTTTAAAACTTTTATTATATAATATTTTAAAAAATTAATTAGATTAAAAGGAGTTATAGAAATGTCATCTATTAAACCATTAGCGGACAGAGTTCTATTAAAAATATTGGAACAGGAAGCGAAAACTTCAAGCGGAATATATATCCCAGAAACGGCTACCGAAAAAACTCAAAGAGCCGAAGTTGTAGAAGTTGGCGAAAGCGAAGATATTAAAGTTAAAAAAGGCGACATAGTGATATACGATAAATATGCCGGCATTCAAATCAAAGAAGGCGACGCGGAATATTTAATCGTTAAAAACGAAGAGATAGTCGCTCTTATAAAAAAATAATTTTTTGTGAAAATATTTTGATAAAATTTTATTTTAAGAACATTCATGTTTTGTCGACTGAATGTTCTTTTTTAAATTATTTTTAAGATTATAGTAAATGAAAAAATATTTATTAATAATTATAATGCAGATTTTTGCATCTTTTTTATACGGTGAGGAATCTTCAAATAAATCTCCCGAATATATTTTTACTTACAATAAAGAAAATAATTTTAATATCTCCGACACAAACGCGGTAAACGAAGTTTCTATAATGATAGAAAGGCGCGGATTTCCTCTGGTTAATAGACTCGTTAGATTTACTTCATTAAATCCCGATATTTTTCAATTTGAAACGGAAAATACTAATATAAATAATATAAACGAATTTGATGCGCTCGAAGAAAATAAAAATTATACAAATGTTTTCGTCATTCCTACGGACGAAGACGGAATCGCTACTGCAAAAATCAATTTATTAAAATCTGGAGACGGAATCGTTCTTATGCATATACTTTATGTAGGTTCTACGGGCAACACAAATATATCTTATGAAGAATTTGCTTATATCAATATTAAAGACAATTCTTTTCAATCGAAATTTTTAAATTTGGAAGACGAAAGTTTAAATCCAAAATCATCTATTATAATAGTCGCAACTCTTTTTCCAACATTATTTTTAATTTCAATAGCGCTGATATTTATAAGTTATTTCAGGCATATATATTATGAATACAGAAATATAAAATCAAAAATTGTAATATATACTTTTTTTGGTTTCAGTTCGATAAAAAAGCAGTTTGTTCCAATGATTTTGTTAATCTTTTTAGAACTTTTGGTAATCGGCTTTGTGATAACGATGAATAATTATATATTTTCAATTATATTATTGGTTTTATTTATTGCGGGCTTTACGGTTAAAAGAGAAAAAATGTATTCGATAGGATTTTTTATTTTAGCATGCATTTTTATCATTTATATATATTTGAATTCTTTTATAAATTATTTGGGAATAGAATTTATTTCGCAAAACAATATTATGAGAAATCCTGTTTTTACTTTAATATTATTCTTTATAATCACATCTTTTGTAGGCGGAATATATATCCCCGTTTCAATACTCGCTTTATATAAAGTGGCGTTTGCTTTAAGCGATTTTACTTTTATATTGGCGCTGGTTGGAATATTTTTATCTTCCGTATTTTATATAGTTAAAGTCAAAAAAAATATTCCGTTTTTATACGAACTCGATTTAATAAAGATAAAAGATTAATTGGTAAAATTATGAATAATAAATATAATGTTATAGTTGTCGGAGCGGGACATGCTGGAATAGAAGCCTCTCTATCTTCCGCAAGACTCGGAATGAAAACTTTATTAATATCGATTAACCTTGACACGATAGGGCAAATGTCATGCAATCCTTCAATCGGCGGAGTGGCGAAAGGAACTATAGCTAAAGAAATTGACGCTTTGGGCGGAGAGATGGGAATTTTAGCCGATAAAACTATGATGCAATTTAGAATGCTAAATAGAAGCAAAGGGCGTGCAGTTTGGGCGCCGAGGGCTCAATCGGATAAATACGCTTATAAAGACGAGGCAACAAAAAGTTTATACTCTCAAAACAATTTAACTCTGCATCAAGATATAGTCGATTCATTAATCGTTGAAAATAATATTATAAAAGGACTTAAAACCGAAAGAGGAAGAGAATATTTAAGCGATGCCGTAATACTCACAACGGGAACATTTTTAAACGGACTAATTCATATAGGCGAATATCAAAAGCCAGCGGGAAGAATCGGCGAACTTCCGTCAATTGGTTTGTCGGATAATTTAAGAAATTTAGGATTTGAAGTCGGCAGATTAAAAACGGGAACTCCAGCGAGAGTGGATTTTGATTCTATTGATTTGGATATTTTGGATATTCAGCATGGAGATAATGAAATAGTTCCATTTTCTTTTTTAACGGAAAGTATAAATATAGAACAGACTCCTTGCTATATAACTTATACGGATAAAAATATACATAAACTCATTACCGATAATATTCATTTGTCGCCAATGTATAGCGGAGTAATCAAAGGAATCGGTCCGAGATATTGTCCGAGTATCGAGGATAAAGTTGTGAGATTTGCAGATAAAGAAAGACATCAATTATTTTTGGAAAGAGAAAGCTATAGAACGAACGAAGTTTATATAAACGGTTTTTCTTCAAGTTTACCCGAAGAGATTCAAATTAAAATGATAAGAAGTTTGAAAGGGCTTGAAAATGTGAGAATATTAAAACCAGCTTACGCGATAGAATACGATTATATTAATCCAATAGAATTAAAACCCACTTTGGAAACGAAAAAAATAGAAGGATTATTTTTGGCGGGACAGATAAACGGAACAAGCGGATACGAAGAGGCGGCATGTCAAGGCTTAATGGCGGGAATAAACGCTTCTTTGAAAATACAAAAACGAGACCCTTTTATATTAAAGCGCAGCGATGGTTATATAGGAGTATTGATAGACGATTTGACGACAAGAGGAACGAAAGAACCTCATAGAATGTTTACATCTCAAGCGGAACATAGAATGCTTTTAAGACAGGATAACGCTGACGAGCGCCTTACCGAACTATCTTATAATATAGGTTTGGCAAGCAAAGAAAGATTGGAAAAAGTAAAAGATAAAAAAAAGAAAACTCAAATATTGGTTGATTTTTTGAATAAAAGAACTCTCACACAAAAAGAAACTGAAGAATTGGGATTTGAAAAAGAGGCAAAAGAATTTAGAACAATGACTTTGGCGTCAATAATAAAGCGTCCAGAATGCAATATAAATACCGTTTTGAAATTCGTTGATAACGATTATAATAAAAATGTTTTGGAGAATGCGGAAACTTCGCTAAAATACGAAGGCTATATTTCAAGATATTTGAACGAAATAAAAGATATTGAAAAATACGAGAATATGATTATTCCTGCAGATTTTGATTATTCCACTTTACAAAGCGTGAAGATAGACCAGATAAATAAATTAAAACAATTCAAACCTTATAATATCTCGCAGGCTTTAAGAATTCCAGAAATAGATATGTCCGTTGCGCATGTTTTGATTCTTGCGATAAATAGCCTTAAGAAAAATAAAAGATAGTGTTTTATTAATTTAAAAAATCATTACATCTATTTTATATTCTGTTATATTTTTCATCTATGTCGTTTGGAGTAATAAGAATTTTATTTTTGTATTTATTGAATATATGCGCCTTTTCACAAAATCTGCCTTCGGAGGCGATTTGATATTTGCAGTTGCTTATTAAATAAAAATCTAAATATCCTTTGTCGTTATCGTTTATATCAACCGACATATAGTCGTATTTATTTTTTATTAAAGGAATTAATTTATTTTTCACCCAATCCATATCGTCCGAAAAGAAATATATTTTTAATTTTTCTTTAATTTGTTTGCTTATTTTTTCAATCGATTTAATAAAATAATCTTCGTTCAAATCATATCTTCTATAGTCCACTACCAAATAATCGTTTCTTCTCACATGACAAGCTACGGAATGTTTACAATTTTTAATATCCTTGTAAACGCTTTTATTGTCGTTATCTAATTTTGGAAGAGTATATTTATCCAAATCGAACACTTCATTAAAATCTAATTTTTTAATTTTAGGAAGCCAAGCATTATAAGAATTTAAATAAATGATTTTACGGTTTTGAATAATATCGGTAATATCAATATTTTTATATTCTAATCCGTTTATATAAAAATTTTTTGCAATTTCTATTTCACTATCTGTAGCCGTTTTAAAAGAAAAATCATTAAATATATTTAACAGTTCAAAATTACGATTGTATTTTCCAATATCATCTTTTCCGTAATTGTTATAGAATGAAATATCGTATAAAACTTTCCTGTTATATAATTTTTCAATAGAATATCCAAATCTATATAAACGAAGTTGGTCAGCAAATCCTCCTACAAATTCTACAACTATAAAGCCTGTATTATCATTTGCTACTTTTAATAAAATATCATTTTGTTCTTTAATTTCTAAAATCATATAAACTAATTCTTTAATAAAATCTCTTAATTTTCTAAACGGTATCTACCAAACAATATCGTTCAAATATTTCTTTAATTTTTCGTTAGGCATAATATTCTACGCCTCCCAAAAAATTAAAAATGCAATACAAAAAGCGCTTTTTAGAATAAATGGAAACTAATAAAAAGTTTAAAATATCACTATAGTATTTCGCATGAATTTTATACCAATTTCTAATTTAAATTAACTATAACATTTTATAAAAAATGTCAACACTAATTTCGGTAAATGTTATAAAGAATTATAATAATATATAGACATTTAATATATTAAATATAAAATCGTTTAATATATAATTAAAATTAACAAAAAAAATTAAAAAATAAAATATGATTAGAAAATTTATAAAAAATATTTTTGGAATAGTTTTTCCAAACCATTGTATAATTTGCGGAAATATGATTGAAAGCGAAAAAATGAATTATATCTGTATAGACTGCATAAATAAAAAATTAGACTATATTCATAAAGACGATTATACAAGATGCGAAAGATGCGGAAAATTAATCGAAGATAAAAATAAAACCTGCGCTTGCAAATACGAAGAAATTTATTTTGACGAATGCAAATCTATGCTTTATTATAAAGGCATAACGATTGATTTGATTCATAAAATGAAATTCTCACATAGATATTTGATATGCAGCGATTTCGGAGCGATATTATCTTTTTATTATAAAGACTATATTAAAAAATTTGACGCCGTAACTTTTGTGCCTTTGGGAAAAAATAGATTTTTGGAGCGAGGATATAATCAAAGCGAAATTATAGCGAAAACAATTTCAAAAATTTTGAATATAAAATTGATTGAAAATATTATTGGCAGAAAAAAAGAAACTTATCCTTTAAGTATGATAAAAGATAAAGAATTAAGAAAGTCGACTATAAAAGACGCTTTTAAGATAAATAAAAATTTTAAAAATAATTTGAAAGAAAAAATAAACATTCTAATAATAGACGATGTTTTTACTACTGGAGCGACTTTAAACGAAATATCTTCTGAAATTAGAAAAATAGAAAATATAGGCAAAATTGGAGTTTTAACCGTCGCGAGAGTTTATACAAATTCAATCTAAATATACAATTTTTATTTGACAAATATTGATTAATTTACTAAAATATTAGTATATCAATAAATTATTTAAGGAGATATTTATGTCTTATATAGTTGGATTTGGAGAGATTATGTTAAGGCTTTCGTCTATAGATAACGAGAGACTTTTTCAATCGTTAAAATTAAACGCTACTTTTGGAGGAGTAGAAGCTAACATTTGCGTTCTTGCGTCAATATTTGGATTAAACAGCAGATATATAACCATGCTTCCCTATAATGCGATAGGGCATAAAGTGGAAGAATTGCTTTTGAGTCATAAAGTCGACACTTCGGCTATAGCTTGGGGCGGAAAAAGATTAGGAATATATTTTGTGGATAAAGGAAATAATTATAGAACTTCAAATATTATTTACGATAGAGAACATTCTTCAATATCGGAAGCCAATATAAAAGATTTTGATTGGGATAAAGTTTTTGATAACGCGTCTTATTTTCATGTAAGCGGAGTCACTCCCGCACTTACTCAAAGCGCAGCAGATTTAACTTTATATGCCGTTAAAGAAGCGAAGAAAAGAAATATAAAAGTTTCCTGCGATATTAATCATAGAAAAAAATTATGGAAATACGGTAAAAAAATTGAAGAGGTTATGCCTGAAATAGTAAAATACTCCGATATAGTATTTGCAAACGAATACGATGCGATAAAAATATTGGGAGTAGATAGCGATTTAAATGTAGATTCTGAAATAAGCGATGAAGATTATAAAATCGTAATGGATAAACTTACTCAAAAATATTCGCTTGAAACCGTTATAACCACAAGAAGAGAAACTATAAATTCAAATCATAATAATATATCCGCTTTGCTTTATAATAATAAAAATCTTTATAAATCTAAAAAATACGATATTACAAATATAGTCGATAGAATAGGAACGGGAGATTCTTTTGCGGCGGGGATACTTTCGGGTTTGAATATGTTTAAAGATTATCAATATATTTTGGAATTTGCGACAGCGGCGTTTTGTATAAAGCATACTATTCCCGGCGATTGGAATTTAACGACAAAAGAAGAGGTAATATCTCTTATGGAAAGCTCCGAAAAATTGGATGTAAAAAGATAAATTAATTTTTGAAATAATCTGGAAATTTGTTTTTTAATAATTCCAAATCTTCGGTTACATGACTTAAATGAGTTTCGATTAAAGAAACCGCTTTTTTAGAATTTTTTTCTTTAACCGCTTGAAATATATCTTGATGTTCTTTTAATGTTCTATTTCTATTTGTTAATGTTTTGTTTTTATCCATTTCTATAATATTAAATATTCTCGCTCTGTTAATATGTTTCATAGAATCTTTGACTATACTATAAGCAAGTTTTTTATTCTCTATCAAAAATAATATTTTATGAAATTGATTATCTATATCCAATAATTTATATAAATCGTCATTTTTTATATTTTTCTTATATTGAGAGATATTTTCATTTAATAAAATTAAATCTTCATTAGAATGTTTATCGCAAGCCGTTTTAATTATTTCTTTTTCTAAAGTTCTTCTTATAAAATTAGTTTCGTCTATTATATCAATGTCTATTAAAGAAACCCTGCTCGCTTTTTGAGGATAGATTTCTATAAAATTTGCTTTCTCCAATCTTGAAAAAGCTTCTCTAACTGGAGTTCTGCTAATATCAAGCATATCGCTTATTATTTTTTCGCTTATAAAAGTTCCCGGCGGAAGCGACATATTTATTATATTATATTCGATAACTCTGACTGCATAATCGCCTATCGATTCATTTTTTTCTTTTTTGAGGGCTTTAAATTTTTTTAAGTTGTCGTCATTATTTTTCAATTTGGACATATTAATTTGATATAATCCTTATATAATTTTAGTCATTAATTTAATTATAAATAATAATATATATTTTGCAATAAATTAAATATTTTCATTATTTTCTGGTAGTTTTTTCCCGTCTGGAC
>NZ_JBNMIZ010000076.1:0-11541 GCF_050873525.1 Brachyspira sp. | reverse complement strand
TCTTATGATTTAATAAATTATAATGACGAGGAATTTTTATTTAATAATGGTTTTAAGAATAATTTGATAAATAATAATCTTTTAATAAAAATAGTTTTTGAATCTCAAAATATACCCGAAGAAGTGGGATTAAAACTTTTTAAAACTCCGCTTTTAAATTATAATAACGATAATTTTAATAACTTGTATTTATATACTTCTTATAATATTATAGTTAAACATTCTGGAGATATTTGGATTGATAATATAGAAAATGGAAATAAAAAGAAAATCAATATAGTTTTGCCGATTAATAGAAGTTAATTTTATGAATAATATATTTGGATACATACTTTTAATTTTATACCTTATCGCGTTTATAATAGGTTTTTCCACAATAATTTATTCGATAGTTTATTATATAATAGAAAGAATAACTTGGCTTAAATATTATATAGTATTCTTATCAATATTTGGATTTCTTTTATTTATAAGAGCGATTAAATTATTAAGTTTTTTAGCAGTTCCTTCGTTTTTATCAAGTTCAATATTTAATACTTTATATCTTTTTATTTTAAGCGTTTCTATGTCTTCAATGCTATATTTTATTCCCGCTTTTTTGTATAGATTTTTAGAGCTTAAATGGGCGGTTAAAGAAAATGTCGAATATTTAATTCTATCGGTAATATTTTTTGTATTAAGTATATTAGGAATTCTTTTAAATTTCAATTTTTATATAATTGCAAATATAATATTTTATCTTTCAATTTTATTTTTGTTTATATTAGGATTTCTCAATTATAAAAATATAAAAGATAGGACAATAAAATTTATTGTCAAAATATTAGGATTAATAACTATATTTATATATCCTATTCTGGTTTATCAGTTAATCATATTAAATAAAAATGTTTTTGATATAGGTTCTATTGATTTAACTTTGGTTTTATTTTATATATGGTGGAATTTGGTAATGCTCGGCTATTTGTTGTGGTATTTTATTGGAATTATTAAAAATAAAAATAAATTTATTAATAAAGATTTGATTGAAAAAAATTCAAAAAATATTGAAGAGAAAGAAATTATAAATAAAAATAAATCATATTCAAAAAAAGAAGAATCCATTAATTTGACAAAAAGAGAAAAGGAAATATTATCTTATTTACTTTCTGGTAAAACAAATAAAGAAGTTTCGATAATACTTAAAATTTCTCTCAATACTGTCAATAATCATGTCGCAAATATCTATGATAAATCTGGCGTAAAAAACAGAGTTGAATTGGTAAATAAATTTTCAAAATAACATATCAAAATTTATATGTTTATGATAACTTTAAAATAAAAATAGCAAGCGTTAAGCCTGCTATTATTTATTATATATCTATAAAAAACAAACCTTTTTAATTTTCGGTCGGCATAGAATCTATAATAGAATTCGCTAAACTATTAAGAACTTCTTCTCTCAAAGCGCCTTCTTGCATATAGAGTTCAAGCCTTTTTTTAGCTTCCGCAACTTTTTCTTCTCTTACATCTGGCGTATCTTTTATTATTGATATAAGTTTTTCGTTTTGCAAAGCTATTTCGGATGCTTTAGAAATATCTACTCTATCGTATCCTATGTTAGAAACTTTTTCATTATGCCTAACATTAGATTTTTGCTGTATATTAGCAGCACCGCCTATTTTATCAATTGTCATAATCTGACTCCTTATAATTATTTTCGGCATTAGATTTGCATACTTTAGATTTTCTATTGTCAATAATCATGCAAAATTCTCCTTTACTAATTATACTATTATCGGAAAAAAAATCAATAATCTTTTTAGCTTTATCTCTAATAATTTGCTCAAATTGTTTTGTAAGTTCCCTTCCAATAATAATATCCGTATTTTCCCCAAATATGTTAACTATATCTTCAACGCAGTTTTTTATTCTATGAACCGATTCGTATATTATTATAATGTTTTTTTCGTTGTCGTAAAGTTCTTTTAATTGATTTCTTCTCTTTCCGCTTTTATTTGAAAGAAATCCGACAAATAAAATATTTCCAGACAAACCAGAAACAGAGAGTAAAGTCGTGAAAGCCGATATTCCTCCTATTGGGATTATATCAATATTATTTTCTATCGCTTTATTTATTATGCTCACTCCAGGGTCGCTTATGCATGGAGTCCCCGCATCGCTTATTATTGCGGCGGAATTTCCTTTTAATATATTTTCTATATACTGATTTATTTTATTTTCTGAAGAATGACTATGATATGAATATAAAGGCTTTTTTATTTTATAATAATTTAATAATTTTATCGCAACTCTCGTATCTTCCGACAAAATGAAGTCGACATTATTTAAAGTTTTTAATGCTCTAATCGTTATATCTTCCATATTGCCGATTGGAGTAGCCACGACATATAAAGCCGATTTTTTTATTTGATTATTTTCGTTATTAAAAATCAATTCCATAATTAGTAAAGTTTTATTAAATATTTTTAATTTATGTTTCACATGAAACATTATATATTATAATAACCTAATTTTTACAAATTTGTAGTAAATTATAAATGTTTCACATGAAACATTTTGAGTGTTAATTTTTGAAAATAATATTTTAAGTTAATATTCCGATATTTATTATAAGGGTTTAATTTTTATGGAATTTTTTATAGGCGTATTTGTATTATTGTTTATTGTCCTTATATATTTTTTAATTAGATATGGTGGCGAAGATTATAGCTATGACGATAATAAAAAGCAGTTTTATGAATATAAAAACAAATGGAATAATCAATATAATAAATATCATAAACAAAGCAAAGTGGAAAGAAGCCTTTAATATATGTCCGATGGAAAGATTAGAGTTAAAAGAATTATGAATAAAGAGGAAAATCAAATATATTATACAATTCTAAAAATATTTAAAAATAATTATAATATCAATACTCAAGTTTCTTTTAAAGCCTTTTTGGATTCAGAGGAAGGAACAAAATCTTGGTTATCGTTTAGAGATTTTTACTGTGATTTTCTTCTCACATATAAAACAGGCGAAAATTATCATAAACCAGCAGCCGTAATAGAATATCATGGTGGCGGACATTATGGAGACAGCGCCGAATTGAAAAGAAGAGTTATGGAAAACGATTTTATAAAAAATGAAGTATTGAATAAAGTTGGAATTAAAATTTTTATAATCAAAGAAGACGATATAAAAAACGATAAAAGATATATTGACAATAAAAAACTGGAAGAATTCTTAATAAATATTTATTCTCAAATGAAAACTTTTGAAAATCAAAAAACATCATAATATTAAGAATATAAAAAAGACTCACAATTAATGTGAGCCTTTTATATTATTAAGAAGTATTATTAAACTTATTTCAAAAACAAACTTACCGCTTCGTCTTTCGCTATATTAACCGCATCGACAACGCTTGTGCTTGAAATTGTCGCTCCGCTTATTGCCGCTATCTCTCCTTCGCTTGCTTCTTCGGGTTTTATTCCTTTTACGATGGAAAGAGGAACAATCGAACTTTGATTTTTGAATTGTTCTCTAAAAGAGCTTTCCAATATTCTGGCGCCAAGTCCCGGAGTTTCTGCCTGTTCGGTAATGACTATCCCCGTAACTGTTTCAGCATTTTCATCGAAACCTACTAAAACTTTATTTTCTCCGTTATAGCCTTTTGCGGAAGAAATAATCGCATAACCAGCGATTGAGCCGTCTTCCCTTTTTCCTATATAATATGTGAAAGTGGAATTTTCGGTTAAAGGACCTTCTACCGTATCCGAACCAATTATAACGGATTTGACTCCTTCCAATACAGTTTTTTCGGTATTTGCTAAAATATCTTTTTCAAACGAAGAGAATACAAACGAGAGTAAAAAACCCGCCACTAATGCCGTAATTGTAACCGAAATAACCGCTTTATAACTAACTTCTTTTTTCATTATTTTCCTCCTTCCTGTTTTTGAGTTTTTTGAATATTAATAGCTTCTTTCTTTCCGAAAGGCATCGGACGAGTAAGTATAGCTATCAAAGGCATAAACATATTTCCTATTAAAATTGAATACATCGTATATTCTGGCGAAGAACCGAAAGCCCTTAAAATCGCAAGAACCAAACCTATGAGTAACGCGTATATCCAAGCTCCCAGAGGACTCGTTGGGCAGGTAACCATATCGGTAGCCATAAAGAAAGCTCCCAGACAAAAACCGCCAGCTAAAACTTGATATATCGGAGAGGCAAATTTTCCCGGCATGGCTAAATTTAATAAAAGGCTTACTAAAAATAGAGAAATAAACATTCCAAGAGGAATTCTCCAATTTATAGTTTTAGTAATCAAAAGAAATATTCCGCCTATAAGCAAAAGTAAAAATGAAGTCTCGCCAATCGCTCCGCCCGTGCTTCCCAAAAACATTTGAAGATAATAATGAGATTCAAATTTTATCTGCTCGATTAACGAAGAACTTATTTCATTTGCATAAGTAAATTTCATAAAAGTTAATGGAGTGGCATGAGTTAAAGCGCCGACAGCTTCTATAGATTGAGTTGCTTCTGAAACCGCTATATCCAAATTTTTAACTATATTTTCAAATACGCTTAAAAATGGAACTCGTTCAGGAACGGGATACATAGTCATTTGAGCGGGGAAAGCGACTTGTAAAAAAGCCCTTCCAACCAAAGCGGGATTGAATACATTAGAACCTAAACCTCCGAAAACTTCTTTTGCAAATACTATCGCAATAACTCCGCCGATAACTACCATTGTAACTGTTGCGGTGGATGGCAATGTCATAACCAAAAGTAAAGCCGTGATTATCGAAGCGTAATCTGGCAGTAAAGGTCTTTTTCTAACTTTTTTAACTATTATTGTGCATAATACACAGGTTATAATCGAAGCCAAATATAAAATTATCACTCTATAACCAAATAGAATTACGCTATAAATAATAGCGGGCAAAAGAGCTATGATAACTCTTAACATTATTTTTTGTGTGGTATCTCCGTCTTTTATGTGAGGAGACGATTCGGTGTAAAAATTCATAATTATCTCCTTAATATCTTCTTAATAAATCTTTACCGTATCTAATCCATTGAACCAATGGAATTTTTGAAGGACATATATAAGAACAGCATCCGCATTCAAAACATGTCGCAATATCTAAATCGTTTAATCTTTCGCTTATTTTTGCTTTCGCAGTGTGAGCGATTTCTGTAGGGGAAAGTTTAAGAGGGCAGGCGTCAGAACATCTTCCGCATTTTATACAAGGATATTCCACTTCTTTCGGCATTTTATCCTTATTAAAAAATAATAATGAATTTGTTCCTTTATTTACGCATTGCTCCAAACTTGGAACGCTCGCTCCCATCATAGGACCGCCAGCTAATATTAAAACATTTTCCGCAGTCAATCCTCCGCAATTATCGACTATTGTAGAAATCGGAGTTCCAAGCGGAATCCATAGATTTTTATGTTCTTTTATCGCGTCTCCAGAAATTGTAACCATTCTTTCCATAAGAGGTTTATCTTTTGCAACCGCTTCGTAAATCGCATATAAAGTGGCAACATTAACGACTAAAACATTCACATCCATTGGCAATTTTCCTACAGGAACTACTCTTCCAGTCGCCGCGTCAATAAGCATTTTCTCCGCGCCTTGAGGATATCTTAATCTTAACGGCACAACTTCCACATTGTAATTTTTTGCCGTTTTTGACATCTCTTCTATAGCGATTGGTTTATTCGCTTCTATTCCAATAATAGTTTTTTTAACGGAAGGAATTATTTTTCTTAATATTTCTATTCCTTTAAATAAATCTTCCGTATTTTCAAGCATTAATCTATAATCGCTTGTAATATAAGGTTCGCATTCCACACCGTTTATTATTAAAGTGTCGCATCCGCCTTTAGCAGCTCCGTCAACTTTAACATTTGCAGGGAATGTCGCTCCTCCCATACCGACTATGCCCGCTTTTTTGATTTTATCGGACATTTCTTCAACCGATAAAGACATAAAATTTGATTTTTCCGAATACGGCAGATTTAACGCGTTAGCTTCAACATTGATAAGCAAAGCGTTAGCGCCTCTTCCCAAAGGCGGAGGAGCTATTTCTACCGAAGCCACCGAACCCGTTACCGAAGAAGAAACATTTCCAGAAACATATCCGTTTGCCTCTCCGATAATTTCGCCTCTTTCGACTTTATCGCCTTTATTTTTTAAGATTTTAGCGGGAGCGCCTATATGCTGCGCCATAGATATAAGGACGCTTTTTGGAGGATTTTCCAAATTTGACGAAGCTATATTAGCCGTGTCTTTACTGTCATGAGGATGCACGCCGCCAAAACGAAATTTACCTAATTTCATAATATAATCCTTCATTAATTATTCGTAATATATTATAACATAATGGTTTTATTTGTCAAAGAAATAAATTAATAATTTTTTAGTTCTTGACGGGTCGCGGATGGAGGAAACTGTTTTTATTTTAAATAGTTAATGCAATAGTTGAATTTATTTGTTATTATTGTGAGCGTTGCCGAAGGCACACATAGTGTGGCGAGCAATCCACTTTTTATTAATATAGTTAACCGAATTATGATTTTTGTCATTACAAAACGAATACATGCAATCCTTTATTCAACTAAATTATTACTTTAACGCTTGATAAATTTACTTTTTACTGTTATATTATTTCAATCAAATAATTAAATTTAATAATTAAAATAATTTAAAAAAATTAAGAAAATAAAAAATAAAATGTTTTAAGGACTGTCAATGATAAAAGTCGATAACATTGTTAAATATTACGGAGAGCATTTGGCTTTGAAGGGCGTTTCATACACGATAAATAAAGGCGAAATAGTGGGCTTCTTGGGACCGAACGGAGCGGGAAAAAGCACTATGATGCGAATTATTACGGGTTATTTGCCTGCGACAAGCGGATATGTTTATTTAGACGATTACGAAATTTACGATAATCCTATAGAATTAAAAAGAAGAATCGGATATATGCCAGAAAATATTTCTTTATATACCGAAATGACGGTTATCGATTATTTAAAATTTGCGGCAAAATTGAAAGGAATTGAAAGAAAACATATTAAAAGCGCTTTGGAAAATACCATTGAAATAACGGGACTCACAAAATATAGAGATAGAATAATCGGGCATTTATCGAAAGGCTACAGACAGAGAACGGGAATCGCTCAAGCAATAATACATGACCCCGAAGTTTTAATATTGGACGAACCGACAAGCGGACTCGACCCGAATCAGTTAATTGAAGTTCGTTCTTTAATAAAAAGTTTGGGCGGAACTCGAACGGTTATATTGTCGACTCATATATTAAGCGAAGTTGAAGATACTTGCGAAAGAGCTTTAATCATAGACAGCGGAGAGCTTATTGCGGAAGATACAATCGAAGGCTTGAAAACTGCGATGGACAGAGAAATACTCGGCGGGAATATCGAATTAAAAGTCGCGGGAAGAGTAGAAGACGCGCTTATTTGCGTTAGGGAAGTTCAAGGAGTCATTCAGGCGGAAACGGATAATTTCGGTTCTATTATAATCGAATGCGAGCGAGGAAACGATATAAGAGGGGCTATAGTTAAACATTTGGTTCAAAGCGATTTTGAAGTTTTGGAAATCAGAGCTAAAGAAAGAACTTTAGAAGAAGTGTTTATATATTTTACCGATAAAAAGAAAAGCGAAGATTTTGACAAGTCTAAATATATTAAAGACGAAATAGTTTCAAAAGATTTAAACAATAAAGATTTAAACGAAAATTCGGACGAAAAATCAAACGATACAAAAGAAGATAATAATTAAGAGGTAAAAAATAATGAAAAATATTTATGTTATATTCGCAAGGGAAATACAATCTTTTTATGTTTCTCCTTTATATTATATATTGGGATTTATTTATTTGGCGCTTACGGGATATTTCTTTACGATAGAAATTTATTATAGCAGATTGGCGGTTATGGAAAACACAATGTATAATATAGGATTTTTTACGATATTATTTCTTTCTATATTATGCATGAAATTAATTGCCGAAGAACGAGCTTCTGGAACTTTCGAGCTTATTATGACATCTCCTATAACTTCTTTGCAATATGTGATAGGAAAATATTTGTCCGTTTTGGTTGTTTACGCTTCTTTGCTTATAATGACTTTTGTTTATCCTATTCTTCTTATGGTATTTGGAAAGCCAGATATGGGAGTAATATTCAGCGGTTATTTGGGATTATTTTTGCTTGGAACTGCTATTTTGGGACTCGGATTAATAGCGACAAGCATCTCAAAAAGTCAATTGGTTGCGGCGATACTCGGAGTTTCAATGGGAATATTCGCTTATATTATAAACTGGCTTAGCGAAATGTTTACGGGAGCGAGCAGAATATTAAATGCAATTTCCATAACGACATATTTTTCGGATTTCACAAAAGGAATGATTGATATTCAAAATGTAATCTTCTTTTTGATTTGGGCAATCGCCTGCATTTCAATATCCACTATGCTTGTGGAATCTTATAAATGGCAATAACGGAATTTAAAAATGTCTAATATATCGGAAATAGTAGAATATGTGAAAAATAACGACTTGGAAAAAGTAAAAAAAATTATAGAAAAAGATAATTCTTTAGCGGACGCGAGAGACGAAGAATCAAAATTTACTTTATTAATGATTTGCGCTAAAAAAGGTTATTTCGATATTGCAAAATTTTTAATTGAAAACGGAGCGAATTTAAACGACAGAAGCCGAACGGGAATAACCGCTTTAATGTTTGCATGCGCCGAAAAACAAACGGAAATTGCAAAATATTTGATGGACTGCGGAGCTAATGTTAATTTGAGAGACAAGCCTATGTTTAGCGCTTTGCTTTATGCTTCGCTCACAAAAGAACATTCGATAATAGAATATTTAATAAAAAACGGAGCGGATGTTAACGCAAAAAATTTTAATCTGTTTACTCCGCTTATGTTTGCCTCCAAAATTAACGATTTGGAAACGGTTAAACTTTTAATAGAAAATGACGCCGATATAAATATTAAAAATAAAGAAGGAAAAACCGCTTTGGATATCGCGATAAATAACGGACAAAAAGAAACGGCAGAATATTTAAGTAAATTAATTTAATATTTTTAAAGAAGTTATTATGAATAAAAAAAATAAAAAAATTGTTAATATAAAAGAATTGAAAGAAATTATAAATAAAATTTCAAAAGAAAATAATAATTTAAAAATCGTATTTACCAACGGATGCTTTGATATTCTTCATCGCGGGCATGTGGAATATTTGCAAAAAGCGAAAGAACTGGGCGACTTATTAATATTGGGTTTGAATAGCGACTCTTCGGTTAAAAGATTGAAAGGAGAAAATCGTCCGATAAATAACGAAGAAGACAGAGCGATAGTTTTATCCGCTTTGGAATGCGTAGATTTTGTAATAATATTTGACGAGGACACTCCTTTTGAATTGATAAAAAATTTGAAACCCGATATACTTGTTAAAGGCGGAGATTATAAATTGGAAAATGTTATTGGAAGAGAATTTGCAAAAGAAACGATATTGATAGATTTTGTGGACGGATATTCTACGACAAAAACTATAAAAAATATAAATAAAATAAATAATTAAATAAAGGAGTTTTTTATGATTATAGTAACAGGCGGAGCGGGATTTATAGGTTCTAATATAGTTCAAGGATTAAATAATTTGGGAATTGACGATATAATTATTATTGACGATTTGAAAAACGCTTCAAAACATAAAAATTTGAATAGAATAAAATTTAGCGATTATATCGACAAAGAAGATTCGATTGATTTTATAAATAAACATAAAGAAAAAATAGATTCGATTTTTCATCAAGGCGCTTGTTCGGACACTATGGAAACGGACGGAAATTATATGATGAAAAATAATTATGAAACGAGTAAAAATATTCTGCATATTTGTCTTGAAAATAAAATTAGATTATTTTACGCATCGAGCGCTTCGGTTTACGGAAACGGAGAGAAAGGTTTTGCCGAAAAAGAAGAAAACGAATATCCGTTAAATGTTTACGCTTTTTCAAAATATCAATTCGATAGATATGTTAATAAACTTGCGAAAGAGAAAAAAATAAACAGTCAAGTTGTGGGATTAAGATATTTCAATGTTTACGGACCTCAGGAAAATCATAAAGGCAGAATGGCGTCAGTTGCTTTTCATTTATTCAATCAAATAAAATCGGGCGAGAATATGAAAATATTTGAGGGAAGCGAAAAATTTTTAAGAGATTTTATCTATGTGGACGATGTCGTTTCGGTTAATAATTTCTTTTTTGAAAACGAAAAAATAAGAGGAATATTTAACTGCGGAACTGGACAAGGCGAAAGTTTTTTGGAAATAGCGAAAGCGTTAAAAGAAATTTATCCAAAATCGAATATTGAATATATACCTTTTCCAGATGCCTTAAAAGGAAAATATCAAAAATTTACTCAATCGGATTTAACGCTTTTAAGAGAAGCGGGCTATAATAAAAGTTTTATGACTGTAAACGCGGGAGTAAAAAAATACGCTCAAGTTTTGGAAGAAAGCGGCGGTTATTTGATGTAATTTATTTAAATTTAATTCAATAAATAAATTAATAAACTTTGGAATTTCTTTTTTATCTATATTTTCAAAAAGATTCGTTTTCTATATAATACGTCATATAGTTACAGTTTACGAATTGCTTCTATACTTAATCCCGTTATTTCGCTTATAAGGTTAATGTCCATATTTTTATTTTTCATTGCAATTGCCATTGAGATTTGTTCGGCATGTCTGCCCGCTTCAAATCCGTCTTTTGTTGCGCCTCGCATTAGGCTTGATTGATAAAATAAATAAGCCTCTCGTTTGTCGTATTCGTTAAGCAAATCCTTATTGTCGGTAAAATAATTGTATTTTTTCATTGCCTTTTCAAAAATCGTATCTTCTTTTAATAATTGAGACATGTCTTCCTCCTTGTTTGATTTCAAAAATAAAATCCAATTTTTTAATTCTTTTTTAATGTCATCATTTTTATCAAATTTTGGAATTTCCACATAATGTAATTGGATATGGTCTGTCAAAATTTTATTGCTGTTTTTCTCTTTTAATAAATAACAAGTATGCATTCTTTTATCGGTTTTGTCAAATAAAATATCGTCAATCAAATTAATACTAATTACGGGTTTCAATTCTGGATAATCATCGCCTTTCTTTAAAGTGCTTGAATAATTTTTACTCCAATAATATAAAGTCCGCTCAAAAAAATTCTTTGTGGAATAAGTTTGAATTTCAATTATTACGATTATTCCGTCTTCGGTTACGGCTTTTAGGTCTACGATACTTTCTTTATTATTCGCTTTTTCAGATAAATTGAATGGATTAATAATTTCTACAGATACAAAAGTTGCAAAATTTGAATCAATCATTATCGCATTAATAAAGCTTAATAATAAATCCTCGTCTCCTTTAAGTCCGAAAAAATAACGGATAAAATAATCGTTTAGCTTTTTTACTTCAATAATATTATTACTCATAGATA
>NZ_JBNMIZ010000075.1:0-11549 GCF_050873525.1 Brachyspira sp. | reverse complement strand
TAAATCAAATTTATAATCGTAGAATTTTGAATAAGATTTGAATATTCTGGTTTTAAAATTTCTTTCGGTAAAATTATTATAAAAGAAGAAATAAAAGCGATTATTATGCAGGCGGTTAAAGTTAAAACTATCGCTCCAAGCAGTCTATCAACCCAGCCCAAAAATATGATTTTCAATAATTTTTTTATGCTGTCTTCCACTTTCGATAAAATTATCCGAATTATTGAATAACTCGCTATAAAAGAAATTATTTTTAATATAACGGAATGATTAAAAATTTTTGACAAATTATTATATATCAATGGAGCTATTATAAAAGTTATGATTATCGCAATTATCGGAACGGTTATTGAAATTATGCCTTTATAAAAACCGTATAAGAAAATAAAACCTAAAATTATTATTATAACAAAATCCGCCGAATTAAACATTATTTTATTTTACTGCTTTTTAGTAGAGTTATTATAGGAGCGAAAGTAATGCTGCTTTTCTTTTTATGCGTGCTTATTATATTCGACAAAGCCTCGATGTTCGTATGCGACAAAGAAGAATAATTTCCGACTTTTTTTATCGTATCGTTTAATCGCTCTCTGTTTTTTATCACATTATTAAAATTATTAAATATTTTTATTATATCCTGATTTTGAAAATCTATTTTCGAGTTCAAAGAATTTTGAATATCGAGCATCGCGTTTATATTTTCTTTTATATAAATCGCTATATTATTCTGCTCTTCCACTATATTAAATATTTCGTTATTATATTTTTCCAAAGTTTCAAACGATTCTAAATTGGAATTTTCAACGCTCAAATTATCTTCTATGATTTTCAAATAATCGTCAATTTCTTTAGTTATTTCATTAACCGAATTCTCTATCAATTTGCAATGTTCTTCCACATAAAAAGCGCCGTTTTCAACCATAACCAAACCAGAAAATATATTTATAAGGATTTTTTCAAGCGATTCCGTTCCTATCGAAATTTCGGTAGCCAAAACTCCTATTTCTTTCGCCACAACCGAAAAACTTCTTCCGTAAACTCCCGCTTTTGTCGATTGAATGCCCGCGTTTATAGAAAGCAAATTCGTTTTATTCGTCATATTTTTTATATATTCTATAGTTTCGTAAATCTCTCCCGTTATCGCGCTTATGTCTTTAAATTGAGAAGAATATTCGAGCATATTTTCTATAAATTTTTTGGAAGATTTTTGCAAATCGTTTTTAATATTTTTCAAATCTTCACTTAATTCTTTTATTTCGTTATTTGAAAAATCCGATTCTTTTATTCTTTTGATTATTCCGTTTAGAACTTTGCAGTTGTCTTGAAGTCTGTTTTTATATGTTTCAAAAACGCTGAATACGGCGCTCGTGAACCTTATTCCGTCTTTTATTAGCTGATTCTTATTTTCTTTGGTTTTTATAAGATTCTCTTTTGAAGTTAAAATATTTTCCACTTTTGCGTTCATTATATCCAAAGCGTCTTTATTTTCTCTGTCTATTTCAAATACGAACATTGAAGAATCCATAAAATCTTTGTCGATTGCGTTTAATTTGTCGGATATTCCATGAATTGTCGTAAGTATATTCAAATTATTTTTTAATCTGCTTACCAAAACATTGTCTTTATTTATTACGGTTAAAGCGTTCACTGTAAAACTTGAAAAAGTCGCAATGAATCGAATCATATAAGATAAAGTTATCGCAAGTCCCGTTCTGTCAAAATTGATTCCAACATCGGTTTTGAAAAGCGATATATCGGTAAATATTAAATATAATCCGATTACGCTAAAAATATTAAACACGACATTAATCGCCACATTATGCCCAGAGATAATATCGAGTATTACGGGAATTAAAGTCGCGGCGAAAACGAATAATATTATATACATTTTGAGAAGATAAAATAAACCGCTTGGAGCGATTCTATAATATATGCTTCCCGCTCTGTCAAATATCTGATTCGTATTCAATCCAAAAAAAGCGTCAAAATTTATCACGCTTATTACAAGAAGGACGATAATCAAAATTCCAGTTAGAATCAAAATAAAATCATTAACTCTATTAACGACTTTTATATCGCTCAAAAAATTTCTGTTATTAAGCGGCATTATCAAAACGCTGAATAAAATTAGTATATTATTGAAAATATATAAATTAGCCGTTATATTTGGAAACAAATTATACAATTCAAAAAATATTATCACAATCGATATGATATTATATAAAGAAAGTAATTCCAAAGTTACGGCGATTATAAAATATACGGAGCTTTTCGTTCGCCTCGACAATAATATAAAAACGACCGCAAATATTGTCATTACCGACAAGTTTATTAGGGGAACTAATAATTCCGCGATATTAATGTTATATCCTAATATAAAAGTAGTTAATAAATCCATAATAACCCTTTATGTCGTTTTAGAATGTTCTCTAATTATATTATCCAAATTATCGGAATATTCCATAAGCTGCTCTTTCTCATTATTTAATTTTCCGCTAACCGATTCCAAATCTTCCGAAGTGGCAAGAAGTTTATTCATGTCCCGCATAAGATTTTTTATTTCCGTATTCTGTTCTGCGGCTTTTTCGGAAATATCCATTATATAATTGTTAAATTCTTCTATTCTGAGTCTTATATTCATAAAATCGTTTTCTTCGCTCTTTATTATTTGATTTATATCGGATACGGACTCGAACATTTTATTCGTATTTTTTACAATATTCGTATTGGAATCGTTTTGTCTTTCCATAGTCCTATTGAATTGAGTGAGTTTATCGTAATAAGTGGATATTTCCTGCGTTAGTTCGGTGGCGTTATTATTTATATTTACGGTTGCAGAATTGAATCTTTTGAAAATATCTTCAATTTGGTAAAGTAGTTTTTGCATTCTTTCCGACACTACTGAAGATTCCGTTGCAAGCTCCAAAACCGAATTTGAAACTGTGGCAAAACTATCCGTCCAGTCTCCCGATTTTGAAGCCTGAATTCCCGAGTTTATTGCAAGAGTTTTCGCTCTGTCCGATATATTTCTCATAAACGCTATGATTTTATTTATTTGCGTATTCAAATGACTCAATTCCGAAGATTTATTAAGTTCGTTCCCTATATTAAATCTTTCTCTATCGATTCCTTTTTGAAAAGAATAGAATTTATCGAGCATACTGGCGCTTTCGGCTTGCAAATCGTATATTTGTTCGATTGACTGCTCCAAACTTAATCTTAAATTTTCAAGCATCGTCTGTTGAGCCGTTGAAGTTTCTTTTAATTTCGGATAGGTTTCTATAAGTTCATTAATCTTTTCAATATTGGAATTGGCATCGTTTACCTGAAAGTTTTCTATTGTGATAAATTCGTTTATGGAATCAATCGTTTTCGCTATATCCGTTTTCAAACCGCTAACCGAAGAATATGCGCTTGAAACATCTTCCGTTAATTCTTTTACCGCTTTTTGAAAATCGTCTTTGAATTCGAGCATTTTTTTTGAAGTGTTTGACGCCGTATTTATTATAACCGTATCCTGCGCTTTAATTTCTTCAAAATTATAGCTCTGTTTATTTCTTCTGCGGAAAATTGACGAAATAAACTGATTTATCGAAGAGTGAATTATTACGATATTATAAATTATATAAGCCAGAGTGATTCTTGAAAAAGGAATATCTTTCAATATTAAAAAATCTCCTCTTCCCTGATAAACTGAAATTCCGTTAAAATCGTCAAAGAAAAATATCGCTATTATAGAAGTTAAAATTAAATATCGAACATTTTTCGCGTAATTTTTATTGACTATTATATCGTAAATAAACGCGCTTATTACCAAAAGCATATAAGATGTTACGACAAAATCTCTGAATATGTATAAACCGCCTATTTTTCCTCTGATTTTTATGCTTTTTGCCATCGTTTCGTTTAAAGTGTCTATCGCTTCCGTCCTTGAAATGAAAGCGTCCGAATAAATTATTCCCACGAATATGATTATCGCCACTAAAAATATCGCCAAATTATAAAGGAATTCCAAAGTCCAGTGATAATTTTTATTCAATTCCAAATTATTTTTTGCGTATATTAACCATGGGAAAATCGTTAAAGACAAAGCGAACTGCTCGGCTCTATATAAATAAAACGCAATTTGATTATCATGATTTGAAAGAGATATTATTATATTTGCAAATTCCAAAGCAGAAAAAATAAAAGCCAAAATTCCTATCAATAAAGTTATTAACTGACTTTCTTCATATAATTTAAAATAAATATAGCCGTAAAGTATTATTCCGACCAAACCCATGAAAGTTCCTATAGTCGGAATTCCAATCTCAATAAATATATGAAAGAAACTTCTATCCATATTAATCCGCCGCTTAAATTCGCATAAAAAATTCTTATAAATTATTATAAAGATAAAATATCGTTTATATTATCGGAATTTATAATTAAAGCGTTTATAAAAATATTTATACGAAATATATAATCATTTTGGAAATTATATAAAATTAAGTTTAATGACTAATGTTCATAAGTATTCATCAACGGCATAATTTAAAAAATTTAAACCTAAAAAATTTTAGAAATAACTTTTTGATAAATTTACAGAATGTAAAATGGTAAATAATAATTTTAAGGATTAAGACATTTCAAACTATCGACCGTAAAAATCAACTTTTTCCTTATCAAAACATCGTCAAAATAAATTTCGCCGCTAAATTCACACCAAAATAATTACTATATTATTTTAAAGTAAGTTTTTAATATTTCCGATATTGATATTAAAATTTATATTTTAAATCAACTTTTAGGAGTATTAAAAATTATGAAAATAATAAAATCTCTATTTATAATTTCTTCTTTATTTATAATGAGCGGAACGGTTTTTGCGACTACGATAAAAGTTCATTTAACCGAAGTAAAAGCGCCTTATACAATCGATATTAAAGGACCTTATAAAGCTTACAATTATAAATATCAAAGCGAAATCGTATCGGCATTGACAAACGAAAGAGTTATGGTTGTCGAACATAGACTTGGGCTTAAAGTAAACGATGTCGGGATATATAAAGAAGGAATAGTTTTTGAAACGGAAGACGGATTCACTCTAAACGGAATAGAATATTACGGTTCTTTGAAATTTATTCCTTATAACGGCGATATGATAGTTATAAACGAACTCAATATTGAAGATTATGTTAAAGGAGTTTTGCCTCATGAAATGTCTCCCGATTGGCCCATCGAAGCTTTGAAATCTCAAGCGGTTGCGGCAAGAACTTATGCGATGTTTCATATACTAAAAAATAATAATAAACTTCCTTACGATGTGGATAATACGACAAAATACCAAGTTTATAACGGAAAGGAAAAAATTAACTGGACGGTTGAACAGGCGGTTGATAGAACGAAATACGAAATAGCGATTTATAACGATAAAGTGATAGCGACATATTTCAGCGCTTTATGCGGCGGACATACCGACAGCGCAAAAAATGTTTTCGGAACTGCAGTGCCTTATTTGGAAGGAGTTCAATGTCCTTATTGCAACGCTCAAATCAGAACTTGGACTAACGCTTTAAGTTATAACGAACTTAATAACGATTTTGCAAATTATTCGGTTAATGCGGATGAAAAATCTTATATAGGAATAACTATGGACCCAAAATCTGGAAAAGCTATGAATATAAAAATCGACAATAATGATATATCTTCGCGAGATTTCAGAAGCGTTCTTTCTCCAAAATTAGTGCCTTCTCTTAATTTTACGATAAATAAAATCGACAACGGCATAATAATAACGGGAAAGGGAAGCGGACATGGAGTAGGTATGTGTCAATGGGGAGCTTACGGAATGGCTCAAGTTCAAAAAGATTATAAAGAAATATTGAAATTCTATTATAACGGAATTGATATAGTCGATTATAACGCGATAAATAAAACTCTCGAACCAGATATATGGATAGAAAATTGATAATCATAAATTAAAAAATTTAAATTAGAAAATAATTTAATTAAAGTAAAAGCGTTTCGTTATTATGCGGAGCGCTTTTTTAATATAAGATATTAATTTAAGTTGATTTTTATAAGCCAATATTTTTATATAAATAAAATTTGTTATTTCAAACGAATTGAAGCAATATAAATTAAGCAATACACAGAATAACGATTGATTAAATTATTATAAGTTATATAATTCATAAAAACAAATAAAATTAAAAAATCATTAGGAGAGATTTTATGAGATTTTTTATTGACACTGCGAATGTGGAAGATATAAAAAAAGCAAACGATATGGGAGTAATATGCGGAGTTACAACAAATCCGTCTTTGATAGCAAAAGAAGGAAAAAATTTTAACGATGTTATTAAAGAAATTACTTCCATAGTTGACGGTCCCATTTCGGGCGAGGTTAAGGCAACTACCGTGAAAGCGGAAGATATGATTATCGAAGCGAGAGAGATTGCCAAAATTCATAAAAACATGGTTGTAAAAATTCCTATGACTGTAGAAGGATTGAAGTCGGTTAAAGTTTTATCGAAAGAAGGAATAAAAACGAATGTCACTTTAATATTTTCCGCCAATCAGGCTTTGCTTGCCGCAAGAGCGGGCGCTACTTATGTTTCGCCGTTTTTGGGAAGACTTGACGATATTTCAACGGACGGACTCGAACTTATAAGAACGATAGCCGATATTTTCGCAACGCATGATATTGACACGGAGATAATTTCCGCAAGCGTTAGACATCCTATACATGTCACCGAATGCGCTTTGGCGGGAGCGGATATTGCAACTGTTCCTTATAATGTTATTGAGCAGATGACTAAACATCCTTTAACCGAGCAGGGAATAGAAAAATTTAAAAAAGATTATGAGGCGGTATTCGGAAAATAAATTTAAATTATATTATTAAAATTATTAAAGAAAAATAAAATAGGCGATTAAAAAGTTTTTCATTGATTATAAATTAACTATAAATTATTTTTTTGAAAAACTATTTTCTTCGCCTTTTAATAATCTTTTATAATTTGGTATATGTTTAACGATTATAAATAAAGCCAAAAGTATCGTTATCGGAAGCAGGAATTTATAATCTATATTAAAAAATATTCTGTATAAAAAATTAATCTTAAAATATAAAATGCTTAAAACAATCGGAAACATTATCGCTCCAACCGTGCTTCCAATTGCGACAGTTTTTTTTGAAGCGAATAAACCTATAAAGAAAAATATCATTGTAATAATCAAACTTACGGGAGCGAGCATAAACATAGTTCCCGCGCTTGTCGCAACTCCCTTTCCGCCTTTGAAACCTAAAAATATTGAAAATACATGTCCGATTATAGCCGCCACTCCGCATACGATTAAAATATTATTCTGCCCGTTCAATATAAACGAAGGAATCAAAACGGCAATTATTCCCTTTCCAATGTCGCAGAAATATGCAAGTATTCCCGCTTTTTTCCCGCATAATCTTAAAACATTGCTTGCGCCCGGGTTATTACTTCCTTCCTTTCTTACATCATGCCCGTTCGCTTTTCCAATGATAAACGAAAACGGAATCGCTCCGATTAAATAAGATATTAGGACGCTTATAATTATTTTTATCGTTATATTCATTTTTACCTCTCTTTTATATTTTATTTATTTTAAAATTTAACTTTCTTTTTTGCTTCTCTTTTTGAAATTAAGAATTATCGGAGTTCCTCTAAAATCGAAAATCTCTCTAAATTTATTTTCCAAATATCTTTTATAATGAGAATTTAATTTTTGAGGATGATTGCAAAATATTGCAAAAGCTGGAGGATTTATTCCCGTTTGAGTCGCGTAAAAAATCTTAAAAGGATTTCCTCCCGCCGTTATCGTATATTCTCTTGTCGCTCTAACAAAAGTTTCGGTAAGCGAATGAGTTTCAAATTTCTGTCTTCTCGTTTTAGCCACTCTAATCGCCAAAGATAAAAGTTTTTCGGCATCTTTTTTTCTCGTTGCCGACACTCTCGCGTAAAAAACATAATTCAAAACGGGAAAAGTTTCTTTCATATAATTTTGATAATAGTTCCAAGTTATTCCTTTTTCTCTTATATCCCATTTATTTGAGGCAATTACGATTCCTTTTTTTCTTTCAATTATCAAATTTGCTATAGTTTTATCCTGTTCGGTTAAACCTTCGAATACATCGAGCATCAATATACAAACATCCGAAGCCTCGATTGATTTTATCGCTCTGTTTACGCTGTAATATTCGATGTCGTTATTTACATTTTTCTTTTTTCTTATTCCCGCCGTGTCTATCAAACAAATATTGTCCCCGTTAAAATTAAAAGTTTCGTCTATCGGGTCTCTTGTAGTTCCCGCGATATTTGAAACTATGCTTCTTTCTTTTCCGATTAAAGTATTTAGAAGAGTGGATTTTCCAGCGTTCGGTTTTCCTACTATGGCTATATTTATTTTATTTTCTTCTGAAGTAATTTCTTCTAAATTTTCATTTTCCGAATTTTTAATTATTTTTTCATTTTCTTTCTTATCAAGGCTTTTATATATATTTAAAATTTTTTCTTTCAAATCGTCTATTCCGTTATTATGTTCGGCGCTTATTCCAACCATTTCTTTTATACCGAGTGAGTAGAATTCGTTTATTAATTGATTATGCGAATCAGCGTCAATTTTATTAATGACAAGTATTATAGGTTTATTTGTTTTTCTTATTGCGTTTATAAAATGTCTGTCGTCTGGATGGCTTTGATGAGCGTCAACCAAAAATAAAAGTATGTCGGAATCTTCCGTTGCCGTTTTCAAAGCTTTCTCTCTCACTTTTTCATTTAAAATATCTTCGCTTATATCGAGCAGTCCGCCCGTGTCGAATATATTGAATTCTATTCCGTCAATATAAATTTTTTCTACGCTTATATCTCTTGTCACTCCCGCCGTAGAATCGACTATAGATTTTCTTCTTCCGACTAATCTATTGAAAAGAGTGGACTTTCCCACATTTGGTCTTCCGAGTATAGCGATATTTTTCATAATTTATTTAACTTTATTTTTAATGTTAAGATAAAAACATGATAACATGATTTTTAATATTTTTCTATATTGAGGTTTGTTATAGCTGTTTTATTTGTGACAATGAATTTTAAAATTTTTTTATTTAACCCTTTGACAAAAATTTTTAAATATTATAAAATATTGTTTAATTAATCAATGTTAAAAAAATAAATTAATTGTTGACATTATTTTAAAAGATTGTATAATGATTGCAATTAATTAATATTTTGACGCGAAAGCGGGCTGTAAGCCAAATAAAGACTTGATTAATTTTTTAAATATTGTATAATTTAATCAATATTTAAATGTTTAATAAAAATAACTTGGTGAGAAAACTTATATGAAAATTACATTGATTTACAATACTGTATGTGCATTTGCAACGCAACGCAACGCAACGCAACGCAACGCAACGCAACGCATACCACCATTATCTTCTAAAGAATAATTTTAAATTTTATATATCGAAATTTTTTAAGGCAGTTAATTTTTTAAGTGCCGTTTTTGGTTTTGCAAAAATAAGTTCTTTTATAAAAGAAAAACAAAATCTCTGTTCTTTTTTCTACCGAGAAAAAAGAACCACGCCAAAGGCGGACAGTCGTCAAAAATCGACTTCTTTTTGTCAAAAAGAAGACAAGGCTAAAGCCCGCTTTCAGCGAAAAACAACTCCGTTTAGAATTCGCAATTCGTTAGTAAAAACATTTTCGCAGTATTTGGAAAGTCCATCATTCGCCGAAGGCGTCCTATGGGAACGAGGCGATAGCCGAAGTAATCTATTTAGTGTGGATTGCCACGACTTCTTACGAAGTCTCGCAATGACAATAAAAAATAATTTTGCAATTTTTAATTATGCATTTTCTTTCGATGCATTTAATTTTGAAATAATAAGTCGTAATGAAAATTATGCCTTTGACTATAATAAATATTTTTGCCGTAATGGAAATAATCGGATTGGCGGGAGATTGCCACGACTTCTTACGAAGTCTCGCAATGACGAATTTGTCGGTTGCAATTACGGGTTTATCGCTCGCAAAAATGATTTATTTTCTCGCAATGATTATGGCGGAAAGTTTATTTTCGGTTTTTGGAATAATTTTAATAGCGGCTTTTTATTTAATAGAAAAATTTTAAAAACAAAAATCTAAAAATAGGAGAAGAAAAGATGAAAAAGATTTTTCTAACAGTAATAGCTTTGCTCACGGTAGCAAGCATGCAAGCGTTCGGTTCTTACGGAGTTAGCGATTGGATAACTTTCTTAACCGATGGAAACAGATTTGAAGCTAAATTAGACCAATTAGGCTTCACGCTCGGAAATGACACAATCAAAGGAACTTTCGGATTCCACAATGACGGAAGAGGAAGTTTTGGCGATATGTTAATTCGCGACACGGGAGATTATTATAACTTCCGCCCTACAATCTCAATGGGAATTGGTTATACTTCTTCCTTAATAGGAATCGGCGTAGGTTATAACGCTACAATCGGAAACAGATGGGACAGATATAATAACAAAACCGAGCCTAAAAAAGTGGAAGCCGTAGTTCATACTCCAGTTTTGGTTTTGAACGCTTTGGATAACGCTTTCAGAATGGCAATTCCGATTCAAGTGCTTCACCTTACGGATAAATTAGATACATTTAGCGGAAGCTTAACCGCCGTAAGTTTGAATGCTCAATTCAGATATTATAGCGGACTCGATGTTTTACCTCAAGTTAGATTGTATCTCAAATACGGTAATTACAGTTATAATTTAAAAGCTGGCGATACTACCGATAAAGGAAAAGTTGCGGAATCATTCGGATTCGATTTGAGATTCTACTTTGGCTCAATGGTGGAAGAAGTTTCTCTTCAACCTATTGTTAAATTGGCTTATAACGGCGCTTTAGGTAAATATCATAGTCAAAGAAATGTAACCGCGCTTGGCGTTCTTGATGATGCGGCTACATCTATGGCAACTTATAGTTCTACTTATGGTGGAACTGCAACTTGGGGACAAAACGCTTGGGATTTACAATTAATGACAGGTTTAGGTTTGACTGCTAATAGCGATATAGTTTCACTTTATTTAGAACCTGAATTGGGATTGCAAATAGTTCAAGTGGGACATATTTCCGAAAAAGTTAAAGAAGTTTACGGTTTGGGCTGGAATGTTTACGCTGAAATCTATATTACGCCAATCAAAAACCTCGAATGGTATTTTGAAGCGGAAATAGGCGATGCGCTTAAAACTACGCAGTCTGCAAATAGTTTAGTATTTAATGGAACTACGGGAGTTACTTGGTATCTTCCTGCTCTTTAAGTTGACTTAACCGAAGACTTAAGTCTTCGGTTATAAGGATTGTAATTACGAGGTTTTGGAAAAACCGAAGTAATCTATTCTATTTGGATTGCTTCGCTTACGCTCGCAATGACGAGTAAATAAAGGCTCGGCGATTACGATAGGTTAAAAAGTAAAATATATTAGTGTCTTCATCTATTGCGAGTGGAGACGCTAATATTTTAATTAAAAATTGTTCTTTGATAAAGAAAGT
>NZ_JBNMIZ010000074.1:0-11671 GCF_050873525.1 Brachyspira sp. | reverse complement strand
ATATTAAAAAATTAACAGAAAATATTTCTAAAACAAAAAATAAGTTTAATTTAAGCGATGAAAAATATAAATTCTATACTCAAAATTTAATTTCAAAATCTTTATTATATGACGATGGTATGAATAGGTTAGGAGCGAGACCATTTGACATAGTTAAACTTACTAATTTTGGTAAAGGATTATTAGATTTTATTTTAACCAATAATTATAAATAATATTGTAAAAATGGATTGCTTCGCTCACACTCGCAATGACGGTAATTTAATTAATATTATAGTTTTTCGATTTCTTTGATGGTTAAGCCCGTAATTCTTTTAATAGTTTTTATATCAATATTTTCTTTTTTCATTGATTTTGCCAATAAGATTGTTTTATTTTTTTCGCCTTCTTTAATGCCTTCTTCAAAGCCATCTTTTCTTGAGCCTCGCATTAGGCTTGATTGATAAAATAAATAAGCCTCTCGTTTGTCGTATTCGTTGAGTAAATCTTTGTTGTCTGTAAAATAATTATACTTCTTCATTGCCTTTTCAAAAATTGTGTCTTCTTTTAATAATTGAGACATGTCTTCCTCCTTGTTTGATTTCAAAAATAAAATCCAATTTTTTAATTTATTTTTAATTTATAAACAAACAAATAAATTTTTACCAAATATTTATAGTTTGTGAATTTCTTCAATACTTAAACCCGTATGTTTTGATATAAACTGATTATCAAGTCCAGAAGCTTTTAAACTTTTAGCTATTGAATATTTTTCGTCTTTTATGCCTTCTTTTATTCCTTCTTCAAAGCCATCTTTTCTTGAGCCTCGCATTAGGCTTGATTGATAAAACAAATAAGCTTCTCTTTTATCATATTCATTTAGCAAATCCTTATTGTCGGTAAAATAATTATACTTCTTCATTGCTTTTTCAAAAATTGTGTCTTCTTTTAATAATTGGGACATGTCTTCCTCCTTGTTTGATTTCAAAAATAAAATCCAATTTTTTAATTCTTTTTTAATGTTTGCATTTTCATCGAATTTTGGAATTTCCACATAATGCAACTGGATGTGGTCGGTTAAAATTTTATTACTATTTTTTTCTTTAAGTAAATAGCAAGTATGCATTCTTTTGTCGCTCTTATCAAATAAAATATCGTCAATTAAATTTATGCTTATAACAGGTTTTAATCCAGGATAATCTTCGCCTTTCTTTAAAGTGCTTGAATAATTTTTACTCCAATAATAAAGCGTTCGTTCAAAAAAATTCTTTGTGGAATAAGTTTGAATTTCAATTATTACTATAGTTCCATCTTCGGTTACGGCTTTCAAATCTACGATACTTTCTTTATTATTCGCTTTTTCAGATAAATTGAATGGATTAATAATTTCTACCGATACAAAAGTTGCAAAATTTGAATCAATCATTATTGCGTTAATAAAGCTTAATAATAAATCTTCGTCTCCTTCCAACCCAAAAAAATAACGAATAAAGTAATCGTTTAACTTTTTAACTACAATGTTGCCTTTGTTATTCTTCATAAATATTATTATAACAGAATAATTTTATTTGTCAAAATATAATTTCTATTATTTTATTTATTGAGATTGATTTATATTGTTCGGTTTGGATTGCCACGCCTCACAAGTTAGGCTCGCCCACGATGTGCTCCTTAAGGCGATGACGGTTTAAATTTGTTCTTAAATTCGATAAGAAAACGGAAATTAAAATAATACTTGATTTTTCGATTATTATAATATAATTTTGTATATAGAGGTTTTATTATGGTATTTAAAGTTATTGTCCATGAAGATAAAGACGGACTTTGGGCTGAAGTTCCAAGTATTAAAGGTTGTTTTTCTCAAGGAGAAACTATGGAAGAATTGGAAAATAATATTAAAGAGGCAATAGAAGGTTGCTTGTCTGTCGATATAGAAAAATATTCTAAAAACAATATTGTAAAAACTATTGAAGTCGTTTTATGAAATCCGTAAGCGGTAAAGAATTTTGCAAAATATTAGAGCGCAATGGATGGACGCTCGCAAGAATTAACGGCATTATATCAAATATGGAAGCGATTTAAGAATATCCGTTCCCGTCCACAAAAACGATGATTTGAAAATAGGACTTTTGAAGAAATTATTAAAGTTAACGAATATATCCGAAAGTAATTTATAAATTATTAAATACTATGCTATTTTTATCTTTGGAATGAAGTTTGTCGTATCTTTCTTTTAATATTTTAACATTTTTTTCATTATAAAAATTGCGTTCTTCATTTTTTACTCTGAAGGGAATTGCCCGCTTGTTTATAGATTGTTTTAAAAATATATTAATCGCCGTATTCGTATCCAAACCTAATTCTTTAAAAAGTTTATCGGCATCTTTTTTTACTTTATCGTCAATTTCTATTTTCATCATAACGGTTTTTGGCATAATATCTCCTATCGTTTTATTATAGCATAATTAATTTAAAAAGCTATTGTTAATTACTTTAATAAATTTAATTCTTTTCAAAATAATATTTTAAATAACCGTTTATTACCAATATGCAATTATTTTTATCCGTAAAATATAAATATGTGTTTGCATAATATCTGCCGCCGAAAACCATAGTAAATTTATAATTTGTTTCTACACTTCGAGGCTGTCCGATTTTGAAACTTTCTGATTTAACGCCTTTTTCTTCAAAAATTCCGTATCCGAAATTATATATCGTAAGTTTTCTACCAAAATTATCGTAATATTCGCCGCTTCTTTTTGAAAGAAAAATATCGCTGGAATATAATATTTGAAAATAAATTAAAAAGAATAATAAAAAAGTTATTTTAAATTTTGAATTCATATTTGCTCCGTTCGATTAGTTTTATTATTTAGAATTATTATATATTAGAATTATTAAAAATGGAAAAATTATTAAAGGTTATGTAAGTAAAAGAAAATAAACTTTGTTTCTTATGCGTATAGCGATTTGTTTTAATATAGTTCAATATTTGAAAATATGTTTAGAAATAAAAATTGATTTTACAAAATATAATGGTATAATATTTAATTATTATCCAATAGATTAAAGGAGAAATATTATTATTAATAACAATGCGAATAATGTAACTTCCAATCCGCTATATTATGAGAAAATCCATAAATTGCTCTTTAAATATGCCACGCCGAGCATTATTTCTATGCTTGTCGGTTCGCTTTATAATATTGTTGACCAAGTTTTTATAGGAAGAGGAGTTGGAATATACGGAAACGCCGCCACAAATGTAGCTTTCCCTCTCACTACAATATGCGTGTCGATTTCTTTATTTTTAGGTTTGGGAGGAGCTTCTATTTATAGCATTTCTTTAGGACAGGGAAACAAGAAAAAAGCCGCCGATATAATAGGAAATACTATAGTTTTGGCAATCGCATTTAGTTTAATATTTTCAATAGTCGTTAAAATATTCGTTAGAAAATTTATGATTATGTTCGGAGCTACTCCAGATGTTTTACAATATGCAATAGATTATACGAGCATAACTTCTATTGGTTTTCTTCCATTCGTATTTTCAACGGTAATGAGTCATATAATAAGAGCGGACGGAAGCCCAAAATACGCTATGTTTTCCGTTTCAATCGGAGCGATAGTAAATATGATATTGGACCCGATTTTTATTTTTAATCTTAATCTGGGAATTTCGGGAGCGGCGCTTGCCACGATAATCGGACAGTTTATTTCTTTCTTTATAACTTTAAGATATGTTTTTAATTTTAAGAATATTACTTTTAATAGATATAGTTTTATTTTGTATTCGGAAAATGTTCGCAAGATTTTTATTCTCGGAGCTTCGGGCGGAATAAATCAATTTTCCATGATGGTAGTTCAAATAACAATGAATAATGTTTTAAGTTATTACGGCGCTAAATCGATATACGGCGGAAATATTCCTTTGGCGGTTTCGGGAATAATTGCAAAAATAAATATGCTAATAATGGCTTTTATAATTGGAAGCGGACAGGGAAGTCAGCCGATTTTAGGATTCAATTACGGAGCTAAAAATTACGACAGAGTTATAGAAACTTACAAACTAACGGTTACTATAACTTCGATAATAGCTTTTATATCGTTTTTAATTTTTCAAATATTTCCTCGTCAAGTGGTTTCGATTTTCGGAGATGGAAGCGAACTTTATTTTAATTTTGCCGAAAGATATATGCGAATCTATATGTCGCTTATGATAGTAAACGGAGTTCAGCCCGTATCGGGAACTTTCTTTACTTCGATTGGAAAGGGAATCAAAGGAGCTTTCATAGCGATGACAAGGCAGTTAATATTTTTACTTCCGCTCATTATTATACTTCCAAGAATATTTGGAATTGAGGGTTTGATGTATGCGGGTCCGATAGCGGACGGAATCGCTTTAATTGTCACGATAATTTTTGTAAGTTTGGAAATAAAGAAAATAAAAAGTTTGAAATTGAATTAAAAAATTAAATTTTATGTTAACTTATTTTCATAAATTTTTTAATTTTTGTAAATTTCTTATTTTTTTTTTTTTTTTTTGACAAAAAAATATAATACTTGCTTGACATTTATTATAAAATTTACTATACTTATACTGTAAGGGGTTGAGAAAACCTTAATAAAAACAAAATAACAAATGGGGAGAAAATCCTCAAATAAAAATTATAAGGAGTTAATTATGTTTAAAAGATTCTCACTCAAACACATTGCTATAATTTTGGTTATAGCTCTTATCGGTATTGCAGGAATTATTTCTTGCGGCGACATACCTACGGAAGCGGAAGAATCGTTTACTGTAGACGAAAGCGAGCTTCCAGAAAACAATCCTACCACTAATAATGGTAAACCAGCGCCAGAGTCGACTTATCCTAATAGTCCAAGAAATTGGCATGACGCAACTTACCGCGAAGTGTATGTTCCATTTGCGGGCGTTTATTACAATAACGAAAATGGCGAAAGACAATGGAATAGAGCCATCGTAAGCTATATGGATAGCAACACTTTGACTCAACTTTGGAAAGACCAAATGGACGCTAAAGGAAAAGGCGACAATTACGATTTCTTCTTAAGAAATAAGAGGAACACTAAAGCCGAAGGCGACTTAAAAATAGGAAACGATTACTATTTCTTTGACGCCGATTTTAATATTCGTCATAAAAAATGGCCCGAATTTATATTAAAAGAATTAGTTGGCGGCGTTATGACAATTTACAATCATACGGATTTATATCCAACTGGAAAAGGAACTATAGTAGTCGGCGGGCTTTATAAAACGGCTTACAAGATGCCTAAATACGAATATTTGAGTCCTGTAGATAATGACGAAGGCGTTTATTTGTTTATGAACGGAAGAGAAGTTGGCGATTTGGAAATTGTGATTATGAATGTCGGAGTTTCAAAAGTAAATTTCACTTTCTACGGCTGCGATTTGTCTTATTATAGCGGAAGCGATAACTACGATATTAGACTTAAAACAAAAAGAGAAGAATGGTATTCAGAACTTAGACCTCCAGAAACGGTTTTGAAAGTATCGACTTACAAACAGTTAAGAGATATTGACAATGCAAGCTGGTATTATTTCAGCGCTGGACAAGCGGAAATAGCAAGGTATAGAGAAACCACTCCATCTCAAAGTTCCGTAGATTTGACCGACCCTAAATATAAATGGTCTAAAGGCGACAGATGGTAATAAAGGTTTTAGATTAAGAAAAAATTTATTTATTTCAGTCGGGGCATGCAAGCCATGTCCTCGATTAAATAAATTAAGGAGAACATTATGAATAACAAAAGATTATTTATACTTATAAGTTTGCTAATTGCTATTATAATAGTAGGAGTTTCTTGTAAAGCAGAACCTACCGAAGTGAATGATTTTACATTTACTGTGGACGATAGCGATTTACCAGATAATAATCCTACCGACCCTGACCCTGTGGAACCAACTCCAGATTCTACTTATCCGAATAGCCCCGAAGGATTTGACGGAGGAACTTATTACGAAGTATATGTTCCGTTTGCGGGCGTTGGAAATGTAGTAACTGTAAGTCATCAAGATAAAGATACTTTGATGCAGCTTTGGAAAGACCAAATAGATGCTAAAGGTAAAGGCGATAATGTGGATTTTTTCCTTAAGAATGGATATAATCCTTGGGTTGAGGCTAATTTCAAAAAAGACAACGATTATTATTATTTCGATAAAGATTTTAATATTTATCATAAAAAATATCCAAATGTTTTGCTTAAGAAATTAGTAGGAGGAGTAATTACTTTCTATAATCATAACGATATGTGGACTGTAGGAAAAGGCACTCGAACGGTTGGAGGACTTTATCAAACCGTATTGACAGATTTGTCTAAAGTAGGAAACGATTTGGGAATTAAATTCTTTATGAGCGGAAGAAAATCTGGAGAATTGGAAGTTATGGTTTTGAATGTAGAAGTTACTCAGCAAAATTATACTCAATTTGCAATGGATATAGCTTATTATAACGGAAGCGATATTCAGCATAATAGATTAAGAAATAAAATCTCCGAATGGTATGCTCTTCATAGAGTGCCAAGCGATGTATTGAAAATCTTATATCAAAAACCTATAAGAGATGTTATTAGAGAAGGTGACGGTTTCAGAGGCTATACTTTCTACTTTATACCAGCGCAAAAAGAGATAAATAGAATATCCACTATAACGACAAGTTCAAAGGTAAATTTAAAGGACTCTCGTTATAATTGGACAAAAAATTATAAAATAGATAAAGTTTTCTAGATAAGAGAAAATTATATTATACAATGTGAAATAAGTGGCATGTCTTTTTTAGGCTTGCCACTTTTTTATTTTTTATACATAAGAAGATTAAAAAAGGGATGCCGTGCGACATCCCCAAATTCTACTGGGCTTAAAGAAACCCACAATACAACACTCCTAAATAATAACATATTCAAAAAATTTGTCAAGCGTTTTTTTAAATAAATTTATTAAAATCAAATCCGAATATTAAAATAATATATGGAAAATAGAAATCGTTTTATAGTTTTTGCATCCGTTTTGGCTGCGCTTATAATATTGGCATTCTCTTCTTTGATAATAACCGCAAATAACAATATAGCGGAAAAATCGGGAAGCAATAAAGACGATTTACAAGTTCAAAAAAAATATAATATTAAACCGAAAAGCAATAAAGTTAGAATATTGATAGACCCTGGACATAACGCGGTAACCAAAGGAAGTATGGGATGGCTCGGATACGAATATTATATGACTTTAAGACTTGCCAAACAATTAACCGCAATATTGGACGAAGACAGCAGATTTGAATATTTTTTAAGCAGAGAAGGAGATTATTATTCAAGACCTATAAAAGAATATATGACGAATAATTACGGCAAACTTTTAGGAATATACGGAGCTAAAGCCGAAAATACTTATAGAGATACGAATATGGCGAGATATCAGATTTTAGAATTATACGCGATTAGAAATTACGCCATAGAAAATAATTTTGATTTGCTTTTAAGTTTGCATTTCGATTATATGCCTTATATAAGCAGAAGAGCGAAAACGGAAGGCTTTCATGTCATAGTTAGTCCTTATAACGGAGAGTTTAACGCTTCAATGCAAGTGGCGAGAAAAATATCCGAAAGAATGCAAGAAAGTTATAAAATCTCTCCCACGATAGCTTACGACAGATATATTCCCGAGACCGTTTGGACTTTCTACGATAGAAACAGTTTATTAAAAGAAGGAATTGCAATAAGAGGATTAATAGTATTGGGAGATGAATTCGAGTTTATATATAATAAAAATTCTTTTTCTAAAGATGTGCCTTCGGTTATGGTTGAAGCGGGATTTATTCATGATTGGAAGCTCGGCGGAAACAAGGCATTAAAAGAAATATCCACAAAAATATACGAAGCGTTAACCGACATATATATTAATTGATATTGATAAAATTTAATATTATAGTTAAAATAATCGTATGTATAAAGTTTATAAAAATAAAAAGAAAAAAAGAAATTACAAATATATAACGGAAGAAAAATCTAAATCTTCGGAAAGACTGGAAGGATTAAAAAATATTTTATCCAAAAGATTATATTTTATGTTCGTTCCTCATTCAAAAAAGAAAACCATAACCGTGTCTTTATCCATATTTTCGATTATCATACTTTCCGTTATTATCTGCGCCGCGTTATTGGTAGCTTTTTCTTATTTGACAAAAAATACCGTAGTCGCAAATAAAGTGGAAACATTGGAAGGAAGCTATAGCAACCGACTTGACGAGGTAAGTTATTTTGAAGATTTATTTAATTCTTTCGTTACGAATTATAATTATAGAACGAATATGATTAGACTTACTAAAGACGCCAAAAACGGAGAAAGCGATTATACGAATTATGCGGATTATACAAACGCGGAATTAATAGATAAAGCGGCTATAATAAACGCGAGAGCGGAAGAGTTTGAAAGCGTGAAAAATTATTTGGAAGAATTGAAAGCTAATATAAATTCAAAAAATAAATCTTTGGAATCTATTCCTTCGATTCTGCCAATAGATTCAAGATACGCCGTTATTTCAGTGCCTTATCAAAAAAATTCTCTAAACTCTAAAGGCATCGGATTTGAAACTATAGCTGGAACTTTGGTAAGAAGCGCCGCCGCGGGAACTGTTCATAGCATAACTTATAATAATAACGATGGTTTTACGATAGTTGTTTATCATAGACTTGGAATTATAACGACTTATAGAGGACTCGCAACATCTTTGGTTTCGGAAAATAAAGATTTGAAGAAAGGAGAGATTATAGGAAGCGCAAAAACGGGAATATTGGAATACGAATTAACGCTCGCTACGGCAAACGCGAATCCTTTAATTTTTACTTCGTTTAATTAATTAATGATAAAAAAGAAAAAACTATGGATAATAAAGATTTAAAAAACGGCATAAAATACGCTTCGCTTGGAATCGAATTTGCAAGCATGATATTGGGACTCGGTTTCGTAGGATATTATATCGATAAAAAAATTGGAAGCGCTCCATGGTTTCTTATAGGAGGAATATTTTTCGGTTTCGTTTCGGGAATATATAGACTTTATAAAATTTCAAAAATCATAAGCAGAAACGATAAAAATGATAAAAGCTAAAGGATTTTTTATGCAACCTATAATAATTAGTTTACTCGATACGGATTTATATAAATTCACTATGCAGCAATGCGCTTTAAGGCAATTTTCAAATGTATGGGTTCGATATGTTTTCAAAAGCAGAAATATTTTAGACTGGACTTACGAAATGCATGAGGAACTACTTAAACAGATAAAAAATTTTTGCAATATACATTTTGAAAAAGACGAACTTGATTATTTGGCTTCGTTAAGATTTATAAAAAGAGATTATATAGAATTCTTAAAATTATATAAACCTTTGGAAGAGCATATAAAAGCTTTATTCGACAATAATAAACTCACAGTTGAAATCGAAGGACCTTGGTATCAAACTATTTTATGGGAAATTCCGATTTTGTCTATGATTAGCGAAATATATTATCATTATTCGGTAATTAAAAAAAATAAAAAAGATTTGGTTTATAAACAGGGCGAAAAAAATTTAATCGAAAAAATTGAAAATAAATTGATTCCGATGCATAAAGAAAATAACGGATTTAAATTTTCCGAGTTTGGAACGAGAAGAAGATTTTCTTTCAAATGGCAGGATAAGGTTATAAATATTTTGAAGAAAAAAATTCCGAAATCATGCTTTGTCGGAACGAGCAATGTTTATTTTGCAAAAAAATACGATATACTCGCCGTTGGAACGAACGCTCATGAATATTATCAAGTCGGGCAGGCTCTGGATAAAGTGCGACTTGCCGAGAGTCAAAAATTCATGCTTCAGTCTTGGGTTAATGAATATAGAGGCGATTTGGGAATAGCTTTGTCGGACACTTTGGGAACGGATAAATTCTTAAAAGATTTCGATTTATATTTTGCAAAACTCTACGATGGAATAAGACATGATTCTGGAAATCCTATAGAATGGGGCTATAAAGTTATAAATCATTATAAAAAATTAAGAATAAATCCTATGACGAAAACTTTATTATTCAGCGACAGTTTGGATTTTGACAAGGCTTATAAAATATATAAAGAATTTAAAAATCAAACGAATGCGACTTTCGGAATAGGAACTTTCATTATGAACGATTTTAAGCCAGTCGCAAAACCTCTTAATATAGTAATGAAACTTCAAAGCGTCAACGGAAAACCAGTGGCAAAATTATCGGACGATGAAGGAAAAACGATATGCGAAGATAAAGAATTTTTGCATTATTTGAAAATAGTCTCTCAAGAATAAAAAATATTTATGATTAAAAAACGATTAAGAAATTTAATATTTATAATATTTTTGTTAATAATTTTTGCATGCAATAAAAATAATATAATCGAAAGAAACGAAATAGAATCGAACGACAGCCCCGAATACGCTCAATTTATAGATTCGAATATTTTAATCAAAGCGAATTTAAACTCCGAAGATATTGATTATTATAACATAAGCCCGACTAACGGATTTATAATGGATTTTTCTATAAAAGCGGAAAATCATAATAATATCGATTTGGAAATATTGAACGAAAACGCGGAAAAATCTTTATTCAAAATAAAGACGAAAGATATTTTAAATTATAACGGAAAAATTGAAATGAAGGATTTGATTTTAAGAAACGATAAATTTTTTTTCAAATTAACTTCCGAAGAATCAAAAAACGAATTTAATTATAAAATAAGTTTCAATTTCAAAAACGAATATATGAATAAAACCGAAACTGAAATTAACGACAATTTTCAAAGCGCAAATACAATAGATTATCCGAATCAAATTATTTACGGTTATTTTATTAAAAATTATAACGAAAAAATTTCAATAGAGGAAAATATTAAGCCTTATTTGAAAAACGAAAATATAATAGATATAGATTTTTATTCGATAGAAAATGAAACGGATATAGACGCCTCGATAAATATTATTTTAGAATATAAAAGAGATATTGAAATAATTTTATTTGATAAAGATTATAATTATCTTAAGAAATCGAAAAATAAATTGTCCTCCGATTTCAAAAGCGGGGATAAATATTATATAGTTTTGGCATTTTACGGGGAAATATATTTGATTGATAGGTATAGTTTGTATTATGAGTTTGAATAAAAACAGCGTCCTCCGTTCGCAACACACGAAGAACGCCGAATTATAGTGAAAAATTTAAGAAAGATTGCAAATTAAATTATTACTTTTATAAAGTAAACAAATCTTTATTCTCCTTACTTTTTTGTCACCAAAAGCGGACTTTAGTCAGCGTGCGTCCCTACGGGAACGAGTATATTTATAGCCGAAGTAATTCGAAGTAATAGAATTTGATTTTAAAATTTAGTTTTATTAATGGTGGATTGCTCGCCAAATGTGGGCTTTAGCCTCGTTCGTAATGACAGAATTTTTTTCTTTTAAACCGTTGACATAAATTTAAAAAGACTGTATAAATCAAAAATCATTTATTGAATATTTAAATTGAATTATATTGACAAAAATTTTTAAATGTTATAAAATATGATTTAATAAATTAATTAATATTTAAAAAGATTAAAAAAATAAAGTTTAAATAAACTATTGAAAAATTTTTTTAAGTATTATAT
>NZ_JBNMIZ010000073.1:0-11839 GCF_050873525.1 Brachyspira sp. | reverse complement strand
TATATAATTTAAAAAATGAAATTTAATGAACGAGGTTTTATAGTTATGAATGAAAATACATGGAAAATAGATTTTGAATATTTAAAATCATTTGAATACAGAATAGATAATATGGTAAGTTTGATAAATTTGAACGAAGTAAATAGCATTATGGATTTAGGAGCGGGACATCAAACTTTAAGAAGAAAAATTCCAAAAGATATAGAATATATACCATGCGACATATATAAACATGTCGATAGCACGATAATTGTAGATTTTAATAAAGGCGAGTTCTACAATAAAAAAGTTGATGTAGTATTTTGTTCTGGCATATTCGAATATATTTATGATTTAGAACAATTTATAAAAAATATTAGCAAAAACACAAATATTTTAATAGGTAGTTATCATTTTAAAAATGATATAGAAAATCGTCCTGATATTTGGGTAAATTCTTATAATATAACTGACTTTTTCAAAATATGGCATGAATTGGGTTTTACTTGTGCATTTTTAGATAAATTTAATTATTTTAATAATATTTTTCAAGACTATGAAAGCTATGAAAGAATATTTATTATAACGGATAATACTAAAAATAATATTATAAATTATTCCGTAATCAACAAAGTTTTATTACAAAAAATATATCAAAAAATAGAAGATACTGAAATTAGTAATCTTAAAACTATTAATATTTTAGAGAAATTAATTGATTCTATAGCTTGGTGGATACCAATTAAAAAGTGGCGAGATAATTTTAGAAACAAATTCTTTGATAACTTCATAGGGGGGGTAAATATTAGTTTCAATTTTATTAATTCTCTTAATTTTAGAAATTGCCAATTATGAATATTAAAATATTTTTCACATTATAAATAATATTTTAATGAAAGTATTTATACCTGAAGTAATCCAAAATTAATAGAATTTGATTTTAAATTTAGATTTTTTAATAGCGGATTGCCTTGCCTTTTGCCAAAGGCTCGCAATGACAATTTATCTCCCTTAATTTTTTGTCAATAATTTAATAAAAAGATTTTAAAATATTAATTGCTTCATTAATCAAATACGGGATTTAGTCGCATTTGTAATGATATTTATCAATATTTTTGACTTTAAAATATTAAGTGATATAATTTAACCAATAAATTTTAATTACAGATTTTTAAGGAGAAGAAATTTTATGAGTTCAGTAGAAGAACTAGAAAAAAAAGCTAAAAGATGCAGGCAGATACTTCTAAAAATGGTTTACGAATCGAAAAGCGTAGCTCATGTCGGAGGTTCTTTGTCGGCTATGGATATGGCGGTTGCCGTATATGACAAATATATAGATTTCAAGGACCCGAATAGAGCGCGTTTTGTTTTATCGAAAGGACATGTTGTAGTTATGCAATATGCAATATTTGCAGAGCTTGGAATAATTCCTATGGAAGAATTGACTACTCTTAAAAAAATAGGAACTCGTTTGCAAGGGCATCCCGATATCAATAAAATTCCAGAAACCGAAATGAATACGGGACTTTTAGGACAGGGACTCGCCGTTGCTATGGGAATGGCTTACGCAAGAAAATTGTCAAACAATAAAAATAAAATATTCGCTTTATGCGGAGACGCGGAATTGCATGAAGGACAGATTTGGGAAACGGTTCAGCAGTCGGCACATTTCAAATTGGATAATCTTGTCGCAATTATAGACAATAACGGACTCTCTTCTCATGACCCTGTTGATAAAGTTATTGATTTGGGTTCTTTGGAAGATAAATTTAAAAGTTTTAATTGGAATACGATAACGGTTAAAGACGGAAATAACATGAAAGAAGTTGTCGAGGCTTTGGATAAATTGGATAAATTGAGCGGCAAGCCCGTAGCGATAATAATGAAAACCGTTAAAGGAAAAGGCGTTTCAACTTTGGAAAATAATCCTAATTGCCATTCTTTGACAATAGGCGATAAAGATTTTGAACAAGCGAAAAAAGATTTGGATATAAAATAAAATTTAATAAAGGAATATAATTATGATAAAAATAGAAAAAAGCTCCGCTCCGAGAGTAGTAATCGGAAAACATTTAACGAATTTAATTGAAAAAAATAATAAAATAATAGTGATAGATAACGATTTGGGAACTTCCACATCTTCCGCCGATGTCGAAAAAACTTTTCCTAAAAACTTTTTGGAATTGGGAATTGGCGAGCAAAGTTCTTTAAGCGCTGCTACTGGACTTGCTTTGGAAGGAATGTTTCCCGTTTATGTCAATTTCGCAATATTTGCAAGCGGAACTATTTGGACTCAAATAAGACAAGCCGCTTACGCGAAAGCAAATCTTAAAATAATAGCCACTCACCCTGGACTCGATGCCGGTCCCGATGGAGCGAGTCATCAGGCTACGCAGGATATGGCTTTAATGAGATGCATTCCAAATATGAATGTCATTTTACCTTTGGACGAAAACGATGTTAAATCGGCAATAAGTTACGCTTTGAATAATAAAGGACTTTATTATGTGCGAGTGGCAAGAGAACCCGTTCCTATAATTTATAATTCGCCCGAAGAGGCAAATTTCGATATAAAAAATAAAGAATTATATTCTACTGGAGACGATGTGGCGATATTTTTTGACGGTTCTTCTTTCGAGCAGGCTGTGGATGCGGTTAATATGCTTGAAGAAAATAATATAAAGTATCGATTGATTCATGTTCGCTCTTTAAAACCTTTAGACTCCGACAATATTATCGAATGCGCTAAAAAAGTTAAATGCGTTATAACTTTAGAAAATCATAGCGTGATTGGAGGATTGGGAAGCGCCGTTGCCGAAGTTCTATCCGCTCATAAAGATGTCGCCCCTTTAAGAATAGTGGGATGTAAAGACGCTTTCACGGAATCGGGAAAATCTACAGAGCTTAAATTGAAATACGGAGTTTCCGCTCAGAATGTATTTGAAAAAGTTAAAGATGTTTTAAAATAATTTTTAGTTAAATAATTTCAAATAAAAATTCATAAATAAAAAGCGCATCCCTTAATTGAGATACGCTTTTTTAATTTCTTTTAAAATTATAAAAACTATAAAATTTTTCAAATTATAAATTTTATAAATTTTTTATAAATTATAAAAGAGATTTTGCAGCTTTTAATGCGGCTTCATAATCGGGTTCGTTTGTAATTTCGGGAACATATTGAACATATCGAACAATATTGTCTTTATCCAATACGAATACGGCTCTCGTTAAAAGTTTTAATTCTTTTATAAGAGTTCCGAATTTTTTTCCGAAATCCCTTTCCGCATAATCGGACAATACTATATGCGAATTAGCGTTTGCCGCCGCACACCATCTCGCTTGAGCGAAAGGCAAATCCAAAGAAACCGTTACAACCGTTACGCCGTTTAAATTAGCGGCTTCTTTATTGAATCTTTTAGTTTGAATATCGCATACGGGCGTGTCCAAAGACGGCACTGACGATATAATTTTTACGGTAGAACCAGCATCGGAAAGCGACCAAGCGCTTAAATCTGTTTTTGCTCCAGAAAAATCAGGGGCTTTTGCGCCTTCGGTTAAGGCTACTCCTTCCAAATGAACTTCTCCGCCTTGAAATGTTATTTTCATTTTTGTTTCCTCCAAAAATTAACTAAATTATTTAATGATAATGATTATTAATAATATATTTTTTATAAAATAAAGTCAATAAAAAAATACGATTATAAAAGCCGTAATAAATTGAAAATCAATATTTTACAAAATTAAAATCCGCAGGTTTTATAATTCGTTGCGTTAATATCTTATTATTGTATAGTATGATAAGATATTTTTTTTCATATTTCCTTTATATTATATTTGTGGGGGCTGTCGTTCTGGCAGTCTCTATAAAATATTAAAAAAATGTATTAAATGTTTTATCTACAATAAGTAATTATTAGTAAATCATAATAATTCTTAATAAATATTTATAATTATAATATTGACTTTTTTGTCGACATAAGTAAAATATTTCATTATATTTTTAATTTATTTATTTTTTATTAATTTTATTAAAGAATAAATTTTAGATACATTAAGGAATATAAATTATTATGATGCGGGAAGTCATAAAATCTAAGATTCATAGATTAACCGTTATGAGAACGGATTTAAACTTTGAAGATTCGATTACTATAGACGAAGAGCTAATGGAAAAGTCCGATATAATGGAAGGAGATAAAGTTTCGGTTATAAATATCACCAGCGACAGCAGATTCGAGGCGATAGTTATAAAAGGAATAAGACATACGGGAATAATAGGAATAAACGGCAATAATGTGAATTATGCCAAAAAAGACGATATATTGGTAATACTATCATATTGTAATATACCAGAAGAAAAAATAGAAAATCATAAAACAAAGATAGTATTCGTTAATATTAATAATATGGCTATAGACTAATAAGGTTTATAGATTTTGATTATAGATTAGATTTATATTTTGTTTATATTTTTATGGAGAATTAACTATGAAAAAGATATATAGAGCTGGAATAGATATTGGTTCGACTACGGCAAAAATGGTAGTTTATGACGAACTCGACAATATGATATTCAAAACTTATGTTAGACATAATGCCGATGTGAAAGAAACTTTATTATCGATACTTGAAAATTTGCAAAGCATTCATGGAGATTTGGATTTATCTCTTTCTATGACGGGAACGGCTGGAATGGGAATAAGCGAAAAAACGGGAATAAGTTTCGTGCAGGAAGTTATCGCTTCGTCAACGGCAATCAGAAAAATTTATCCTTATGGAAGAACATTGATTGATATAGGCGGAGAAGACGCTAAAATAATAGTATTTGACGATAATTTCAAAGCGGATATAAGAATGAACGGAAACTGCGCGGGCGGAACGGGAGCTTTTATCGACCAAATGGCTACTCTTTTAAATGTTCATCCATCCGAACTTTCCACTTTATCGGAACAAGCGACTTCCGTTTACCCAATGGCGAGCAGATGCGGAGTATTTGCAAAAACCGATGTTCAAACTTTAATAAGCAGAGATATTCCAAAATCGGATATAGCGAAAAGCATATTTCAGGCGGTTGCAGTTCAAACGGTTAATACTCTTGCAAAAGGTTTTGAAATTAAACCGAAAATACTTTTTACTGGCGGACCTTTAACATTCTTGCCAGATTTGAGAAGAACATTTTTAACTCTTTTAAATGCCACCGAAGACGATATGTATACGGTTGAGCATCCAGAATTAACGGCGGCTATAGGAGCGGCTTTCGGAGAAAAAGAAGATAAAACTATAATATCCGTTTCAGAGTTTACAAAATTAGTTCAAAATATTTCGGCGGAAGTGAAAATAAAGAATTCAAAATATAGAGAGGCTTTATTTTCAAGCGAAGAAGAATATAATAACTGGCTTAAAGAACATGCGAAAGATAAAGTTAAATCTGCAGATGTGAAAACGGTTAATGGTAAAAATACTTTTTTAGGAATAGATTCAGGTTCTACGACTACAAAAATAGTCATCATAGATGAAGAGGGAAAAGTAGTTTTAAGACATTATAGAAACAATAACGGAAATCCCGTTGGAGCGGTTGTCGAAGGATTAACCGAAATAAAAAGAGAATTGGAAGAAAAAAATGTTAATATAAATATTGCTCGAACTTCCGTGACAGGCTACGGAGAAGATTTGATAAAAGCGGCTTTCAATATGGACGAGGGAATTGTTGAAACGATGGCGCATTATAGAGGAGCGAAAGCGTTTGACGAAAAAGTAAGTTTCATCCTCGATATTGGCGGACAGGATATGAAAGCGATATTTATTAAAGACGGAATAATAGAAAATATAGAAATAAACGAGGCTTGTTCTTCGGGCTGCGGTTCTTTTATAGAAACTTTTGCAAGAGGAATGGGCTATAAAGTCGCCGATTTTGCCGATATTGCCTGCGAAAGCGTTAGTCCATGTGATTTGGGAAGCAGATGCACGGTATTTATGAATAGTAAAGTTAAACAGTCTTTAAGAGAAGGCTCTTCCGTTGCGGATATTTCTGCTGGACTTGCAAAAAGCGTCACTCTAAACTGTTTTACTAAAGTATTGAAGATTACCGACACTTCGATTTTGGGAGACAATATAGTAGTTCAAGGCGGAACTTTCAAAAATTCTGCAGTTCTTCGTTCTGTTGAAAAATTCTTAAATAGAAAAGTAATTCGTCCCGATATATCGGAATTAATGGGAGCTTACGGATGCGCTTTGCTTTCTTTAGACACTTTCAACGCTAAAAAAGAAAAAACCACATTTATCGGTTTGGATAATTTGCAGGAAGCGAACGATTATGAAAGAAGACAACTCACTTGTAAAGGCTGCGAAAATCTATGCACAGTTACAAGATTAAAATTTAAAGATTCAAAATCTTTCTACACTGGAAATAAATGCGAAAGGATATTTTCAAATAAAGGAAATAAAGAAAGAAAATACGGAATGGATATTACGCAGAAAAAACTTTCATTGCTTTTTGAAAGACCCTTGGCGCCAGCTACCGATGAAATAAAAGGAATAATAGGAATTCCAAGAGTTTTAAATATGTATCAAAATTTTCCGTTTTGGGCTACGATACTTACAGAATGCGGTTATAGAGTTCAATTATCGTCTCCTTCGAGCATGGCAATCGCCGAAAAAGGCTCGGGAACTGTTATGAGCGACAATATATGTTTTCCCGCAAAAATAGCGAACGGACATATATACGATTTGATAGAATCGGGAGTCGACAGAATATTTTATCCTTCCGTAGTTTTGGAAAAAAGCGAAGATGACGGAAGCGTTAATAGTTATAACTGCCCCGTAGTGACAGGATATCCCGATGTTATAGACAGTTCTATAAGTCCTCTCACAAAATTTGGAATTCCGTTCGATGCTCCAATTATAAGTTTCTTGAATGAAGATTTATTATATAAAGGATGCAAAGCCTATTTTGTTAATATTTTGGGTATAGATAAAAAAGATTTTGACAAAGCGTTTAAAAAGGCTTTAAAAGAACAAGTTAGAGTAAAAGAAGAATTGAAAAAAGAAGGCGCTAAAATAATAAAATACGCGAAAGAAAGCGAGACGCCGACAATTCTTATAGTGAGTCGTCCTTATCATATAGACCCTTTAATAAATCATAAAATACCAGAAACTATAGCGTCTTTTGGAATAAATGTTTTGACGGAAGACGGTTTGGATATAGAAGAATCTCTTGCCGATGTTCAAGTTCTTACTCAATGGGCTTATCCTAATAAAATGTTTAAAGCGGCTTTATGGGCGGCGTCTCAAAAAGATTTAAAATTGGAAGTGGTTCAAATAAACAGTTTCGGCTGCGGTCCCGATGCCACAACTTCGGACGAGATAAAATCAATATTAAATTCTTACGGAAAAAATCCAACTTTAATTAAAGTAGATGAAATATCAAGCCCGGGAAGTATAAGATTAAGAATTCGCTCTATGATTGAAAGCATGAAAATGAAAGGCGATTTCGTTTATAGAGAAAAACCCGAAAGAACATATATTAAAAAATACGAGAAAAACGAAAAAAGAAGCATACTCGTTCCTAAATTCGGGCATTTTTACGACCCTATGATTCTAACTTTGCTTGAAAGAAGCGGTTATGAAGCGATACCTTTGCCAGACCCAGATATAGAATCGGTTGAATTGGGTTTAAGATACGCGAATCAGGATATTTGTTATCCAGCTACGATTGTTATAGGCGATATAATAAGGGCGGTTCAAAGCGGAAAATACGATACCGACAAAATTGCGGCGGGAATCTCTCAAACGGGAGGACAATGTCGTGCAAGTAATTATGCGGCTTTAATTAAAAGAGGATTGATAAACGCGGGCTATCCCGATGTTCCCGTTGTAACAGTCGGCTTGACGGTTATAAACGAACAGCCAGGATTCGAGCTTTCAAAAATGGATATGATGAAAGAGGGAATTATCGCTATGCCTTACGCGGACGCTATATCTACAATGTATTATTACACGGCGGTTAGAGAGGCGAAAAGAGGAGAGGCTTTAGCGCTTGCAAATAAATATATAGCTTTGCATCCAAAAGATTTTTCGCTTAAAGATACGGATAAATTATTGAAACAGGCGGTTGCGGAATTTAACGCGATTGAAACTAAAGATTTATATTTGCCTAAAGCTGGATTAGTCGGTGAAATATATGTTAAATACAATAATTTTGCCAACGGAGATGTTTGCGACTGGCTTATGGCTAAAGGAGTAGAGGTTATAGTTCCTCCAGTATTCGATTTCTTCGTTCAAAAAGTTATAAGCGAACAGGTAAATAAAGAAAAACATGCGAGGGAAGTTTCGTTTTTAGGTTATTACGGTTCTAAATTGTCGGAAAAAATTATTGACGCGAGAATAGACGCGGTAAATCAAATAATGTCAAAATTTAAAGGTTTCCGTCCCGCTCATCATATAAGACATATAGCGGAAAACGCTTCGAAGATTATTTCTTTGACTAATCAATTCGGCGAGGCTTGGCTTTTGCCCGGAGAAATAGCGACTTTTGCGGAAGAAGGCGTTAATAATGTGCTTTGTTTACAGCCTTTCGGTTGCATTGCAAATCATATTATAGCGAGAGGAATCGAAACGAGATTAAAAACGAGATATCCCGATTTGAATCTTCTTTATTTGGATATGGACGCGGGAGCAAGCGAAGTAAATACGATTAACAGATTGGAATTCTTCGTTCGTTCGGCTAAAGATTCCATAAGCAACGAAACCGTAGTTTTATACGATGAAAAAGAAAAATATTTTGCAGAACGCGGTTTTATAAAAATAGGAATATAATTTATAAATTAATAATTATAAGAGATAAAGAAAGAATGAATAAAAAAAAAGAATTCAAGATAGCTATCGCGGGCTACGGACATGTCGGCAAAGATACGGTGAAAACTATTATCGAAAATAACGAAATAATAGAAAATAGAACGGGAATAAAATTAAAAATTAAAACCGTTTTCAGCAGAAATATCGACAAAGTAAAAAACGATAAATATCTCGACTCTATAGAAATAAAAACGAAAAATTTAAACGATATATTGGACGATAAAGAAATCGACATAATAATCGAAGTTTTGGGCGGAATGGACGCGGCTAAAACTTTAATAATGAAAGCGAAAAAAGGAGTCGTGACGGCAAATAAAGCCTTGCTTGCCAATTCTTTTGCCGAAATTGTGGAAAACAGAAAAACTGATATAGCTTTCGAGGCATCGGTTGCGGGCGCGGTTCCAATAATAAAAGCGCTTAAAGAAAGTCTGGTTTCGGATAAAATAGAATCGGTTTACGGAATATTAAACGGAACTTGCAATTTTATTTTAACGAATATGACTAAAAATAATCTGGATTTCAATGTCGTTCTTAAAAACGCTCAAGATAAAGGATATGCCGAAGCGGACCCAACATTTGATATAGACGGAATAGACACGGCGCATAAATTATGCATATTGTCGTCAATAGCTTTTTCAAATATTATGGATATGAATAAAATATTTATAAGAGGAATAAGAAATATCGAGCTTTCGGATATAATTTTTGCGACAGATTCGGGTTATACGATAAAATTGATAGCCGAAGCGAGCATTGACGAAAATAATAATGTTTTTATATTCGTAATTCCGACTATGCTTAAAGAAGAAAATATGCTTTCAAAAGTCGATTACGCTTTTAACGCGATTACGGTTGTGGGAGACAGGTCGGAAGAGAATGTTTTTTACGGAGCTGGAGCTGGAGGGCGTCCGACAAGCAGCGCGATAGTTTCGGATGCGATAACGATAGCGAGAAATAATCTTATAACGGACGAACTCAGAATTCCAATACTTGGATTTGCCAAAAAAAATAACGATATAAAAATTAAGGATTTCAAAGAGAAAAACGAAACTTTTTATATAAGATTTTCTTCTTCAAATAATAATTTTGACGCTTTTAATAAATCTTTTATAGAAAATAAAATTATCGTAGAAAAATCATGCATAAAAGACAATAATTTTATGTTTATCCTAAAAGATGCAAATATAAATAAAATAATCGAAACGATTGAAAAAATGGAAAAAATAGAAAATATATTTATAGCGAGAATAAAATCGTAAATATTTATTTAATCTCTTCGTCAAACTTTTCTTTGGCAATTTTATTCAAATTATATTTTTTATATTTTTCCCTCAAAGTTATCGAAGGAATCCACCAAGCGACTGAAAAAACTTTTTTCTTTACGCTTTCTACTTTATCCAAATAAATATTATAATCGCCGTTCGTTTTCATTATATGACAGGAATAAGCCTCAAAAGGATGTTTATCTTTATCTATTTCCACATTTAATTCTTTCATTAAATCATGGCATTTTTTATAAAATTCGTTTTTATTTTCAGCGTTATAATTATTAAATACGAAAAGAAAAGAATTGAAATTATAATAATTTGCGTCTTTCAATAATTCTATTTTTTTTTCTTTATAAATCGTATATATATTTTTGAATACCGATAAAGCGTCCGATATCGTTCGATTATCTTTTTCTATGGAATGAGTTATAGAAGACTTTCTTTGAACATAATAATATTTAGCATCGTTATTATAAAATTTTTTCGGAGAATATATAAGATATTTATAAAAAAATTCCGTATCTTCCGAAACGATATAATTTTGAAATTGCAAATTATTTTTTTTGATAAAGTCTTTTTTAAATATTTTATTAACGGTAGAAACTAAAGGATATTCTGGAGTATTTTCTTTTTGAGGAGTATCGACATTGAAATTGCTTATTCCTTCTTTCCAACTTTCACTTTTTTTAAATTTCTTTTTCCAAATTTTTATTCTGTTATGATAGTAAGGCTTTATTATTTTATCTCTCACTATATTGATATTATTTGTAAAAACTATATCGGCTTCGTTTTTAATCGCCGTATTATATAAAATTTCAATATAATCATTTTCGATATAATCGTCCGAGTCTATGAAAGAAATATATTCGCCCGAACTTTCGCTTATTCCGATATTTCGAGAAAAACCTATTCCAAAATTTTTTTCATTATTTATAATTTTTATTCTGCTGTCTTTTTCGGCATATTCTAAAATTATATTTTCGCATCCGTCTGTAGAAAAGTCGTTAATGCATATTATTTCAATATCTTTCAAAGTTTGATTTATTACGCTATCCAGACATTTTCTTAAATATTTTTCAACATTGTATATTGGGAGAATTACTGAAACTTTCGGCATTATTTTGTCCTTAATTCAATGTTCGAATTATAGTTTCACAGTTTGCGGATTTCTTCGATGGTTAAGCCCGTAATTCTTTTAATAACTTCTATATCTATATTTTCTTTTTTCATTGATTTTGCCATTGAGATTTGTTCGGCATGTCTGCCTTCTTTTATGCCTTCAAGTTTGCCTTCTCTAATTCCTTTTTTAATTCCTTTTTTTATTCCTTTTTCAATGCCTTCTTTTATGCCTTCTTTGCGTTCTCTATCAAGCATAATTTTTTGTCCTACCAAAAATGCGTCCCTTGCGTCATAAGCTCGCATAAGTTTATCGTCAGAAGTAAATCGTTTGTATTCTTCAATTACTTTTGTCATAATCGGGTTTGCCTCCTTTAATTCTTTTTCTATAGATTTTAAATTTTTGGTTGTGAAAAATTTCATCCAAGTGAGTAATTTATTTTTCTTTAATTCGTCTATCGTAGATTTTTCAATTATTTCAATAAATCGTTTCGCTTCGATAACATGCATTTGGATAAAATCTAAATCTACATTATGGTTTTTCGTGTCGATTAATTTAAAACAGCGGTGAGGTTTACCTTCGTCTCCGAAATCTAAATTAAAATTAAGTAAATTGATACTTA
>NZ_JBNMIZ010000072.1:0-11933 GCF_050873525.1 Brachyspira sp. | reverse complement strand
GATGTAAATTCTACAATACAATACAATACAATACAATACAATACAATACAATACAATACAATACAATACAAGCCATTACTATATAATTTTTGGCTGTTTTTTCGTTGCAAAAGTAAAGAATTATATACTTCATTTTATTCAATATTAGGAGTTTTATTATGATTAAACTCCCTGAAAAAATTAATATGGATAAATATATTACAAATATTATATCTTTAGTTTTGATATTTCTTTCCATAGCTTTTTCTATTTTTATTTCATTTTATGCTATTGATAAAAGATTTATAGGAAAAGACCAGGAATCTCATTTCTACGATATGAAACAATATTATGTAAATAAAGAATTTCCAACTATGGGAGCAAGATTCATAAGCACGGATTCTATTACAAGCCCAAAAGTTCCCGGCGGAGCTTACTATATATTTTATACTTTATTTTATAAATTAGGACAAGAAAATTTATTTATAGCCAAGATAATTAATCTTATTTTCAATTTGATAATCATATCTATATTTCTTTTTTGGTTTTATAAAAAATTTGGAATATTTATTACATCAATAATAAGCGCTGTTTTTCTTTTAAATCCTTATTTAATCATGTCCATAACGGATTTTTGGAATCCAAATATAACTTCAATATTTAGTTTATTGTTATTTATTTTTCTATACGAATATATTGGAGGAGTAGGCGAAAATATAAAGAAAATTTCAGCGACTTTAATATTTCCAATACTGGCTTTAATGTCGCAAGGACATTTTACCGTATTCTTTTCTATGATTCCGACTTTAATAATTTATTTAATCGTAAGATTTTCAAAAACTAAAAAATATATTTTGTTTTGGACTTTAGGAATTTTTATTTCTTTTCTATTATATCTGCCTTATTTAATCCATGAAATAAACAATAATTTTTCCAATATTCGCTATGCTATAAATATGAGAGGCGAGCTTTCTTCCGTCCCGTTTCCACAAATTTATTTTTTATTATTATTTCCTACCAATGAAATGTCTGCGATTTTTGGAACAAGAATAGGTTCGTTTATTTATTTTTGGTTTACAAAACCGATTTATATTTACGGTTTAATATTTCTTATAATAAGCGTTTTATTTTCAGCATTTGTTTTCGTAAAATCTATAATATTTTTAATATCAAAAAAATTAAAATACGAAACAGACGAAAAAATATACGCATTAAAAGAAATTATTTTAATATTGATATTATTTATACCTGTAACTATTATAAGTTTTATTATATTCAAATCTAAATCTGGAACTTTTCATTATCTTTATTCGGCTTACTCTATTTCATTCGCTCCTATGGTATTATTTTTTGTCCAAATCGAAAATAAAATTAAAAATGATATAAAAATTTTTTCTATAATATTTGCTATGCTCGTCTTAAATTTATTTTCTATTACGGGACAGTTAATAAGATATTTTAATTTATTTGAAGAACCGAGAAATTATAAAAGTCATTATCAATTACTCCAATTTTTAGAAAAAGATTCTAAAAGTGAAGCCGTTTATATATACGATAATTTTTCTGGGACATTAAGAAATCAATATATAGATATTTTTAACACATATTTTCCAAACCATAAAATTAATTTTTCAACAAATGCAAAAATCGTATATGCAATTAAAGACAATATAGTAGAAAAGAATTGGGATGCCAACAGAATTCAAAATGACATAAATTATTTGATTCAAAATAATGCTATCGAACTAACCAATATTAAAGGATTCACAGTATATAAATTTTTAATAACCAACGAGTAAAAAATAAATAATAGGATAAATAAAATGAATAAAAATTTAAATAAAATATTAATCGTTCTTATAATTTTTTCTATAATATTAAACGTTTTTTCTTCTTTTTATTTTCAAAAATACGCATTCCTTTCAAACGATAACGAACAGCATTTTTACGATATGAGAACGGGATACGATAATGGAATTATTCCGCATACGGGAGCGAGGCTTGTGACGAGCGGAAAAATCATAGACGAAAACGCGGTTAGAGTGCCAGGAGCGGGATTTTATGCAAGGTTTATATCTTTGTATTCTATTGCAAACGGAAATTATTATATGGCGAGAATATTTGATGTTTCTATATATTTAATCGTTTTATTTATTTTTCTAATATGGATATATTTTAGATTTGGACTAACGGCTTTATCCGTATTAACCGCTTTTATATCTGTAAATTGCATATTTTTTGAAGCTGTTACTTCTTTTACAAATCCAAATCCTGTTGTCATGTTTTCTTTCTTATTTGTTATTTTCTTTACCGAATATTTAAGAAATGAAAAATATTCAAAAATATTTGCATCGCTTTTATTTCCAATTCTTGCGATAATGGGACAGTTTCATTTTGCGGTTTATTACGGCATAGTTCCGACATTAATAATTTATTTGATTATTAAGTTTAATTACTCCAAAAAATATTTATCGTATTTAGCTTTGGGCGTATTCTTGTCGTTTTTATTATATTTGCCGTATTTAATAGCAGAAATACAAAACGGTTTTGAAAATTCTTTAAGGATGATTAATCTTTCAAAGGAATATACGGTTGCATTTTATAAACGATTTCCTCAAATATACGCTCAAATAATTTTTCCAACTTTTACATTAAATAAATTTGATATAAAAACTATTTTTAATTTTTGGGACGCGGTAAGCCCTTTTATGATTATTATAATATTAATTTCGCATATTATCGTAATTACTTCTTTTATAATTTCTTTTATTTGCGTAGTTTTAAATAAAAACATATTTGAAAAAATTAAATTTAAAAACGACAATCTCATAAAAGAATTATTATTTTTCTATTTTCTATATATTCCCGTAGCTGTCGCTTGTCCAATGATTTTGAAAGGGAAAGGCGGAGGATATGTATATCATTTTTCTATGTTTGCAATGTCTTTCTTTACCATACTTTTATTTGTTAATTATTTATTTTATAAAAAACCTAAATTATTTAATTGTTTTATAATATTTCTTTTTATTCATATATTTGCAGTGTCATGGCATTATTATAAACAAACTTATAAATCGTCTTTAATAGGCAAAAAACAAAAATTAACTTACGATATTGTTAAGCATATAGGAACGGACGCAAACGGAGAGAGCTTTAAATTATATTCAAGAGATATATTTAATTACTCTTCTTGGCTATTTCTAAATAAAAAAGAGAATAATATTTCTGAAAATCCTAATATAGAATATTTAATAATTGAAAATACAAATTCCGCGCTTTATAGATTTAACGATGACGATAGAATTAAAGAAAGAGAACCGCATAGAGCTTTGACATTATATTATTGGTATAGTCCCGTAAATAAACCGAATACCAAAGATATAAGCAGAGATTTTTATATAGATAATTCTGAATTGATTTATACTAACGAATTATTTGCTTTATATAAAAAAGATTTGAGATTGAAATAATAAATTTTTAGTGAAAAACTATATTAATAAATTAAATAAAAACGCTTGCAAATTATTAAATAATAATATATTATTTTAATTAAAATCAACAAGGGGTAAAAAATGCTCAAAAAAATATTTACTTTAATCTTTATATTCGTATTATCAACGGTATCGGTTTTCGCTCAAGATGAAGAAAGCGAAAATTCGGCAAACAAACCGAGAGAAGCTTTGACAAAAGACTTTGTGGACGCTTTGGCAAATCAGGATGAAAGTCTGTTATTAAGCGCCATCGAAATGGGAAGTCCCGAAGTTAAAGCTTTATGTTTTCAGGCTTTAAGCGAAAGCGGAGCGAGCAGCGATTTATTAATTCAAGCGATTAATAGATATGTTGGCTATGGATTAACGGGAAATACTCCGTCTAATTCGGATTCGGAAGTTCGCTATCAGGCGTTAAAAGCGGCAAAAACCGCGGTGGCAGAATCTTCCGTTCAGGCAATATCGAGTATGCTATATGCGGAAAGAGAAACTTTCAATATTATAGCGGCGATTCAAGCGCTTGGAGAAATCGGAGACGCTAAAGCAGTTCCTTCATTATTATTTCATTTAAGATTAGGAAGAACGCAGGGAATAGTTTATGAAGCCGCGGTAGCTTTGGGAAAAATAGGCGATTATTCTGCACTAGCCGATTTGGTATATTTGGCTCAAGACGACAGATACTTTTTAGCCGTTAGACAAGCCGCCGTTGATGCGATAAGGAATATTAATCCTCCTTCAAGCGATTCTTCCGAACAATAATTTTTGATTAGATTTAATTAAAAATAAAAACCTATTCTTTTATTAGAGTAGGTTTTTTATTTTGATTTACATTAATTTTCAATAATCAATTCGTCCAGCAATTCAAATAATTTATCTTTACTTTCGCATTTCATTAATTCAATTTTATTTTCCATTCTATAACCTGAAAGATATTTCATTATAAATTTGCGCATGAAATGAATTCCGCTAATCTCTCCGTAAAATTCGCAGCAGCCGTTTATATGTTCTTTAATAATATTTTTAAGATTTTTATCAATTTTTTTTTCTTCTTCAAATTCAAATATTTCGTTTAATTCACTAAATATCCATGGATTTCCTATTGCCGCTCTTCCAATCATTATTCCGTCAACTTTATAATTTTCAAAAACTTTTTCGGCGTCTTCTTTACTTTTTATATCTCCGTTTCCTATCAAAATATAATTTTCTCCAAGCGCTTCTTTTATTTTACCTATTTTTTCCCAATCGGCGTTTCCTCTATATAAATCGCTTGCGTATCTTCCGTGCAAAGTTAAAAAGCATGCGCCGTTTTCTTTAATCGCCAAAGCTCTTTCAATTTCTCCGCCTTCTCCTCTCTTGAATCCGAGTCTTATTTTTACGCTCACTGGCAAAGGAGACGCGGTTTTTACGGAATTTAAAATCGAAATCATTTTATCAATATCGGTTAATAATCCCGCTCCGCCGTTATTTTTCACAACTTTTTTTGTCGGGCAACCCATATTAATATCAATAAAAGAAAATCCTTTCAAGTCGGTTAATTCAATCGCTTTTTTAAAATCGTCTTCGTTGTTTCCGAATATTTGCAAAGAAATGGGATGTTCGTCCTCTTTATGCTCCATATATCTGTAAGTTTTTTTTATCATTCTTGCCAAAGCCGCCGCACTCACAAGTTCGGTTGTAAGAAGTCCCGCACCAAATCTTCTGCATAATCTTCTAAAAACATAATCCGTATAGCCCGCCATTGGAGCCAAAAAGAATCTCGAAGGAATATTTATATTTTTTATTATAATATTTTTAGTCATTTTTTATATTTATTTTATATTTAAATAATTCAAATAATTTTCAAGTATAAGAACAGCCGCCAGCAAATCATTATTTTTTTTCTTGACGCTTTTTTTCTTTCCTCTTAAAATATATTCCGCTTCTTTTGAAGTTCCGTATTCGTCTATAAAAACTATATTTACTTTAACGCTTTTAAGTAGAAATTCGGCAAATCTTCTTATCTCAAAACACCATTCGTTTTCTTTTCCATCGTCCGAAAGAGGAAGTCCAAAAACTACAGTATCAATTTTTTTTTCTTCAATTATATTCATTAAAATTCGTTTTACTTTTCGAGCATTGCTTTCTTCAATAAGTTCGCAGGGAAAAGGAATTTTTATTTCCATATCCATATAAGCAGTTCCCGTTCGCTTTTTTCCGAAATCAACTCCCAATATCATTTATTCGTTTTCTTCCATCGTTATAATATCGTATTTGCTAAAATTATGGACGCCCGATTTTATATAAGCATTGTCTATATTTTTTATAATGTCAACTTCAAAAAAATTTCCTTCTTCGTTTTTTATATATAAAGAAAATCTATCGTCTTTCAAATTCAAAAAATCTCTCCCTATATAAATAAGACTGTCTCCTTTATTTATCGTATTATAAACATTTATTTTGGAATATTCGCCCTCTTGTCCGACAATCATTCCCATTAATCTTCTGCCTTTCAAATACCCTTTCAATGCGGGTTTCATTTCTTCTCTATTAAAATAAAATCCAGTGTCGCTTTCCCTTCGGCTTATTGTGGAAAGTTCTTTTATATAACTTGCAACGGGTTCTTTTCTAATCGCTTCGGGATATTCTTCATAGCCGACTTTATCGAGTAAATTAAGCAGCACTCTATAAGTTCTAACGACATTTGCAACATAATAAACGCTTTTCATTCTGCCTTCGATTTTTACGGAATCGATTCCAGCCTTTGCAAGCAGATTTAAATATTCCGCCATTTGCAAATCTTTCGAACTTAATATCGCACTATGATTTTTGCCTTCTTCCAATTCCATAAATTCGCCAGGTCTCGTTTTTTCTTCGATATAAGTTTTGAAATTCCATCTGCAAACTTGCGAACAGTCTCCGCCGTTTGCATCTCTTCCGTTCAAATAATTCGACAATATGCATCTGCCCGAATAAGCCATACAAACCGCGCCATGCACAAAAGTTTCAAGTTCCAAATTCGTATTGTCTCTTATTTCTTTTATTTCGTCCAAAGACAATTCTCTTGCAAGTATAATTCTTGAAGCGCCCAAATGCTCGTAAACTTTGCAGGAATAACTATTCGTAACGGAAGCCTGCGTGCTTATGTGAATATTAGCGCTCGGAATAATTTCTTTAAGAAGTTCCAATATTCCCAAATCGGAAATTATAAAAGCGTCAATTCCAATATTAGAAATCGCTTTCAAATAATCTTTCAATTTATTTTTATCGTATTCATGCAAAAAAGCGTTTAAAGTTAAATATATTTTTTTATTCAAACTTCTTGCAAGATTAACGCAGTCAGCGAGTTCTTCGATAGTCGTATTTTTGCTTTGATGCCTCAAATTGAATAAAGCGCCGCCTATATAAACGGCATCCGCTCCGTAATGATAAGCGACTTCTAATTTTTCTTTATTTCCAGCAGGCGCAAGCAATTCCATTTTTATTCCTAAAATTAAAAAATTCTAAAAATTATTTATAAGTAAAATATATTATTTATTTTATATTAGAATTTATAAAAAGTATATAGTAAAGTAGAAAATATAAAGCGAACCCTATGCTTTCGCATGAGGTTCTAAAGATTATATTTTAATAGGGAGTTTCCCTTTGGAGAGAGAAAGCTTAAAAAATGAAAAAGATTTTAAACATAATTGCCCTTCTTTTTAATAAAATCAAAATTTCCTCTTACTTTTTTTGTGTAAAAAAAGTAAGCAAAAAAAACATCTTCATTAGCATTTGATAGCTCAACTTCTTACGGGATATATTCCTTTTTTTAAATTCTCCTCTCTTTTATTGACGGGAGTTTTACTCCCTTGTCTCTGAATATTTAACTTTATTAATATTCATTGTTTTTTTATCGCCGTCATTACGAGGTTTTGCAAAAAAACCGAAGTAATCCACAAAAAATAAATTTTACTTTATTTGGATTGCTTCACTCGCCAAAGGCGGGCTTTAGCCTCGTTCGCAATGACGAATTTTATTTTCAAATCAATGTCAAATACCAAATAAATTTACAATCAAATATTTTTTAATTAATCATCGCAGACACCAAATAATAAGCGTTTCCATCCAGTCGCTTTTAAATGAACGCCGCGAGGAGAATACCAATATATGAAAGAAATTTAGATTATCCGCAAACTTAATACTTTGTTAAAGTAAGCAAATTTTCTCGTTCTTTTTTGATGCCAAAAAAGAACCACGCTAGGCTAAAAGCCCACAGAATGAAGCGGGCAGTCGCCAAAAGAGACCTCTTTTTATCGCTCTGCGCGCCTTTGGCGAAAAAGAAGCAAAAACATCTTCATTAGTATTTGACAGCCCAACTTCTTACGGGATATATTCCTTTTTTAAATTCTCATCTTTTTAGCCCACGCTGTGTCCCTTTCGGGAACGGGAGTTTTACTCCCTTGTTTCTGAATATTTAACTTTATTAATATTCATTGTTTTAATTTAAAAAGTTTCAAAGTCAGTCATTACGAGTGCGCTAAAGCGGTTAGCATCCAGTCTCCAAGTATAATCCACATAAAAATGATAGAATTTAATTAAAAAATAAAATAGCGACTTATCCGAATTACTGCAGGAAATAATTACAACTATAAAAATTTGGATGCAAAATATAACGACTATAATTTGATTTAGGTTCGCATAGCGAGTTATTTAAGAAATAGAAAATATTAAAAACTATCGGGGAGCTATGTATCTTATCAATCAATATTTAAAATATTATCATACATTTTACCAGTTATTTCTTTAACGGAAGAAGTGGAGGCATCATAAACCCAATTATAATCAAATAAACTTTCTTTTAAATCAAACATAGGAGTAGAGCCTATTATAAGGGAATAAAATTTATTTTCATATTCTTTTTGTTTTTTTACCAAATCATAATCCTCTTTTGTAAAGTCGTTAAATACAAAATCGGATATAAAAAGTAAATCGGACTTTTTATAATTATCATTATTCATAGTATTAACGGCATGCCTTAAGGCGGGTATAGCGTCTGTGCCACCGTTAAAGCTAATTCTTAGAAATTCAATTAAATTATCAATAGTTTTAGGATATGTTAAATCAATAGTATATATTTGAGTGCTAAAATTAATCAAATAACAGTTTCTTTTTTGTCTCATAGCCCGAGTGGCTAAATAAAGCGTAACGGCTTTAGCAAGGTTTTCTGGAACTCCGCTCATAGAACCGCTTGTATCTGCGCATATTATTATAGGACCTTTCTTTTCCTCTTCTACTACTTCGACTTTTTCCTCTATGGTTTCATCGTAAGAAAAATCGGTATAACCTTCTTTTTTAAAAGTTAAAAGTCTATTTTCAAAATATTTAACTCCAAATAAAGTTTCTAAAATTCCCTCCGCCAAGAGAAGTTTTTCTTGAGGCAAAATATTATTAATGTCTCTTGAATATGTTATCCCTACTATCTCTTCTTTAGAATTTACATCTCTAACTTTAGTGTGAAATGTTTCTTTTCTAAAAATCGTTTCTATTTTATGACTCTCTTCCGCTTTTACAAATCTTCCCAACATATCGCATAATTTCTTTATACTTTCCGTATCTTTTATAAGGTTAGCCAAACTTTTAATATATTCAAAATCTTTTTTTAAAATATTACCCAAACTTAAATCAAATAATAAACCCGTATCGTATCCTAACGCTTCTTCAAGTTCTTTTATCTTTTTTATATATTCTAAAAATTCTTCCGTTTCTTTAAAAAATTCCGCTCTAAATTTATCTATTTCTCTTAAAGCCCACTCTGTATATTTTTCGTCTAACGCCTGTTTCCAATTATCCAAAACATTTTTTCTTATGGATTTTATATCCGTTTCTTTTTTTACTCTATGCGATTCGATTAATTTTTTAATTTTCTCTTCGATAGTTTTATTATAAATTTTATTATTTTTTCCTTTAAATTTTTCTAAAAAATTATATTTTTCGATAAATTTATTCAATTTATCGTTAAAAAATTCTATATTGGCGCTCTTATCAAAATTTTTATAGTGATTAATATCGTCTTTAACGGATTCTTCGGTTGTTTTATTATATTTAAAATCAGAATAAGATTTTCTATAAAGTCTATAATCGTTATCAAATGGACTCGATTGTTCTATATGCTTTTCTATTTTTTCGTTAAATATTTCGATTCTTTTATCTAATTCTTCTTCAACTTCATTATCGTTTAAAAATGTAAAATAATGCAAGAATTTATTTTTTAATAATTCTTTCGTTTCTCTTATTTTTTCTTTTATTATATTTATCATAATCAATCAGTAGTTTGACATTCTTCAATTTTAATTTTTTCCTGCTCTACTTCCGATTTTTTAGTCTTGAAATCTACTATATAATCTTTATAACTTTTTAAAATAATATCTCTATCTATTTCATTTACAAAAGGCGAATCTATTTTATTATTTTGTTTTTCCAAATCTTCTTCTGAAACTTTTATTGCATCATCTATTTTTTGTATTAATTCATCGCACCATTTTTCATAAGTTTCTTTCATTGTTGGACTAATAGTTTTAAAAGTTCCTTTTTTAGATTTTATTTTTAATCTTTTATCAATTTTATCTACATAATTTTCATCTTTAATAATTTTATAATAAGAATAATTAACGCTATTTAACGAGCATACGGTATTACCGTTAAAACAACATTCAAAATATTTTAATTCCGTCCCATCTTCAAGCAATGGAAAGAATTTATCGTTAGTGCTAATTTTATTTGTTGGAATATATAAATTCTTACTTATTCTATTAGAGCCACTATTGTATTGATAATATACTATTTGTATTTTACAACATTCAATCTTGTTTATATTTTCCGTATCATATACATCTTTTTGATTTATGCAATCGTTATTTATATCTTTCTTCAATGTTTCTATTTCATTATTTATATTTTCAAATTCCTCTCTATTTATTTGAGAAAAATTTTCTATGGATTTTTTAACTATTGCTTTAACTTCGTCAATATTTTCTTTTGATGTCCATATACAATGACTTATTAAAAAACAATCTATTGGAAGTATCTCTTCTCTATCCAAAAAATAAGCGGCGGTTTTTAATATATATAGAATATTTTTCCATCTTCTATCCGAAATGTATATTTGATTATCTTTATTTGCTTCATTATTATTATATTTTTCTATATCGTTTTTAATATACATTATAATATTTAATATATTTTCTGGAACTCGTATTTCATCTATAAGCGTATTTAAATCCTTCCATTCTTCAGTTGAAAATTTATTATCTTCGTCTATATTTGCGTTAAAATTTATATCTTTATCTACAATTAATTTTTTAAAATTATTTGCATCTTCAACGGAATTAACCAATAAACGCATAATAAATCTGTCATACATAGCTTCAAGCCCCTGATTTTTCGGAGGAGTTTCGTTACTAGCTGCCACAAGAGCCTTTAACGGAACTTTATCCTCTTGGCTTCCGTTTCTATATACTTTTTCATTTATTATAGTAAGCAAAGTATTTAATATAGCGGGCGAACTTTTCCAAATCTCGTCTAAAAATACAAAATCGGCTTTTGGCAAATAACCATCAAGCTTTCTCTCAAATTTATCTTCTTTTAATTTAGACAAACTAACTGGACCGAAAACATCTTCTGGAGTCGTAAATCTATTCATAAGCTGTCCAAAATATTTTGAATCTTTAAAAGCGGAAGATATTCTTCTAACTATTAAACTTTTAGCAGTTCCTGGCAGTCCGAATAAAAATATAGATTTTCCAGCAAGCGAACATAAAAATGTTAAAGCTATAATTTCTCTCTTTTCGTATAGACCTTCAGATAACTTTTCTATAATATTATTAACTCTTTCTTTTTGAGATACCATGTTTTAAATAATCCTTTTATAAAAATACACAAGCCCATTATAATAAATTTAAATATTTTTGCAAGTAAATTATACAACATTTAAAAAATTGTCATTGCTAGGCTACTGCCTAGACTAAAGCCCGAATTCTGATAACAATCCATAAAAAAGCCTAACCTAAGACTTAAGTATTAGGTAGACCAAATCAACCCTCCATTGTGGAGGAATTAGGCTAAAAGGCCCACAGAGTGAAGCAAGTTTTTGTTTTTTTGTTTAATATTAAAAAATTATGTAAACTAACTTTATAAACAAAAATAAAAAATGCGATAACTAAAAATAGCTACCGCATCAATTCTTTATAAATTATTTTTTATGGGATTAATTATAATCAGTCGTTAACGAAATAAAAACTAACTTGCCCTCCTATATCGAAAGCTCCCAAATTATTTTTGCTAAATCTGTCGTCTTTGATTTGCGGACCAAAATCGTATCCAGCGTATAATCCTATTCCCAAAGCAATTTCATCGCTAAAGAAAAATAAATAATCGAAAGTCGCTTTAATATATGGAATATAAGGATTTTTGAATTTATTTTTTAAGGAATCGAAATTATATTTTGTCTCG
>NZ_JBNMIZ010000071.1:0-11983 GCF_050873525.1 Brachyspira sp. | reverse complement strand
GTTTCAAATAATATTAAACGAGGAAAACATGGATATAGAAAATAAAAAATTTATTTTGAAAGTCGGAGTAATCGCCGCGGCTATAGTATCGATTCTTTTAATAGGAGCGGGATTATTTTTAGGGTTATTTTTATTTGCCAGTGGAAAATCAAATTTAAATAAAATGGCTGAAAATTATGAAGTCTATGATACGGAAATTTACGGCAAAAGATTCGGAGATAAAATAATCAAAGAATTAGTTTTAAATTATGGAAGAGATATAAATCAAACAGGTGAAAATGGTATTGGCGGATTATATCAAGCGGTAAAAAATAACAATATTAAAGCCGTGAAATTCTTTATAGAAAATAACGCTAATATCGAAATTGCTTCGGCTGACGAAACTACTCCTCTCATATTGGCGATAGAAGAAAATAAACCAAAAATTGTCACGCTTTTAATTAAAGAAGGCAAAGCGAATATTTACGGAGTTTATGCGGAAAATATTGAAAAATACCCAATCTATTGCGCTGTTAAAAATAAAAATCTAAATATGATAAAAATTCTTTTGAATAATAATTTCGATTTGAAGAGAGAACCTTATATTTTAAGTTATGCGATAGAAAATAGCGATGAAAATATTGTGAAATATTTAGTCGAAAAGGGAGCGGATATTAATTACAAAAACGAGGAAAACGGAACGACTATTTTATACGATGCGGTTTTATCTTTGAATCCTCAATTAGTCGAATATTTTTTGAATAAAGGAGCGAGTATAGAAGACGCTGGAAAAAGCGATATTTACGGAAATATTATAACGGCGGCGGCTGGTTCTAAATTCAATAATAACATCGATAAATTTCCCGTAGATTTAATATTGCTTGAAAAATCGGCGGAAAACAGCGCAAAAATAATTGATATGATTATTGGAAAAACTGATAAAAATCTTATAAACGAAACTTTGGATGGAAAAACTTCTTTGATTATAGCGGTTGGAAATTCCTATTTGGAAACGGCAAAAAAACTTATTGAAAACGGCGCAAATGTAAACGCAGTCGATAACGAAGGATGGAGCGCTTTAAGTTATGCGGTAAATAACGGAGATATTGAAATTGCAAAAATATTATTGGAAAATAACGCGAAAATTAACGGAGAATTATTGCTTGCGATTAATAGCCCGATAGAAGAAAGCAGAATCGATATGATGAAATTATTAATCGAAAATAAAGCGAATATTAATTATACTGACGAAAATGGATTAAATCCTTTGAATATCGCAATTGAAAACGGAGATATTGAAGCGACAAAATTTTTAATAACGAATAAAGCAAACTTGAATATTTTAACTTCCGATGGAATAAGTTTAATCGGACATGCGATATCTCAAAACAATATGGATTTGCTTCAAATTTTAATCGAAAACGGAGCGGATATTAATTATTCGGGAGAAGATTCGCAGCTTGCCACTCCTTTAATGACGGCTTCAAGATTGGGGTTTGATAATGTCGTTAGAATTTTGCTTACAAGAAACGCTAATATAAACGCTGTCGATATTAACGGAAATACCGCTTTGCATACGGCGGCGGGAAATTCTCAGCTTTCGGTAATCAAATTATTATTGGAAAAAAATCCTAATCTCGATGTTCAAAATAAAGTCGGAAATACGGCGTTGCATTTGGCGGTTATTTCAGGCAATATAGATATTGTTGGAGAGTTGGTATTGAAAGGAGCGAATACAAGAATTAGAAATAACGATGGAAGATACCCGATGGATATTGCAAGAGCGAATCATAGCGCAGCGATATTTGAAATATTGAGAGAAGCGGAAAATAGAAATCAATAACATTTGACAAAACTCTATTTTAATTATATTATATAAACAATCTTTGCTCGGGTGGTGGAATTGGTAGACACAACAGCTTGAGGTGCTGTCGGGTAACACCGTGCTGGTTCAAATCCAGTCTCGAGCAATTATATATATTTGCTTGCCTCTCTTATACTTAAATTATTCATAGAATCTTTATGCCTTTTAATAAAATCTCTAACCCATTTTGGATTTGTTTTGCTATAATCTCTCAAACTCCATCCGATAGCTTTATTTATAAAAAATTCTTTTTGATTAAAATTATTTATAATTATTTGCTCGAGCAGTTTGGTATTAGTTTTTTCTTTTCTTAAAATTTGATGGTCAATCGCAACTCGCCTAATCCAAATATTTTCATCCAAACTCCAATTTAATAATATTTCATTTACTTTTTCGTCTCTCAAAGCAATATCTCCGACTATTTTATCCAAATGGTCGATAGTGTCCCACCAAGATTTTGTGAGTATATAATTTTTCAAAATTTCGATATGCGATATATTCAAATACGATTTTTTGAAATTAAGATAATCGACAGCCGCATATTGAAATTCCCTATATTTATTTTTATAACATTTGTCGGTAAATTTAAAATCTAAATCTTCTTTAGAAACGAATTTAAAAATTTTCTTTTCAATTTCTTTTCTCGGCTTTGCGGAAATTCCTAAAAATTGAAATTGATTTTTCATATAAGTGGACATTTCAATTGCTTTTTTATCGTTTTTTAATTTTTCAAATTCGGTAAATATATCGTTTAAAGTCATATAGTTTCCTTCATAATTTTAATATATTGAATTTATAATGTATTTCAAAAAAATAAAAGTAAATTGCATGACTTAAACTTTTCGTTATTGCGATACTCAACAGAGACGAAGTAATCAACTTTCCGACATCGTCATTGCGAGCATTTATAATGCGAAGCAATCCACTATTAATGGAATTAAATTTTTTAAATAAAATTTATTTTATTTGGATTACTTGGCGACTGCCCGACTTTGTCGCGGACTTCGTCCTCATTCCCGCAGGGACGCCTACGGCGAATGACGGCTAAAAAATATCGTCATTGCGAGCATTTATTTTCCATCGTCATTGCGAACGAAGTGAAGCAATCTATACATAATAAAAATTTCTTTTATTTGGATTACTTCGGGCTAAAGCCCTCGTAATGACAATTATTTTTGCACCGTCATTGCAAATAACGAATTCCATAAAATAAAAAGAGGACGCCGTTTTGACATCCTCTCTTTATTAAACTGGTTTATTATTCTAACAACAAATGTTTTTATTTATTTTTTAAGGCAAGTCTTATATGCGCATCAAATCCTTTCGGTTTGAAATCCAAATAACCCGTTTTGTAAATTATAAGGTCTGAACTTTCCATTAAACCGAATTGGTATGGAGCAAATACTTGTTTTTCCGCACTGCTACTTTTAGCGCTGCTGCCACTATAAGTTTTGTCGATTTTAGCCCCGTTTTTATCATAGCCCGTAAATTTTACAAGAATGCCTTTTCCAAATTGTGGGTCGTTGTCTTCTACAAATTCAATCGTGTATCTGAATTTAGTTCCGTTAGGATTTGTAAAATCTGCAGATTCAAAATATTTTCCTGCGTATTGAAGCATTCCCCAGCTTGAAGCGTCTATATTGATAACGCTATCTGGTTTTAATGTTTCTGGAGTTACAGGCGCTTCTGGTTTTGCAGGTTCTTCTGGCGTAGCTGGTTCTTCTGGAGTAGCAGGCTCTTCTATAGGGTTTTCTACTACTACATCTCCCTCAACGCTAAAATCAGCTGGTCGAGTCGCTTTGTTCTTACATGCTACGGACATCATAGCTATCATAACTACTACCGCCATTAAAGATAATAAACCTTTTCTTTTGATTATGTTTGTCATTGTTTTACTCCTTCGCCGTTTGGCTTTTGCCTTTCGGCGTTATTTAATCTTTCTATCAATAAGATAAGGATTATTTGCAAATCGGCAAGCACTTTTTTTGATAAAAGCGTAAGCTTCAATTTGTAAAAAATATCGTCATTATGACTTTATTTTTCAATCGTCATTGCCGTTGCCGAAGGCACGCAAAGCGAGGCACACAGAGTATGTGAGGCTATTTATAGCCGAAGCAATCCACTTTGTATAAAATTTATTTATTTAATAAAATCAAATTATAAAAACTTAACTTTGCAAAACTTGGATTACTTCGCTTCCTTTCAGTCGCTCGTAATGACGGTGCAAAAGAATTGTCATTGCGAGGCGTTTATTTTCCATTGTCATTGCGAACGAAGTGAAGCAATCTATACATAATAAAATTTTCTCTTATTTAGATTACTTCAGGCTAAAGCCATCGTTCCCGCAGGGATGCCTACGGCGAATGACGAAAGCGTATGTCATTGCAAGCATTTATAATGCGAAGCAATCCACTATTAATAGAATTAAATTTTTAAATAAAATTTCTAAAAAGGATTAATTAATTTTCCGTTCTTGAAAATATTTCCATAATATATTATAATAAACACAATAATCTTTTAGAAAATTTATTAAGTATGGGAAATCAATAAATGGATAATTTGGACGAGATTTATAATTTCTTAAAAAACAGTATAGAAAAAGCGGATATTCAATCGAAAATAGACGATATAAGAGTCGCCTATTTGGGAAAGAAAGGAAAAATTACCGAACTTTTAAAAAATTTGTCTTCTATAAATAATTTGGAAGAAAAAAAAGAATTCGGAAAAAAAATTAACGAAATAAAAAATTTCTGCGAAAAAGCGCTGAACGAAAAGAAAAAAGCTATTTTGGAAAAAGAATTTCTGCTTTCTCTTCAAAAAAATAAAATTGATATAACGATGCCGGGAAGAAGACCGAAATCGGCGAATATAAATATTTTAACGAAAGTCGAAGAGGAAATAGTTTCTATATTGACTGATATTGGTTTTAGAGTTGCGGAAGGAAACGAAATAGAAGACGATTTTCACAATTTCGAGGCTTTGAATATTCCTTATTATCATCCTTCGAGAGACAGCCATGATTCTTTTTTTATTTCCAAAGAGCATGTTTTAAGAACTCATACTTCGGGAATGCAAATTAGAACTATGATGGAAACAAAACCTCCGATAGCGATAGTTTCTCCGGGAAAATGTGCGAGAAGAGACGCGATAGATTCAAAACATTCTCCCGTATTTCATCAAGTCGAAGGATTATTAGTAGACAAAAACATAAGTTTTAACGATTTGAAAGGAATATTGGAGCTTTTCTGCAAAAAAATGTTCGGAGATAAAACTAAAATAAGATTGCGCCCCGATTATTTTCCATTTGTAGAACCTGGCGCTGATTTAAGCGCAAGCTGCGTTATATGCGGAGGAGCCGGATGTAAAACCTGCGGAGGCGAAGGCTGGCTCGAACTCATGGGAGCGGGAATGGTTCATCCGAATGTGTTTAAGCATGTCGGATACGAAGCGGGCAAATATACGGGATTTGCGTTCGGTATGGGAGTGGAAAGAGTCGCTATGATAAAATACGGAATAACCGATATAAGAATGTTTTACGAAAACGATATTGATTTTTTAAAACAATGGTAAAGAATTTAATTAATAATTTTTAATAATTTAAATAAAAAATTTTAACAAATAAATCGAATAGAAAAATAGAGGTAGAAAATGAAAATTCCATTGAGTTGGCTTAAAGAATTTGTTAATTTGGAAGATTTGACGGCTGAAGAAATTGCAAAAAATTTGACTCTTGCTGGAAGCGAAATCTCTTCAATAGAAAAAGTCGGAGGAGATATAAACGGAGTCATAATCGGAAAAGTATTATCCGTTAGTAAACATCCCGATGCGGATAAATTGAGCGTCTGCGAAGTTAGTATAGGAGAAGAAACTTTATCAATAGTTTGCGGCGCGCCAAATGTTAGAGAAGGAATATTTGTTCCAGTAGCAATGATAGGAGCGAAACTGCCAAACGGACTCACGATTAAAAAAGCCTCAATAAGAAATGTGGAAAGCAGCGGAATGTTATGCTCGAGGACAGAACTTGGCTATGACGAAATCGAAGGAATTTACGGAATATGGATACTTGACGAAAAAATAAATAAAGCGGGATTGAACGCGGATGAAATTATAGGAAAACCTCTTTCTTCAATAGTGGGAAGCGGAGATTATATATTTAATGTGGAAATTACGGCAAACAGAGGAGATTTGGTAAGCGTTATCGGTTTTGCAAGAGAATGTTCTTTGGTTTTGAAAAAAAGAGTATGTCTCCCTCAAGTGAATACTTACGATTCCGCAGGAGGAAATATTGATATAACTATAGAAAATCCGAAAAGCTGCTATAAATACACGGGAAGATTAATAAAAAATATAACTGTAGCTCCGTCTCCCGAATGGATTCAGAAAAAATTAAAAAAATGCGGAGTAAATCCAATCAATAATATAGTCGACATTACAAATTATGTCATGCTCGAATACGGACAGCCTTTGCATGCCTACGATTTCGATAAATTAAAGGGCGGTAAAATTATAGTTAGAAACGCTAAAAACGGAGAAAAAATAATTCTTTTAGACGGAAGAGAAGTAGAATTAAACGAAGAGGTTTTGATTATAGCGGACGAAGAAAATCCTATAGGAATTGCGGGAGTAATGGGCGGAGATTCTACAAAAATTGAAGACGATACGAAAAATATTTTAATAGAATCGGCTTATTTCGACCATATAGCAGTAAAAAAATCTTCGCTTGCCACAAATACGAAAACGGACGCGTCTTATAGATTTGAAAGAGATATTGACCATACGGCGACATTATCCGCTTTAAACAGAGCGGTAGATTTAATAGTCTCTTTAGATAATGAATGCAAAATATCATCGAGAGCTAAAGAAGTAAACGCGAAACAGTTTGAAACGACTAAAATAATATTCGACTGCGAGCTTGTAAAAAAATATTTAGGGCTTGATATGAATAAAAGCGAAATTTCTTCAATATTCAAAAGATACGATTTCAATGTTTCCGCTTTGGGAGAGAATAGTTTAAAAGTAGAAATTCCTTTTTACAGGCATGATTTGTCGATAGCGGAAGATTTAGTAGAAGAAATAGCGAGAGTTTACGGATACAATAATATATCTTCAAATATTCCGCATATAAAATGCAATCCTATAAATACGGATTATGAAGAGATAAGTTTTATAAAGCATAGAATGGCTTCTTACGGACTTTACGAAACTAAACAGTATTCTATGGGAGACAGTTCCATTTTCAAACGACTCGGAATAGACGAAGAAAAATTTATTAAAGTCGTTAATCCTCTCACAAGCGAAATGGATGTTTTGCGTCCAACCGCTTTGGCTTCTTTATTAAATTGCGTAATTTATAATCAAAATCACAGACATAAAAACGGAGCTTTATTTGAAGTCGGAAATATTTTTTATAAAAACGGAGATAAATTTATCGAAGAAAAACATCTTTCAGCCGTTATGTTCGGATTATATCAGGAAAAATTATGGAATAAAGACGCGAGAGTTTACGACTTTTTTGATATGAGCGGAGTAATCGAGGAGCTTCTAATAAAAGATTTAAAATGCTCGGATTATAATTTGGTTGCGAAAGAAAATAATTTATTCGTTCCGACAATATCCGCCGAAGTCGTTATATTCGGAGAGAAAATCGGAATAATTGGCAAACTTCATCCTAAAATCCTTGAAATATTCGATATTAATACGGATGTTTATTATTTGGATATCGACATAAAAAAGACATTGAAACTTATTAAAGAGCGAGCGAAAAAACTAAAATTAAAAGATATAGGAAAATATCCAGCGGTATTCAGAGATTTGGCTTTGGTTTGCGATAATAATATAGAGTTTAGCAAAGTTATTAAAGCGATAAATAAATTCAACGATATAATACAAAATGTGGAAGTCGTGGACAGATATGTAGGCGAACAGGTGGAAGAAGGAAAACAATCAATAGCGATTTCAATTACTTATTACGATATTAATAAAACCTTAAAAGAAGAGGAAATTAATTCGGTTGAATCGGCTTTGCTTGAAATGTTGAAAACGAGATTCTCAATCAGTTTAAGAGTTTAAAATCGGAGAGATTATGGAATACGATATAATAACTTGGGAAAATATTAACGAAGCTATAGAAATCATAGCGAAACAAATAGAAGATTCAAAAATTCATTACGAAGTTCTTTACGGACTTGCAAGAGGCGGATTAGTGCCAGCCGTTATGTTGTCGCATAGGCTAAATATTCCGATGGTTCTTAATATGGAAGAGGTTTGGAGATTAAAAGTAAAAAATAAAGCCGCTTTAATAGTGGACGATATTTCCGATACGGGCGAGACTCTAAAATATTTTTACGAGCAGGATTTCGATATCGCGGCGCTTTTTGTTAGAGAACATACGAGCAAAATAAAACCTAAATACAGTTATAAAAATATTAATCATGATAATTGGCTTTTATTTCCTTGGGAGACAAAATCGTCAAGTAAATAAAATAAAAAACAATTAATAAAAATAAAAAACGATTGTATATAAATAAAAAAGCGAGGCATCAAAACCCCGCTTTATTTCTCATTATTAAATAAAAACTGCTCCGTTTATATATTCTAATAACTTTAGCTTATTAGAAACTCCGCAATTTTTATAACTTATAATTTTTTATTACTTATTTTAAAGCAATATTATAAGTATCCGTAGCGATTGCCTTTTCTTCGTCTGTCGCTATGACATATAATTTTATAGGAGCGCCGTCTTTTTCAAAATTAGCGCATCCTCGAGCTTTGGAATTTTTAGCCGAATCGACTTTTATGCCTAATTCCTCCATTCCTTCGAGTATCTGCCCTCTTATCTCTGGAGCGTTTTCCCCTATTCCGCCCGTAAAGACTATTCCGTCAACATGTCCCAAAACCGCCATATAAGAACCTATATATTTTTTGATTCTATAGCAGAACATTTTAATAGCCAAAGCCGCTCTCGTATTTTTTGATTTTTCTTCTTCCAAATTTCTCATATCGTTACTAACGCCAGAAATTCCCAAAAGCCCGCTCTTTTTATTTAAAATATTATCCATATCTTTAGGAGACAAATTTTCTTTAGCCATTATAAAAGTGGCAACCGCTGGGTCCATATCACCCGAACGCGTTCCCATTACCAAACCTTCCAACGGAGTAAGTCCCATACTCGTATCGACTGATTTTCCTTCCTTAACCGCAGTCACGCTCGCTCCGTTTCCCAAATGACAAACTATAACATTGGCGTTAGGTTTATTTACGACTTTGCAAAACTCTCCGTAAACATATTTATGAGATGTTCCATGAAAACCGTAGCGGCGAATTTTATATTTGTCGTAATATTCATGCGGAATCGCGTATAAATATGCATGCTCTGGAATCGTTTGATGAAAACTCGTGTCAAAACATAAAACCATTTTTGTATCTTTAGGCAATATTTCCTGACATGCTCTTATTCCCTGCAAACCCGCTGGATTATGAAGTGGGCTTAAATCGGAATATTTTTCTATTTCTTTTATTGCCTCGTCCGTCAAAAGAGAACTTTTATTGAAAGCCTCTCCGCCATGCACGACTCTATGACCTACTCCAGATATTTCTTTCATATCCGAAATAACGCCGACATCCTTATCGGTTAAAAGAGAAAATATAAGCGCCATACCGTCCTTATGATTTGCAACTCTTTGTTCCAATTTTTTTTCTTTGTTTTTTTCAACCGCGGTATGTTTGAGAGCGCTCGTCTCTTCGCCGATTTTTTCCAAAAGCCCTTTAGCCAAAACTTTTGCTTCGGGCATAGAAAATAATTGATATTTAATGCTCGAACTTCCCGAATTGATTACCAATACATTCATAACAAAAACTCCTTTGTTGTTTTATATTTTTTTATTATAACATATAATTACATATAAATCAAGCGTTTATTTAATTTTTTTTTGATTTTTTTTATTTTTTATTTTTTTAATATAGATTGCTTCGTTTGCTGAAAGCGGGCTTTAGCCTCACTCACTCGCAATGACATTAAATAACACAGTCATTCGCCAGAGGCGTCCCTACGGGAACGAGGCGTTAGCCGAAGTAATCTATTCTGTGTGGATTGCCACGCTTACGCTCGCAATGACAAATTTAAAATATACAATGACAATAAAAATAATTTTGCAATTCTAAATTTAGTTAAATCTTTTTTAACTTTAATTAACTTTTTAATCGACTTTTTTTACCCATAAAATATTGTATCTTTCCAAATATCTGCTTCTGTCGGCAAGCCATAATTTAGTCTTTTTAACTTTCGCCTCTATAGTTATAATCTCGCCTTCATATTTCGAGTATTCTTCAAAAAATTTTTTATCGAAATAATAATCTCTCTCTTCGGTAGTTATAACCAAATCGTAAAAAAGCGAAGTTCCAACGACTCTAATCTCTCCCGTTATTCTTTCTTTTTTTGTGAATAAAAGGAATACTATGACAAATACAAAAATAGAGTTTAATAACTTTCTATTTAAAAAAATACTTTTTAATTTAAAATTCATATAAATAATTTTTTAATAATTAATACTTTCTTACTTTTCCGTCTCTATCAAATACCAAATCTATATATTTAGGTCCGCTGTTATTTTGCAAGCTTGTTTCTACTTCATCGTTATTTACGCTTCTTCCTGAAATCGTATTCGCTTTTGAAACTGTAACCGTATAACGAGAAGGATTAGCAAGTTCCGTAGAAGGATTTACTCGCACTTGAGAACCGTCATATATTACGGCGCCTGGATATAATGTTGCCGAAGAACGATTTCTTATATAAACTCCGCTAACCTGTCCGTTTTTTACTCCGCTTATCCAGTCGGTAAGTAAATTTTGCCAAGTAGAACCGCTTGAAACCGATTTTAATACTTTATTATAATCTTGAGCTTGGCTCGAAGACGCTATTTTTTTGAAAATATCCGAACTTCTGCCGTTTTTATTATAAAGCCAGTTCATAAATACCGAAGCCGAAGGATAATTTATAAAACCGTAGCTTGAAGGCAAATTCCAAGTATAGAAACAATAATAATTTATTTTATTAAATTCGTTAATTCGCGATTGAGCCACATAACTATCAAATAAAATAGAAGTCGACTCTGAAAGTGATTCGTTTAGCCAAAGAGACATAGACGATTGTTTTTGTATATCATTAACATTAAAATTTATTAAATGCTGGAATTCATGCAAAACCGTTCCCGCTATATCTCTTGGATTGGAATTGAGAAGATTAACATCCATATATAAAATTTCGCCGTTATTTGCACTTCCGTAAATCAAATCGTTAGGCAAAAAATATCCCGTTGCAACCACATCGCTGTTATTATTTAAATTAATATTTACAAAGAAAAGTTTAATTTTTCCGTTTTTATCCATATCCGTATGAGTTCCGTAAATATTTGTCATTTGTTTATAATTATTTTCAAATTTTGTCGCCACATATACTATATTATCCCTGCTATAAGTATATCCGTCTTCCACATAAATTTGCAAATTGTCCGTTTTCGCAACCAAATCTAATGTCGCTTTATCAAATCTCGAACCCGAAGAAGCATATCTAACTACATAATAAGATGTAGGTTCTGGAGTCGGACTCGGAGTAACTTCAATATTTGTCGATTCAAATTCCTTTTGATATTCCACTCCCCAAGAAGGCAAATCGGAAGTTAAATTTATAATTTTTCCAGAATCGGACGCTTGGGTTAAATCGCTGCCCGTAACATTGGAATTTCCTCCGCAGGCAACGATTCCCGCTATGGTAAATACCGCCAATAATATAATAGCTATTTGTTTTGAGATTTTTAAATATTTTGTTTTCATTGATTAACTCTCTATAATTTATTTTTTATGGGTTCTTTACACCTTACATTTATAATATAGCAATTTTTTTTCAAAAGTCAAGTATTTTTTTAATACTTTCTTACTTTTCCGTTTACATCAAATACCAAATCTATATATTTAGTTTGATTATTCTCCGTATTATTTTCAATTTTAATTTCCATGTTTTGAACGCTTATTTCTTCGTCATTTATCGCGCTTCTTCCCGAAATTTCATTAGCTCTAACGGTTATATAAGAAGGATTAGCGAGTTCCGTAGAAGAATTTACTTGGATTTTAGAACCGTCATATATC
>NZ_JBNMIZ010000070.1:0-12030 GCF_050873525.1 Brachyspira sp. | reverse complement strand
ATATAATAATAAAAATAATCTCGTCATTCTTGTCTTGTCTATTCTATTCAATATCCTGTAAATCTAAAAAAATTATATAAAATTAAAATTCGTTTTATTATATTAAAAATATAATAATTAAAATTTATAATTATGGAGTTTATTAAAATGAAATTAAACGGTTCTGAAATAATCATGGAAGTTTTGATAGAGCAGGGAGTCGACACAATATTCGGCTACCCAGGAGGTTCGGTATTATATATATATGACGCGCTTTATAAATATAGAGACAAATTAAATCATATAATGCCTGTAGACGAATGCGGAGCGGGACATGCGGCGGACGGATACGCGAGAGTTAGCGGAAAAACGGGAGTAGTTTTTGCCACAAGCGGACCTGGAGCTACAAATTTGGTGACGCCTTTGGCAACTGCATATATGGATAGCGTTCCAATTGTTGCGATAACAGGAAATGTCCCGATAAGTTTAATGGGTAAAGACAGTTTTCAAGAAGTTTATATTGCTGGAATAACTATGACTATCACAAAGCATAATTTTGTAGTCAGAAAAATCGAGGATTTGGCGGATACTATAAGAAAGGCTTTTTTAATAGCGAATACGGGAAGAAAAGGTCCCGTTTTAATCGATGTTCCTAAAAATATAACTTCGGATATTACGGATTTTGTCCGCAAAGAAAAAACTAAATTGAAAAATCCAAAAATCAGAGTGGAAGACGAAAGAGTTATAGAAAATGTGGCAAAGTTAATAAACGAGTCTAAAAAACCTATTATATATTTCGGCGGCGGAGCTAAAGATTCTAGTTCTAAATTAAGAGATTTTATGATTAGAACAAATATTCCGTCCGTTCATACGATAATGGGAGCGGGAACTTTAGGATATAACGAGCCTTTAAATGTGGGACTCTTGGGAATGCATGGAAGCGAAACTGCAAATAAAGTTATAAACGAAGCAGATTTGATAATTGCGGTAGGAACGAGATTCAGCGACAGAGTAGCCCTCAATACTTCAAAATTTGGAAATAAAGCGAAAAAAGTGCATATAGATATAGACGGAAGCGAGGTTAATAAAAATGTTCAAGTCGATTATAGCATAATAGGGGATATTAATGATGTTTTGGATAAATTTTCAAAATTGGTTAATAGAGCCGACAGCGATGAATGGGTTTCAAAATTGTCGAGTTTAAAATCGAAAGAAGAAGAAAACAATACAAAAAAATATTCAAAAGACAATATATTTCATCCTAAAAATATTATAGAATCAATCGGTTATAAATGTAAAGATAATGTCGTATATGTGACGGATGTCGGACAGCATCAAATGTGGGCGGTTCAATATCTTCACCATACGAAGCCAAGAAGTTTTATAACGAGCGGAGGACTTGGAACTATGGGATTCGGATACGGCGCTTCTATCGGAGCTAAAATTGCAATGCCGAATAGACATGTCGTTCATATAACGGGAGACGGCTCTTTTTATATGAATTTTAACGAAGTCGCTACCGCCATAGAATATAAACTTCCAATAATATCGGTAATATTTAATAATAATACATTGGGTATGGTTAGACAATGGCAGAGCGTATTTTATGAAAGCAGATATTCAAGCACGGATATGAATAAAAAAATGGATTATATTAAAATTGCCGAAGGATTTGGAGCGAAAGGTTTTAAATGCGAAAGTTTGGAAGAATTTGAAAAAGTTTTTGAAAACGCTTTAAAAGAAAAAGTTCCAGTTTGGATAGAATGCGTGATAGATAAAGATTTAAAAGTCTTGCCTATGATTCCGTCTGGAGGAACTGTGGAAGATATTATATTAAATTAATGATAGATAAAATAAAAAAGAGGATTAAAAAATGACAAAAAGAATTTTAGTTTTATTTGCCGAAAATAGTTCGGGCGTTCTTACGAGAGTTTGCCTTTTATTTAGTCAGAAAGGATTCAATATATTAAGTATAACTTGTTCGGTTACTTGCTATCCGAATATTTCAAGGATGACAATAGTAACGGAAGGAGACGAAGCGCAAATATCTCAAATAGTTAAACAAACGGCGAAATTGATAGAGATTCATTCGGTATTTTTGCTCAATAACGAAAATATTATAGAAAGAGATTTATTATTATTGAAAATAGCCGTAGAAGATTCTAAAAAAAATATATTATGCGATATCGTAAATAAATACGGAGCTAAAATTAGAGACGAGTTTTCGGGCGGAATAATAACGGAACTTACGGATAAACCCGAAACCATAGATAAATTTTTGGAAGATATTTCAAATTTTAAGATTTTAGAACAATCGAGGACGGGAATTACCGCGATGGAAAAAGGAGATAAAATTCCAACTATTGATTTAACCGATAATTATTGATTAATAATAAATTAATTGATAATAATTATAAATAAAAAATTAAAATATTTTAAAATTCAAGGAGAATTAAAATGATAAAAAAATATTATGACGCGGATTGCAATTTAGGGTTATTGGATAATAAAACGGTAGCCATAATGGGATTTGGAAGTCAGGGACATGCGCATGCTCAAAACTTAAAAGAAAGCGGCGTTAAAGTCATAGTGGGATTAAGAAAAGACAGCGCCAACTTTAAGAAAGCGGAAGAAGCGGGATTAAAAGTTATGGAAGTTGCGGAAGCGGCAAAGGCGGCGGATATTGTTATGATGCTTGTTCCAGACGAAGTTTCAGCCGACATATACAATAGTCAAGTAGCGCCTTATATGAAAGAAGGAAATATATTGATGTTCGCTCATGGCTTTAATATTCACTTTCAGTTTGTAGTTCCAGCAAAAAATATAGATGTTATAATGGTTGCTCCAAAAGGACCTGGGCATACCGTTAGAAGTCAGTATTTTGAAGGAAGAGGAGTTCCAAGTTTGATAGCCGTTTATCAGGATTTCAGCGGAAGAGCAAAAGATTACGCTTTGGCTTACGCGTGCGGAATCGGAGCGGGCAGAGCGGGAATATTGGAAACGACTTTCAGAGAAGAAACGGAAACGGATTTATTCGGAGAGCAGGCGGTTTTATGCGGAGGCGTCACAGAACTTATGAAAGCTGGATTCGATACTTTGGTTGAAGCGGGATATGAACCAGAAATGGCTTATTTTGAATGCATCCATGAAATGAAATTGATAGTCGATTTGATATATTCGGGCGGTTTTGCAATGATGCGATATTCTATTTCAAATACGGCGGAATACGGAGATTATAGAACGGGAAGAAGAATGATAACGGAAGAGACGAGAAAAGAAATGAAAAGAGTTTTAAGAGAAATTCAGGACGGAACTTTTGCAAGCGAGTTTATGCAGGAATTTAGCTCTGGACGAAAAGCGAAATTTAACGCGACAAAAAGAGTTGAAAGCGAGCATAAATTGGAAAGAGTCGGCGCTGAATTAAGAAAAATGATGAGCTGGATTAAAAAATAATTTATATTTAATAATATTTTTTAATTCTTGATTTATATAGGGTTTAAAAATGAGAAAGATAAAAATTTTTGACACTACTTTAAGAGACGGCGAACAATCCCCGGGCTGCACAATGAATTTAAACGAAAAATTAGAAATGGCAGCCGAATTGGATAAATTGGGAGTCGATATAATCGAGGGCGGATTTGCAATTTGCTCGGATGACGATTTTAAAGCGATAAAAGAAATTAGCAAAGTCGTCAAAAACGCAAAATTGGCGAGTTTGGCAAGATGTTCAAAAAAAGATATCGATAGAGCCTACGAAGCTTTATCCGAAGCGAAACATCCGATGCTACACACTTTTATAGCGACAAGCGACATTCATTTGAAGCATAAACTTGAAATGACGAGAGAGCAGGTATTGGAAGCTATAAAAGAATCGGTTTCTTACGCAAAAACGAAATTCGAGTTTATAGAATTTTCCGCAGAAGATGCGTCTCGAAGCGATAGAGAATTTTTAGCGAAAGCGTATTCCGTTGCCATAGAAAACGGCGCGACTACGATAAATGTTCCAGATACTGTCGGTTATGCGACTCCGATTGAAACGGCGGACTTGATAAAATATTTGAAAGAGAATGTTAAAGGAATCGATAAAGTCGACATATCAGTTCACTGCCATGACGATTTGGGATTGGGGACGGCAAATTCTTTAGCCGCGGTTTTGGCGGGAGCTACTCAAGTGGAATGCACGATAAACGGAATCGGAGAGCGCGCTGGCAACGCAAGTTTGGAAGAGATTGTTATGGGAATAAAAACGAGAAAAGATTTCTATGACGCTTATACCGATATTAATACGAAGCGAATATATAAAATCTCAAAATTATTGTCTACAATATCTGGTATGGTTGTCGCTCCAAATAAGGCAATAGTCGGGGCAAACGCTTTCGCTCATGAGGCGGGAATACATCAGCATGGAGTTCTTAAAGAGAGAAGCACTTACGAAATAATGAATGTTGAAGATATAGGAATTCCTCAAAATAAAATGGTTTTGGGAAAGCATTCTGGAAAACATGCGTTCAAAGACAGAGTGGAATCTTTAGGTTTCGATATTGACGATAAAACTTTGGAAGAGGCTTTTATAAACTTTAAGAATTTGGCGGATAAGAAAAAAATAGTTACCGACTCGGATATAGAGGCTTTGGTAATAGGAAGCGGCACGGCTATTGAAAATCCCGCTTATTCTTTAAAAAGTTTTGTCGTTAATTCGGGAAGCGATATATCTTCTTTGGCTGCAGTTTCGATACTTTACAATGATAATAATATTGTCGAAGGAATAGCCAAAGGAAACGGACCGATTGACGCGGCATTCTGCGCTATAGATTCTTTAACTTCAAATAAGGCAAAATTGTCTACTTACAGCATACAGGCAATTACGGAAGGCGAGGACGCTTTGGGAGAGGTTATAGTAAAACTATCGGCTGATAAAGATAAAATGGTTATAGGAAGAGCGGTTAGCACAAATGTTATAGAAGCAAGTTTGAAGGCTTATATTAACGCCTTAAATAAATTATAATAATTATAAATCAAATTAAAAAAGGATTATAATATGACTATCACTCAAAAAATTTTAGCGGCGCACTGTGAAGCCGAGAAAGTGGAAGCGGGAGAGCTTATTAAAGTAAAAACCGATTTGGTATTGGGAAACGATATAACGAGTCCCGTAGCGATTAACGAATTTGAAAAATACGGATTCGATAAAGTTTTTGACAATGAAAAAATCGCTTTGGTTATGGACCATTTCGCCCCAAATAAAGATATTAAAGCGGCGGAACAATGTAAACAATGCAGAGATTTTGCAAATAAATACGATATAAAACATTATTACGATGTTGGCGATATGGGAGTCGAACATGCTCTTTTGCCCGAAAAAGGTTTGGTTGCCCCAGGCGAACTTATAATTGGAGCGGATTCCCATACCTGCACTTACGGAGCTTTTGGGGCTTTTTCTACGGGAGTTGGAAGCACAGACATGGCGGCGGCTATGGCTACGGGAGAAGTTTGGTTTAAAGTTCCTTCTGCTATTAAATTTAATTTGAAAGGAAAATTAAAAGATAATGTTTCTGGTAAAGATGTCATTCTTCATATTATTGGAAATATCGGAGTTGACGGCGCTTTATATAAATCTATGGAGTTTACGGGAGAAGGACTAAAATCTTTGACTATGGACGACAGAGCCTGCATTTCAAATATGGTTATAGAAGCGGGAGCGAAAAACGGAATATTTGAAACGGACGATAAAACCATAGATTATTTGAAAGATATAGTTCATAGAGATTATAAAATATTCAAAGCGGACGAAAATGCGATTTACGAAAAAATTATAGATATTGATTTGTCTTCTATAGAGCCTACAGTTGCCTGCCCGCATTTGCCAGAAAATACGAAAGAAGCTAAAGAACTTAAAAATATAAAGATAGACCAAGTCGTTATAGGTTCATGCACCAACGGAAGAATTTCGGATATGGAAACTGCGGCTAATATATTGAAAGGAAAAAGAATAGCGAAAAATGTGCGATGCATTATAATTCCCGCGACTCAGCAAGTTTATAAAGAATGCATCAAAAGAGGCTATATGGATATATTTATAGATTCTGGATGCGCGGTTTCGACTCCGACATGCGGACCTTGTTTGGGCGGATATATGGGAATTCTCGCTCATGATGAAGTTGCCGTAACGACTACGAATAGAAATTTCGTTGGAAGGATGGGAGATAAAACTTCAAAGGTTTATTTGGCAAGTCCAGCGACTGCGGCTTACAGCGCGTTAACGGGATATATAACCGAACCTAAATAATTAATAAAATAATAGGAGAGATTAAATGAAAGCTAAAGGTTATGTTCATAAATACGGAGACAATATCGATACGGATGTAATTATTCCCGCAAGATATTTGAATACGGCTAATCATAAAGAACTTGCCTCTCATTGTATGGAAGATATAGATAAAGATTTTGTAAATAAAGTCCAAAAAGGCGATATTATAGTCGGAGGCGATAATTTCGGCTGCGGTTCTTCGAGAGAGCATGCGCCGATAGCGATAAAAGAATCGGGAATATCCTGCGTAATAGCGTCTTCATTTGCAAGAATATTTTATAGAAATTCTATTAATATAGGACTTGCAATTTTGGAATGCGAAGAAGCGAGTAAAAAAATCGAAGATAAAGACGAGATTGAAGTCGATTTTGACGGCGGAATAATAAAAAATATTACGAAAAACGAAACTTATAAATCCGAGCCTTTTCCAGAGTTTATTAAAAATATTATAAACTCGAACGGGCTTTTGAATTCTATAAAATCAAAAAGTTAAATAATTATAAAAATAAAAAACGGTTGTTTATTATGGCGGAAATTAAAAAAAATATTGAAAAAAATATTGCGGTTATCAAAGGAGACGGAATCGGTCCCGAGATTATAGAAAGAGCGGTTGATATATTAAAAAAAATTGAAAAAAAATATTCGCATAAATTTAATTTGGAATATGTCGATATGGGCGGATGTTCGATTGACAAATTCGGCGTTCCTTTGACGGATGAGAATTTGGAAAAATGCTTAAAATCGGATTCGGTTTTGCTCGGTTCGGTAGGCGGTTATAAATGGGATAATGTGGAACCCGAAAAGCGCCCCGAAAGAGGATTATTGAAATTACGAAAAGAAATGAATCTTTACGCAAATATTAGACCGACAAAAATTTTAAAACCTCTCGAATACGCGTCGCCTTTAAAAATAATTGAATGCGATTTTATTATAGTTAGAGAACTTACGGGCGGAATATATTTTGGCAGTCATTCTTTTGAAACCGTTGATAACATGAGGCAGGCAAGCGATATTATGGTTTATAGAGAGGATGAAATAAAGAGAATAGGAAAAGTCGCTTTTGATTTGGCTAAAAAAAATAAAAAAAATGTCACTTCGGTAGATAAGGCAAATGTTTTATATACTTCAAAATTATGGCGAGAAATAATGAACGATTTGGCTAAAGAATATAAAGAAATAGAATATAACGATATGTATGTCGATAACGCGGCGATGCAGCTAATCGCCAATCCTTCGCAGTTTGGAATTATCGTGACGGAAAATATGTTTGGAGATATACTTTCTGACGAGGCAAGTATGCTTACTGGTTCGATTGGAATGTCGCCTTCTGCAAGTTTATCGGACGGTTCGCTTGGCATGTATGAGCCTATTCATGGTTCCGCTCCCGATATAGCGGGAAAAGATATTGCAAATCCAATCGGCGCTATTTTGTCTCTGGCTATGATGTTTAGGTATTCTTTTAATTTATTTGAAGAAGCGGAAGATATTGAAAACGCGGTTTATAAAACTATCGAAGAAAATTACAGAACGGCGGACTTGATGCCTAAAGATAAAGAATTATCGCGTAAATATGAAAAAGTCGGATGCTCGGAAATGGGCGATATTATTATGTCAAAAATTTAGCTTTTGCACTTGACAATTGGATTATTATTTACATACTATATAGTATATAATAAATAATTTAAGGTTTGAAAAGTGGAATACAACGACAAAGAAATTATTTCGGATTTGGAAGAAGATAATAAACTGCTTGCCTCCAAAATTGAAATCTACAAAGAAGAGATAGCGAGTTTGAGGGAAAAACTCGAATACGCGCAAAAAATTGTTATTCTTTACGAAAACATTATGGAAAACGGAAGAAAAGAAAATAGAGAATTGGCGGAAAGAGTAAAAGAACTGGAAAAAGAAATTAAACTTAAAAAAGTGAAAACGAAAAAAATTGAATAATGAGCGATATTTTCTATCCGTTTAATAGCGACAATAAAGAAATATTTATAGCCTCTTCGTCAAAAGGAGTAGGTATAAAGGCTTCGGATATTACCGAAGATTATAGAAAAAAACTTGAAATTGATTTTTTTGATAAAATTAATTTGGATATAAAAAAAGCTATTTTTATGAATCAGGTTCATAAAGACAATATTGTAAAAATAGACGAAAATAATAAAGATATTTATAGTAAAGAAAATCCCGTTAAAGAAACGGACGCTTTGATTACAAATTTGAAAAATATTCCTCTGGTAATTCAAACTGCGGATTGTCTTCCCGTTATTTTATATTGTAAAGAAACTAAATCTATGGCGGCTATTCATTCGGGCTGGAGAGGAACTGTTCAAAAAATAATTCCAAAAACTATAGAATTAATGAAAAAAGAATATAATATCGATACGAGAACAATTTACGCGTATATTGGAGCGCATATATTTGAAAAAGATTACGAAGTTGGCGAGGAAGTGGCGATTCATTTTAGGGCGAAAAGAATTATAAACGGAAAATGGCATGTCGACAACGGAATGGAAGCTGTTTTGCAAATGACTGACTTAGGACTTTCGGAAGAAAATATTGAACTATCAAATCTAAATAGTTATAATGAAATATTTTATTCTTATAGAAGAGACGGAAAGCAAATTGGGAGAATATTGACTGTGGGGATGATTTTATAAAAACAATTTGACTAATTTATAAAAATAATATAAAATACTTGTCATAGTAATTTAATAAAAAAAGAGGTATTAACTATGAATAGTAAAAAAATTTTATTATTGATTTTGTCATTAGTTGTTTTGGTTTTTTACGCATGCTCGAATGTCTCCAAAACTTCAGACTCGGAGATAATCGTTAATTTAAGCGTAGAACCAAAAACTATAGACCCGAGTTTTAACGCTCAAATATACGGCGTAATTTATATTCAGCATGTATTCGAGGGTTTGACTACGAGGGACAGAAACAATAATGTAGTGGAAGGCGTGGCGGAAAGCTGGGATATAAGTTCGGACGGAAAGATTTATACTTTTCATTTGAGAACCAACGCTTTATGGTCGGACGGTAAACCAGTTGTTGCGGAAGATTTTGTTTATAGCTGGAGAAGGGAAGTTGACCCCGATGTTGCGAGCGAATTTAGTTATCAGCATGAACCCGTGAAAAACGCGAGAGATATAACGGCGGGAAATTTACCCGTTGATAGTTTGGGAGTAAAAGCTATAGACGATTATACTTTGGAAGTGGAATTGGAAGCTCCAACGGCATATTTTCTTGAACTTACCGCTTTTCCAACTTACGCTCCTTTAAGAAGAGATATAATAGAAGAACATGGCGACAGATGGACTTTAAGCCCCGAAACTTATATTGGAAACGGTCCTTATGTTATGAGCGAACGAAATATAGACGAAAATATAATTATGGTAAAAAGCACTAATTATTGGAATGCCGACACTATAATCGCTCCAAAAATAACATTCGTATTTATGCAAGACGAAGCGGCGGCGATTGCTGGAATAAAAGACGGAACTTTGCATATGGCTTACGAACCTCCTCAACAGGATATACCGACTTTAACGGAAGAGGGTTTGATACAAATTAAACCTCTAATTGCAACTTACTATTATCCTATAAATGTTACCAATAGATATTTGAGAGACGCGAGAGTAAGAAGGGCTTTGTCTTTGGTAATAGACAGAAACTATATTGTGGAAAATGTTACAAAAGGCGGACAAAAACCAGCGGGCGGATGGATACCGTATGCCGTTAATGATGTGAGCGGAGATTTCAGAGAAAACGCGGGCGATTTATACGATATTTCAAAAGAAGGCTACAGTAATAATATAGAAACGGCAAAACAACTTTTAGCGGAAGCGGGCTATCCAAACGGAGCGGGCTTTCCCGTTATAGAATTTAAAACGGACCCAGGAAATCATGTGGGAATATTCGAAGCGGTTCAGCAAATGTGGAAAGAGCATCTTAATATAGATTCTTCGATAACTCAAATTGACAACGCTTTACTCGGACAAACTCTGCTTGAAAAGAATTTTATGATTGGAAGGCTTTACTGGTCTTCGGATTATATGGACCCAATGTCAATGATGAGTTTATTTGTAAGCTATAATACTCAAAATAACGGAGGATATAGCAATAGAAGATATGACGAGCTTATAGAGAGAGCAGCGTCTACGGGTGACCAGAATGTGAGAATGGCGGCTATGCATGAAGCGGAAAAAATATTTATAGACGATATGGGAGCGATTCCGATTTATTTTTATACCGAACCTTTGCTTGTAAATCCTAAACTCAAAGGTGTCGTTTATAATCCTTTAGGTTTCCATAGATTCAATTACGCTTATTTGGAAAAATAATTAAATTCAAATTATAGAAAAGAGTCGTTATTACACGGCTCTTTTTTTATTTGTTTTTAATAATAAAATTGAAAATTCTATTTTGACAAATAAAATTATTCTGTTATAGTAATCTTATGACTAAAAACCCATTCAATGCATTAGGCGACTGCCCACTTTTAGCGTGTGGGCTTTTAGCCTAGCATCGCTTTTTTTAATATGGATTGCCACGCTCCTTACAGTCGCTCGCAATGACGACTTGATTTGTCATTACGAGGCTATTTATAGCCGAAGTAATCCACTTTATTTGGATTGCTTCAGGCAATGCCTTCGCAATGACAGAAATGTATAGTCATTACAAGTCGTAGCCAAAGTAATCCAATTCAGAATTCGTCAACATTTCTAATAACAATGTGGCTTTCGCTTCTGCGTCCCTTCGGGAAGCCCATTGTGTCATTTTTCTAATTTGCATGCATATGTCACACTGCACGCAAGGGGTTAAAACCCCTTGTTGTCAGGTTTATAATTGTCATTACGAGGACGAAGTCCGAAGTAATCCAATTAAAATAAAATGTTATTTTAAAATTTAGTTTTATTAATAATAGATTGCTTCGCTATCGCTCGCAATGACTTAATTATTAAAAATATTTGCAATGAAGATATTTTTACTGTCATTACGAGGCTATTTATAGCCGAAGTAATCCACTTTATTTGGATTGCTTGGATTATTCCTAACTTTATTATTTTTAATTTCTTAATTTATTATAAATTTCTATAACTTTCTTATTAGAATTTTTTTAATGTGAATTTTGTATTAAATGTAGTATTACAATTTGAATTTAATTGAAAATTTGGAATTTATGGCTAAAATTTGGGTTTTTTAAGAAAAAAGTTCTTGACTATTGGAAAAAAATGATTATCTTATATATAGAAAGTATAATTACAATGCTTTCAAAAATCTAATTATAAAGGAGGAGCTATAATGAAGAAGCTCACAACAATTTTACTCATTGCTTGCCTTACGATAGCGGTTAGCTGCGCTGACCAAGTAAATTCCAGCTATTCCGTTGATGTAAAAAGCATCGAAGAGCAAGCGAAATTATCTATCGAGGAGGAAGGCGGAACTCCAGATAGAACAGAAGCGGCAATAAAGGAATTTTTACAAGTTCCTGAATTCCAAGGCGTTTATAACACGGTGTCTGGCTATGCTGGTTATAGAATCAAAGACGGCAAATTATACGAAATCGTAGCCGCTCCTATAACTGGAACAGAATGGAAAGAAGTTACTTCATTCCTCAATATTGCAGTTGATAAGAATCTTAAGAAATTGCAAGTTGAAGAAGAAGACGGAAGCGTAGTAAAAGTTTTCACATTTGACGGCTACGGCTATTACATTTATGAAAACGACTTTGACGATTT
>NZ_JBNMIZ010000069.1:0-12080 GCF_050873525.1 Brachyspira sp. | reverse complement strand
TGTCAGAAGAATTGCCGAATAAGACTTCGACAGTTCAAGAATTCTGTTTTCCATATGACGTGCAATATAACTCATAAACACCTCCGTAATGGGTAAATTGCGGCTGATTTTAATTCTGATACTATTATAGCCGAAAAAATCGATTTTGTCAATAGAATTTCGGCAGGTTTTAAGAAATTATATAAATCAATTATTTTCTGTCGAGTAGGTAAAAATTATTTAAAAAATTAAATTATAATCCACATTCTTTTTTTAATCTTTCTAAATATTCATTTTCTAAACCGCTTCTTCTCAAATAAACGGGGTGATATATTCTAAATGAATTTTTAGGCAAAGCTTCATGTTCTACTCTTGCGAATTGTCTAATATGATAATTTTCAACGGTTTTAAATTCTACGCCTTTTAATTGATTTTTTATACAATTATCATAATTAGGTCCCGTTAAAAATAGAACAATATCGGGATTAATTATTTTTATCTCTTCTTCCAATATGTTAAATTCGTTATCAATTATACTTTGAGCTTTTTCGTTTAACGGTTTTTTAGAAGATGTTTCAAAAGAAAATTCTATTAAATTAACCCAAGCAAGATACGATTTTTTAGAATATTTTTCATTGTCGCAATCGTTTATAGATTCGCAAAAACTATACGGAAAACTAAAAAACGGCGCGTTATCGTAAAATCTATTACTTTGAAATTCTAAAGTAAATAGCATAGATTTTTTTGCTTCGGTTTCATAACCCCAGCCATTATTTTCCTGTCCTACTATGAGAATTTTATATTTCATTTTCTCATAATTAGGAGGAACGCAGGGAAGATGCAAAACTGCCCATTCTTCCTCTTCTTGCAAAGCGTTATAAACTTTATCTACCGCCTCCTGTTTCGATTCAAATAGTTTTAAAAGTTTTTGATTTACTTCGCTATTTTCGAAGTATTCTAATTGTTGTTCTTCAGTCATAATTAATTTTCTCCTTTTGACTTATATTTTAATTTTATCTTTTATAGCGTCTTTTACTTTGGCGATGTTTACCGTTTCCGTTTTTGGAAGTCCATTAATGGAATCTCTTCCTCTTATATCCATAGTCTTCGATATATCGCCTTTGAATGCGTCTCCGATATTTATTTTAATTTCTTCCGCAGTTTTTTCTCCTATATGAATATTATGCTCTCTCAACATATACTTTATTATGGCATCGTCAATTTCCGTATTTTCAATAATATTTTTTAATATATCCAATTCCGACATATAATCTCCTTTGTTTTTTAATTATTAGGTAGGTAAAAATTATTTATTTCTACCTACCGTTTCCGTTTAACTTTACTTATAAAGCTGGGGAATGTCTTTTATCTGCCCCATCTGGATGTCTCACACATCTGTTAAAAGTTAAATCAGCTAGAGTTCTAAATTTTTGCCCACAATATTTACAAGTATATTCAGATTTTTCTCCACCCTCGTAAAGCTTGTGTTTACCTTTACCTGAACCCGCTGGATGTCTTGAGCAAACGTTAGAAGTTAAATCAGATACAGTTCTAAATTTTTGCCCACAGTATTCGCAATAAAAATTTTCTGACATTTTTTACTCCTTGTCAATTAATTTAATTTTATTTATATTATAACATACAACCAGTATCACTCACCGATACTCATGTATGATAAATACCAAAAAAACGGAATTTTTTTATAAATTCTTGAAAAATGTATAAAAAACTCAAATAATTTAATAATTTTTTGATGCAAAAATTCTTTATATAAGCGATTAAATGACTTTCCAAACGATTTGAAAATATTTTTAAGATTAAATTTTTTAATATCAATAAAATTGTTTTTCGATTTTTCGCAGTTGAAATTACAAACAAAAAAGAATTTGAATAAGTTTTTAATGAATAAATAGAATAATATTTTATAATTAGTAAGTAAACATAAACTTGAAAAAAGTTTAAAGTGAAGCGCTCGGCTCGGCTCGGCTCGCGCGAATTTGTTTTATAATATTTTTATTTGACTTAATCATAGTGAAAATTATACAACATTTTAAAAAATTGTCAACAGTTTAAAATAAAAAATTCTAAAAAAATTTAATCATTGTAATTTTACTTTTTAATCGTCATTGCGAAACTCTGCTGAGACTAAAGTCCGCCTTCGGCGAGCAATCCACTATTAATAAAGCTAAATTTTAAAATCAAATTCTATTATTTTGGATTACTTCGCTACCGCTCGTAATGACAATTATTTTTTGCACAGTCATTACGAGGCTATTTATAGCCGAAGTAATCCAAAGTTAAAGAAATTTATACAAAATTGATTGCCACGCTAAAGTTCGCAATGACACAAATTTATAATCAAAAAATAATCATAACATATTTATCGGGTCTATATCTATTTCTATATAATTTCCTTTTTGAGCCATAAAATTATTAGAAAGTTTTTCAAAAAATTCTTTTAATAAGGAATGTGACGCAGTTTTTATTAAAATATTCCATCTATAATATTTATTTAATTTACTCATCATGCAAGGAGTCGCTCCCAATATTTCAAGTTTATCTTTATATTGATAGGTTAATGTTCTGACTAAATCGGCTATCGTATTCGCGTCGCTTTCCACTTTTTTTTCATTCTCCCCTCTTATAACGAGTCTAACGAGTCTTGAAAAAGGCGGATAATTAAGAGGCGATTTTCTTTTTATTATTTCGCTGTTATAGAAAGAAATATAATCATGATTTTTTGCGCATTCTATACTATAATGATTCGGCGAGTAAGTTTGTATATAAACTATTCCTTTTTTTTCTCCTCTCCCGCTTCTTCCCGCGACTTGAGTTATCAAATTAAAAGTTCTTTCCGAGCTTCTGAAATCTGGTATATGAAGAGACATATCTGCAAAAAGCACTCCGACTAAAGTGACATTTGGAAAATCAAGTCCTTTCGCTATCATTTGAGTTCCGACTAATATATCTATCTCTCCGTCTGAAAATCTTTTAAATATTTTTTCGTAATTTTTTGTCCCGCCAACCGTGTCTTGGTCAACTCTCTCTATTACCGCGTTTGGAAAAAGTATATTTAAATGTTCTTCCACTTTTTCCGTCCCGCTTCCGATTCTTTCAAAATGTCCTATTCTACATTCTCCGCAAATCTCTTCCAAAAATTGAGTGTATCCGCAATAATGACACATAACGGTATTTTTCTTTTTATGATATGTTAGCGAAACGGAACAATTCGGACATTCCAAAACTTTACCGCAATGCGAACAACTCACTACGGGCGCATAACCTTTTCTATTCAAAAACAATATTATCTGTTCTTTCAATTCCAATTTTTTATTTATTTCTTCGACTAATTTTTGAGTTATCATTGGAAATACTTCCGATTTTTTTTCTTTTTTCAAATCGAGTATTTTCACTTCGGGCATATTTACCAAAGACGCTCTTTTAGTCAAAGTCAAAAGTTCTATTTTTCCGTTTTGAGAATGGTGAAAACTTTCAATAGACGGAGTCGCACTTCCCAATAGTAAAGTCGCGTTTTCTTTTTCTTTTCTATAAAATGCAATTTGCCTCGCATGATATCGCGGCGTTTCGTTCGATTTATAACTCGTTTCATGCTCTTCGTCTATCACTATTATTCCCAAATTATTTGTGGGGGAAAATATTGCGCTCCTCGCTCCGATAACTATTTTTATTTCATTTTTTTTAATCATTTGCCAATATCTATATTTTGAAGTTGGCGATAATTTGCTGTGTAAAACGGCTATTTTTCCTTCGAATCTTTCAGCAAATCTTTTTATCGTCTGCGGAGTCAACGATATTTCTGGAAGTATGACTATCGCCTGCTTTCCCATATCGACTACTTTTTTAATCGCTTGCAAATATATTTCGGTTTTTCCGCTTCCCGTTACTCCATGAAGTAAAAAAGTTTTAGCTTTTTTTGATTCTATACTTTCGGATATTTTTTTTAAAACATTTTCCTGTTCTTCGTTTAATTGTAAATATGGTTTTTGTTTTGCTGGAATTGGTTTCGCTTTTTTTTCAATTTTCGCGGGATTTCCTGCTGGAAGCGATGCAAATAAAGATTCGCCAAAAGAAGAATGATAATATTTGCTCATCCATTTTGCAAGTTCAAATTCTTTATCCGCGCATATAGGCTCAATATCTATTCTTGCTTTTATTGGATAAATTTTGAAATTGCCTTCTGATTTTTCAATTTCTTCTATTACTATGCCTTTAATATTTCTATTTTTTACAGGAGCAATTATTCTGCATCCGACTAAACTGTCTTTTATTTCATCGGGCTTTTTATAAGTAAGAATTTTATCAAACGGGAGATTAAAAACTACTTTAACAAACATTACATTTTTTCACGGCGTCTTTTATCTTCGTATTTAGACATACAATTTACGCATCTTAAAGTATAAGGTATTGCGGTTAATCTATCATCGCTAATTTCTTCTTTGCAGTCGATACATTTTCCGTAAGAACCGTCTTCAATTCTTTTAAGGGCGTTATTTAAAGCTTCCAATTTATCTTTATCTTTTTGAGAAGAGTTAACCAAACTTTGCTTTTCGTAAGTCTGAAAAGCTATATCCGCCATATCGCCATGAGCTTCTTGTTTTAGCGCTTCGTAAGTTTCGTTTCCGCTCAACAATTCGTCTAATGTTTTTCTTTTTTCTTCAAGTATCAAATCTTTAAATTTTTTCAATTTTTTAGCGTTCATACAAAAACCTTTATAAAACCTTATTTATAAAATTTTAAAAAATTTTAAACAAAAACTTTAATCTCAACTCGTAAAATATGTTAACAAAATTTTATCGTTTGGAGAATTGGAAAAGTTTTCTCGCTCCAGACCTTCCGTATTTTTTTCTTTCAACTTCTCTCGAATCTCTCGTAATAAAACCGTTTCTTTTCAAAGCGATTCTAAAATCCTGATTTTCCGCTATTAAAGCTTTCGCTATCCCATGTCTAACCGCGTCTGCTTGAGCGCTTACTCCTCCGCCTCGAACATTCGCAAACACATCGTATTTTCCAAAATTTCCAGTTATTCTTAAAGCGTCTTCCACAACTTTTATTAAAGCCGCCCTATTGCAAAAATATTCCGTATAATTTTTACCGTTTATTAAAATTTTGCCGCTTCCTAAAGCGATGCGAGTTCTTGCATTAGCAGTTTTTCTTTTTCCAGTAAAAATGTTTAATTGTTTTGCAGCCATTATTTATTCTCCTATTTTTTATTAATTTATTTTATTACTTTTTAATTTATTATTTTATATTTATTATTTCAGGTTTATTAGCTTCATGCGGATGTTTATCTCCAGCGTAAACTTTCAATTTTTTCAAATGAAGTCTTCCCAAAGGATTATGTGAAAGCATGCCTTTAACCGCTATTCTAACCATTCTTTCTGGATTTTTTTCCAATAATTCGCCGTAGCTAACGGATTTTATTCCGCCGGGATAACCCGTATGTCTGTAATGAATTTTTCCTCTCTTTTTATTTCCCGTCAATACTATATCTTTCGCGTTAATTATAATGACATAATCTCCGTTATCCAAATTATAAGCGTAATCGGTTTTATGTTTTCCTTTAAGCAAAAAAGCCGCTCTGCTTGCCACTCTTCCCAAAGATTTTCCTTTAGCGTCTATTATAAGCCAATTCTGTTTAATGTCCTTTTGAGAGAGAACATAAGTATTGTTTTTAGTTTTCAAAATTTTCTTATCCATAAAAATATCCTTCAATAAAATAATTTCTAAATATACATAATTAAAATTCTATCCTATCTATACTTAACTATGCTTAATGAATGAATTATTTTACCATAAATTGATTATAAAGTCAAATTTTTAATACAAATATTTAACTAAAAAAAATTAAAACTACATAATAAAAATGCATTTAAAAACCTTGAAAAATTTTATATAAATGATATAATTCTTAAATTATTTTAATAACAATTTTAGAATATAATTAAAAAATTAAGGATAAGGTAAAAATTATGAACGCGTTGGTAACTTTAGGAATAGTTGTTTATTCTATAATATGCATACTTTTGATTTTATTAATCATAATACAAGGCGGAAAAGCGGAAGGATTATTTTCAAGCGCTCAAGCGAATGTATTGGGAAGCCAAAGAGGAGACGCTTTAACGAAAGCTACAAAAGTTTTATCCGCCGTTTTTGTTCTCGGAGCTTTATTAATTTCAATGGCGATAAGCACTCAAAAAACGGCTTTTGAAAATGTATCCGATACTCCATCGAGAGATTTAAATGCCAATATTCCTGTAAATAACGATGAAGAAAGGAGAGCGCTGGAAGAAAATTTGGGCGAAAATATTACTGTAGATACCGTTCCCGAAGGTTTTGTATTAAGACTCGGAGATATTTTATTTAATACCGATTCTTATGTTTTAAGAGACGAAGCTAAAGAAACTATAGACAGAATCATAAACGCGATTAATAGAAGTTATTCGGGCAGAGAAATAGTAATTCAAGGACATACGGACAATGTTGGAGAATCCGAATATAATCAAACATTATCCGAAAATCGCGCTAAATCGGTCGCGGATTATATTTCGCCTAAACTTCAATCTAATAACATATCTTACAGCGGATACGGAGACAAAAATCCAATATCTCCAAACGATACGGCGGAAGGCAGAAGAAGAAATAGAAGAGTGGATATAATAATCAAATTAAGATAAATTACTTTTTTAATCTGCTTATATTTATATTGTTCGTCCAGATTAAATTGTCGTCCAAATTTAAAACAATTTCAAGTTTATTTGCGTTATTCCAGTGATTTTTTTCAAATTGAATTTTAAAACCTATTCTCTGTCCGCTTGGAAAAGAAATATTATAAAAATTATCGTTTCCGTTAAATACTAATTTTTTATTTTTATATAACGAATAATTGACTTTCAAATTTTTTATATTAATTTCGTTCGTATATTTCAAATTTTTCACTTCAATTGTAGGAATAACCGTTTCTTCCGCTTGGTAAAAATCTATATTATTTATTTTAACTTCCAAAGGACTATTTCCGACTCTCAAAGACGCAAAAAAAGGAATATTATCCAAAAATCCGCTTCTTGTCATAAAAAATATAATCACAAAAAAAGAAAGAAAAGCGCCGTAAAAAAACATAAACTTTTTTTTAGAAAAAATGCTTGGCTTTACTTTAAGCGGTTCTCTGTAAACCCTTCGTTCTCTTTTATTATAAAATTCCAATTCTGGCTTTTTAGGGTCGTAAACTTCTCTTGGCAATTTTAAATCCTTTAATATTTTCTAATGTTTCTTTAATATTTTGCTTGCGTAAAAAGTCAAATCTTTCGGCTGAACAGAATCGTTTCCAAATTTCTTTGCCGCATATTCAAAACTTTTTGCTTGAATCGTTAGAGCCAATTTTGACGCTTGAATAATATCTAATTTTCTTGCAAGAAACGAGCCTAAAAATCCCGCCAAAACATCGCCCATTCCCGCTTTTCCCATTGAAACTGTCGGATTATAATTTATAAATATTTGATTATCTTTCATAAAAAAACTTATAGCGTCTTTCAATATAATAGAGGATTTAGTTTTTTCTCTGAATACTGAAAGCGCGTTATAAGGATTTTCCAAAACTTCTATATGATTTATTTCAATTAATTTTTCAAATTCGTAAATATGAGGAGTCAATATAAAATTTTCGGATAATTCTTCCAAAGTATTTTGAAACATTAAATATAAAGCGTCCGCATCGACAACAGCAGGAATATTGATTTGTTTTAATATAGAATTAATAAAAACTTCCGTAGAAATATCCCGCCCGATACCCGAACCTATTATACAGGCATCGCTTTTATTTATATCGTTTGCTAGCCAAATATCGCTTTCCATAAAATATTTTTGATTTTCTTCACCCACTCCGATAATAATCACTTCGGGCATTTGAGATATTATTATATTTTTTATAGTTTTTTCAATTCCTTTTGGAACATAAAGCCTTATATAACCGACTCCGCTCCTGTAAGCCGCATTAACCGATAAAACCGCCGCTCCTATATAATCCAAACTTCCCGCGACTATTGCAAGATTTCCCTGCTCTCTTTTACTGAAAAAAGCGCTTCTTTTTATATTTATTTCTTCGTTATAATTTATTAATAATGCTTTATACTCCGAATTGTCAAGTATTTCTTTTGGGAATATTGATTTTATAACAAATAATTTTCCGATATATTCTCTCGTTTTGTTTAAAAAGAAAATATCTTTTGCAAAACATACGGTATAAGTTTCATGCGCTTTAAAACATGTATTTATATTGTCATAATCGTTTATTTTCGACTGCAAGCCCGAAGGCATATCAATCGCTATTCTTATGATATTTAAAGAATTCAATTTATCTATAAGCAATTTTTCTATTCCGCCTAAAGCTCTGTTTCCTCCCGTGCCGAATAAAGAATCTATGGCAATATCGCCTTCTTCAATATTTTCTACCGCCTCGAATACTTTATCCTCGCCCGCCAAATAAACAACTTCGACATTCATGTCTTTTAAAATATTAAAATTGATGTAAGTATCTTTATTAACTCTATCTATATTTCCCGTTATATGAACTTTTGTATTATAGCCGTTTTTTATTAAATATCTCGCTATTGCAAGTCCGTCTCCTCCGTTTCCGCCGACTGACGAAAATATATGAACGGTTTTATCATATAAAGTTTTTCTATGCCTTTTAATTAGCAAATAAAATATCTCGCTTGCGACATGCTCCATAAGAAGAATCGAAGGAATTTTTTCTATAGTTTTTTTATCTATATTTATTACTTCTTCTATACTTACGACTTTCACTTTGAATTTTCCTATAATATTTATTTTTAATATTTATTTTTAATATTTATTTTATAACCGCCATAAATGACGAAACGATATTTCCGTTCAATTTTTTATATTTTAAAAACTGTGAAGAAAAACTTCCAATGCCGCCGTTGTTTGCCAATACATTCGAATAAGCGTTATCTGGAATAATATTAGAATTAGTCATAAAGACATTTTTATCATAATAGTAAGATAATTTTAAAGTCCATAAAGCATGTTCGTTTTTTTTAGCGCCGATAAAATCGGGATACAATAATAAAAACGATTTCGACAAAGTATTATAAAAATATTTAATATCTTCAATAGACAAATCGGTTGAAGTATCTTCTTTTTTATTTTTATTACTAACTGTTTGAATCTTTTTTTGAATATTTTTATAACGAATCGAACTTCCTTTTTTAATAATCGCGTCCACTTTATATGTTTTATTATAAGCGTATATTAAAACCCAGTATGTAAAATCGTTATATAATTCTTTAGCTATATCCCAGTAATGCATATCGGAGTTTAATTTATAAGTCAATAATTCTGTCGATTCTATATTGTCAAAATATTCATTAACTATATTTTCCAGTTTGTTATTTCCTATATCGTAAGTTAAATTTTTATTCGCGTTAGGATAGGTTATAAAAAATATCGTAATAAAAGCGACAATCACTATAAGCGCCGCAACCAAAATCGGAGTCATCCCAACTTTTTTATTAGCCGTTTTTTTTGCGGGTTTTACTTTATAAACGAATTTTTTAGGTTTGTCATTCGCTACGGGTTTTACAGGTTTCGCTGGTTTTTTGGCTTTTTTATTTTCAAATAATTCTTTTTCAAAATTATTTACATCCAATAATTCCGAAGCGGTATATTCCTGCATCGATTTATATTTTTCTTTTTTACCTCCAAAAATATTTCTATTTAAATATAATTCGTCCAGTTCTTTAGATATTTCCTCTATAATTTTTTTTATATTGTATCTTTTGTCGACAACATAAAGCAGTATTTCATCTGGTTCAAATTTTATATATCCATCATGATAAAAGAAAGTTCCGAAACATTCTATATATACTTTTTCGCCGTTATCTACCGCATGCCTTATAGCTTCGAGTATCGTTTCATAAATTTCTTTTTTACTTTCGCTTTCCGCTATATCTTTTATCGATTCGTCAAAACCTATATCCGCGCTTTTGAAAACTAATTTGCAATTATTATCGACATAAATAAATCCCAAATCGTATATATGAAAGACTTTGCTGTCTATAATCGATAAAATGATTTTTTTGAATAACTGATTTACCAAATCTATAACTTCCGTTTTGCTCTTTTTAAATCTGTTTGAAAGTCTCCTCGTCAAAAAAGTGGAAGTTATTTTATTTACTCTATCATGCATTTCTTCAATAGAATAATTTAAACTGTCGGAACAATCAAAATGAACATATCCGTCTTTATAAGAAAAAGTTCCAAAATCTTCTATATATATCGTCTCGCCGTTGTCTATAAGATGCCTCATAGTTTCAAATATCGTTTCGTAATAGGCGGTTCTTCCCAAATATTTCATCGTGATAGTTTCCAAAGAAGCGTCAAAAGCAATATCCGCGTTTCTAAAAATTAGTTTGGAATCTTTTGTATAAATAAATCCCAAATCATACATATAGAATACTTTTCCATCGATTACAAGCGAAGCTATTTCAGAAAATATATATTTTATAGAATCGTTAATTTCTTTTTCCGATATTTTGAATCTGTTTGAAAGTCTTTCAATTAAGATATTATTACTAAACATTGCTACCCCTTAACTTTTAGAATTAGATTTAAAATTAACATAATAAAAACCTAATTCTATAATAAATTAGGTTTTTATTTATAATTTATAGATACTCTTTTAGCCATTCTTTTAACTGGCTTTCGTTTTTCATGCCTTCGGCTCTTTTAACAACCTCTCCGTTTTTGAATACCATCAATGTTGGAATCGATTGAACTTCGTATTTCATTGCAATCTCTTGCGCTTCGTCCACATTAACGGCGGCGAAATTCATTTTATCCGAATGCTCGTCCGCAAATTTATGCAATACTGGAGTTTGCATTTTACAAGGACCGCACCATTCGGCAAAGAAGTCTATCAAAGTAGCCTTATCTTCGGCAACCGACTTATCAAAAGTCTCGGCATTTAATTGTGATACTGACATAATTGTTCATCCCTATTTTATAATTTGTTATAGTCTAACTTATTTTTTAATAAAAGTCAACATAATTTTTTAAATAATTTTTCTTTTTTAATTATAAATAAAGTATAGATAATTTTGAATTAAAATATTGACTAAAAAATAAATCTATGTTATCATAGAAAAACTTGTTTTGAAAAACTAATGTTTGGAGAGCTGCCCGAGAGGCCGAAGGGAACAGTTTGCTAAACTGTCGTAGGAATTTTCCTACCGAGGGTTCGAATCCCTCGCTCTCCGCATCAAATTAAATCTAACGAATCGGATTAAAAATGAAAAAAATAATAATATTCTTAATGATAATTATTCCTATGGTTTATGCGCAAGATAACAATAACAATAGCGATAATATAAATACCAACGAAACTAATACAAATTTTTTTAATATTCCTGCCGAAAACGAAAATAATACGAATAACGAACCCGCGATACTTGAAGATATAAGAAATATTGAAAATAGAGCGACAGTCAGCAATACGGGGATGTTTATAAGAGCGATTATAGGATTTATATTGACATTAGCGGGAATATATTTGGTTTTTATCTATCTTAAAAATAGAACAAAAAAAATATCTGGCTCGAACGAAATTATTAGAATACTCGCCACAACCGCAGTCGCCGCAAATCGATATATTTCGATTATAGAAATAGCGGACGAAATGTATTTGATTTCAATATCGGACCATAATATAAATTTGCTTGAAAAAATAGAAAATAAAGAAATTAAAGACCAAATAAGAATGATGTATATAAACTCGAAAGAAAACGCGGTTGAAGACAGTTTTAAAAATATTTTGAATCAAACTTTATCAATATTCAGACAGCCGAAAATGAAAGAAAAAGACGCTTTGCAATCAACGAAAGAAATTAGAGAGAGATTAAGAAATTTAAATTCGGATAGTTTGAATAATAATGAAGAAAATAAAGATAGGCAATAATTTTTTTATTTAAACGCTTGACAAAAAAATTAAATCGTCTATAATCTACAAGTCAATTAAAAAATATTTAAATTAATTGTTGACAAAATTTTTAAACATTGTATAATAT
>NZ_JBNMIZ010000068.1:0-12176 GCF_050873525.1 Brachyspira sp. | reverse complement strand
TTTTATAAAAAAAATATTTTTTAATTCTAAATTTATAAAATAAACGCTTGACTTTAAAAGCAAAATAGTATATTATTTTTAACGATAATTTATTTATACCGCGGGGTGGAGCAGTTGGTAGCTCGTTGGGCTCATAACCCAAAGGTCATAGGTTCAAGTCCTGTCCCCGCTAATAGTCTAACGACTTTAAGGCGGCGTGGCTCAGGTGGTTAGAGCATGCGGCTCATATCCGCAGTGTCAGGGGTTCAAGTCCCTTCGCCGCTAATTATTTTATAAAAAAGGAAGGTGAGTTAATTTGGTTCGAGTATTTGCTAACGAAGGAGAGCCTGTAGACAGCGTTATTAAAAGATTTCGTAGAGCATGCGAAAACGAAGCTATATTACAGGAATTAAAAGAAAAACAGTTCTACAAAAAGCCGTCTCTTGAAAAAAAACTTCAAAGAGAAAAAGCGCTTAAAAGAATGAAAAGAAAAATGAAAAAAGAACGCAGATTAGGTTTATTATAATCTAATCAGTCTACTCTTGAAAATATTTATTTTTTATTGTATAATTTTTACAATTTTAAAATAAAAGTATTTTAGAAAGACAACTATTAATAATTTTTAATATTTTTAAGGAGAAAAGATTATGGCAGCAAAACAGCTATTATTTGACGAAGAAGCGAGACGCGCGCTAATGCGAGGAGTCGATTCTTTGGCTAACGCGGTAAAAGTAACTTTAGGACCAAGAGGACGAAATGTGGTAATAGATAAAAAATTCGGTCCTCCGACAATAATAAACGATGGCGTTACAATCGCTAAAGAAATAGAATTGGAAGACCCGTTTGAAAATATGGGCGCTCAAATAGTTAAAGAAGTCGCTACGAAAACAAACGATGTTGCGGGAGACGGAACTACAACGGCTACAGTTTTGGCTCAAGCTATGGTAAAAGAAGGGCTTAAAAATGTGACAAGCGGCGCAAATCCTATGCTTATAAAAAGAGGAATTGAAAAAGCGGTTAATGAAATAGTCGCTCATATAAAATCCGAAGCGAAACAAATAAAAGGAAAAGAAGAAATCGCTCAAGTTGCTACAATTTCCGCAAATAACGATAAAGAAATTGGAGAATTGATAAGCGATGCGATGGAAAAAGTGGGAAAAGAAGGCGTTATAACGGTTGAAGAAGCGAAATCTTTGGAAACTAATTTATCATTGGTAGAAGGAATGCAATTTGACAGAGGTTATATATCTCCATATTTCGTAACAAATGCGGACAGCATGACGGCGGAATTGGAAGACGCTTTGGTTCTTCTATATGAGAAAAAAATCTCAAATATGAAAGAACTTCTTCCTGTTCTTGAAAAAATCGCTCAAACTGGAAAACCTTTCATTATTATCGCCGAAGATATTGAAAGCGAGGCTTTGGCTACTTTGGTATTGAATAAAATGAGAGGCGTTTTGAATGTATGCGCCGTTAAAGCTCCGGGTTTTGGCGACAGAAGAAAAGCTATGTTGGAAGATATAGCGATACTTACTGGCGGACAAGTTATAAGCGAAGATTTGGGAATGAAACTTGAAAACGCTACTTTGGAACAACTTGGAAAAGCTAAAAAAATAACAGTTGATAAAGAAAATACGACTATAGTTGAAGGCGGCGGAAAAAAAGGAGAAGTTCAAGCGAGAGTTTCGGTAATTAAAAAACAAATCGAAGAAACGGACAGCGATTACGATAGAGAAAAATTGCAAGAGAGACTTGCAAAACTTTCTGGTGGAGTTGCGGTAATAAATATCGGAGCTGCTACGGAAGTTGAAATGAAAGAGAAAAAAGCGAGAGTTGAAGACGCTTTATCAGCCACAAGAGCGGCGGTTGAAGAAGGAGTAATACCAGGCGGAGGAATTACTTACTTGCATGCTCAAGTAAAATTAGATTCTTTGAAATTGGAAAATGCAGATGAGCAAGTCGGCGTTAATATAGTAAAAAGAGCGATTGAAGAACCTATAAGAATGATAGCGGCAAATGCTGGACTTGACGGTTCGGTAGTTGCCATAGAAGCTAAAAAACAAAAAGGCAATATGGGATTCAACGCCCTTACTAACGAATGGGTTGATATGTTGAAAACGGGAATTATCGACCCCGCTAAAGTTTCAAGGAGCGCTTTACAAAATGCCGCTTCAATAGCGAGTCAAGTTCTAACTGCGGAAGTTATCATTACCGACATACCTGAACCTGAAAAACCTATGCCTCCAATGCCTGGCGGCGGAATGGGCGGTATGTATTAATAAATTAGCCTCACAAATTATAAAGCAAAAATAAGCCTCGATAATAAAAAATATCGGGGCTTTATTGATTTATACTGAATTTTTAATATAATTCTATATATTATATCATTCAAAGGAATATAAAAATGACAAAATATGTAATAGAAGCACAAAATACATATTCTAAAGGACATGAACAAATGAATAAAAGACCATATTTGGTTATATATGATAGTAACGATTATATTCTAGGATTTCCAACAACTACAAAGAACAAAAAATCAAAACAATATCCATCTCATAAAAATCCAACAATCAATACAAGAGATGGATTAAGCGAAGTAATGATAGACCAGTTGCAACTAATATACAAAAAATACTTTACGCAAACCAATAAATTTTTAATACAAAATTCTGAATACATGGTAGTGATTGAAAGTTTTATAAATCAAATCATTAAAAATAGAAAAAATCCTAAAAGACAGGATGAAAATTGTCCTAACTTTTTTGATGTTATTCATTTTACTCATAATATTCCTGAATTTCTACATTTTAGCGAATGGCTTGTTATATCCACAAAGCATTTTAATATTTATACAAAAATGTGTTTTATAATTCCAAATGATACTTTAGATTTAGCTTATCTTCATTCTATTGATTGGGAAACAAGAGAAGTAAGGATAATAAATAAAAAATATTATACAAATGATGATATTCAAACACTGAAAGAAAAAATAAGAAATCATCTAATTGGAAATTAATTTAAAATTTTGATTAATTATAAACATATATATTTTAGATTTTAAAAAATAAACTTATAAATACTTTTTCTACGCGCCCATATCCATTATTCCCTCATTTAGCATATTATCCGTTTCTGGATATGAAGGAAAATCGTTAGGAGAAGACGGAACGGTATTGTTTCTCGGATTGGTTCTCGCTTCGTATTTTTCAAGTATTCTTACTTATATAAAAATTCATTTCTAAAAGAATAATAAACAATTTAAGGAACTATATACCCCGACTCTTCTTCGCCAAACATATCTCTATATTGAACTCGCACTTTCATTGCCCTATACTGTCCGCTTTCTTTCAAATTTCTAAAGCTATTATAATAAATATAATATTTTCCAAAATTGATATTTTTTATATTATTAATAGTCTCCGAATAATTGATTGAATTGTCACCGTCAATAGTATATCCGTAAGTATTTTTTGAAATCAAATCGAGGAAATAATTATTTTTATTAATTCCCAAATAAACCTGATTCAATGAAACCGCATTATTTTTTGCGAAACTTGATAAATCGTTAAAATCCATAGATGCAAAAGCGCCATCGTTTATATCGCTTACAGAAAAATGAATTATAGCCGTTTTCTTAAAGCTGTTTAGAGAAAGTCTAATCGCTTCATAATAAGCTTCGCCCAAAGCCGAAACTCCGCCAGAAAATCTAAAATTATTCGCGTTTTCAATTATTCTCAAATTAGCCGAAGAATAACCTTCCGATTTATAAACTCCATCGTTATAATGAATTACCAAAACCTCGTCATTATTCCTCAAACTCAAAGTAAAATTGCTTATCTCTTCTTTTATTCTGCTTTCGTAATTTCTTGCCGCCGCGCTGTCTTCTATAATATAAATAAATCTATATTCATGCAATTCTGGAGCGTCATACAAACCTACCCTACTCTCAACCGTATCGTTTTCAGTAATATAAAAATTATCCGCAGTCAATCCTATAATCGGATTTGCAAATCTGTCCCTAACCGTCACAGATGCAACCACGATTGGAAATTCGCTTAAATATTCTTTATCGGTAAACACATCCAAATTGGCGTAATATTCTTCTTTTCTCGTATAAACATCGATTCTTCCCGAAATAAAATCCGTCAAATAAATAGCGCCGTTTTTGTCTTCCGCTATCGAAGTCGGAGTCGCCGTATATCTTTCGGAGTTATTAAATAAAGTAAAAGTATTTGCGTTAATATCGTAATAATAAACTTTGCTTCCGTCCGCTATAAATAAATTTCCGTCTGAAGAAAAAGACAAACCTCTCGGCTCGTTAAACATTTCATTGCTAATCGTAGAAATATAATTACCGCTAATATCGAATTTCTGCACTCTCTTATTTCCCATATCCGCCACATATATATTATTGTTATTAACTACAATTCCCGCGGGCGAAAAGAATTCTCCTTCATTTTCTCCAAGTTTTCCGAAGCTAAATAAATAATTTCCGTTTACATCGAATACTACAATTCTATTATTTCCGCCGTCTGAAACATATAATCTGCCAAAATTATCCGCATAAACGGAATTTGGTCCTAATAACTGCCCATTTCCTATTCCAGAAATTCCTATATTCGTTATATAAGTTCCGTTGGAATCGTATTTAAATATTTTATCTTTTTTTGTATTCGCTATATAAATATTTCCATCCGTATCTATCGCAAAGCCTCTCGGATTTTCCAATTTTTCGTAAGGATAAACTCGCGTCACAAATTGAACGGCTTTTCTCCACCAGTTTAATTGAGTTTCTTCGAGTCTCTTTCCTTGCGATATTTTTTTAATCAAATTTCCGTTTACATCAAATTGTTTAAGCGAAGAATCGTTATAATCTAAAACATAAATAGTTCCATCGTCCAAAACTTTTAACTGTATCGGCTGATTAATATTTCTCATAAAATTCGCGTTTGTGGAAAATACTTTCAAATAAATAAAATTACTGAAAGATTCTCTCGTTCCTTCAATATTTGCGCTATAATATTTATTAATCTTCGACAATATTATCGGGTCCTCGTATCCCATTCTGCTAATATTAAGCCATTCGTTAATTGCCAAAGACATATAACCCGCTTTATATAACGCTTTACTATACCAATATCTTATAAATTTATCGGTTGGATTCGTATTCAAAGATGTTCTGAAACTCGCTATAGAAGCGTCATATCTCTCCTGATTATAATAATGCACTCCTCTTATAAGTTCTCTATAAGAATCATAAGTTTCCGTGTTTACATAATATGGAGTTTTGTCGAAAGCGTTTAAAAGCGATATAAAAGTCGAAAGCAACAATATAATCGCCGTAAGTTTTAATCTCATAAATTTCTTTAATCCTCTAAACTTAAACTTGATTATTTTTAATTATATGTAAGAAAGCCCGCTATCGGGATTGAACCGATGACCCTCACCTTACCATGGTGATGCTCTACCATCTGAGCTAAGCGGGCGATTCTAAATATTATTAAACTATAAAAATATTATAAAATTACTATCAAAAAAAGTCAAGCTATTATGTTTACTTCTTTATATAACCTATAATATTTTTTACATAATTTTTTGTCTCGTCAATATTTGGAATTCTCTGAAGTCTATCTACCAAATTCGGTCCCGCATTATAAGCGGACAAAGACAAATCCAATCTTCCATCGTATCTATTAAGCATTTGAGACAAATATTTAGTTCCCGTCATAATATTCACATAAGGGTCTTTAAGCGATTCTTTATCTTCGATTCCAAGCAAAGCTCCCGTAGAAGGCATTATTTGCATCAAACCTATAGCGCCCTTTGAACTAACCGCGTTCGGCATATAATTAGATTCCTGTTTTATAACCGCTTTAATCAAATCTTTTGGAACTGAATATTTTTCGGAAGCTTCGTTTATTATGCTATCGTAAGTGTTTGGAAAATCCGCCGAAGTTTTTTTATAAGCGTTTATCGCCCTTGCAAAATTATTCGTTAAATTATTCGTTATATCGTCATAAACTCCAAAAGAAATTTTCCCGTTAAAAGTATCTTCGTCAATAATTTTTCCGTTATTAATTTTATTATTTATATTATTTTCAATTAAAAGCGAACCGTCTGAATTATTTATTTTATTTGCAGAACCGCTTGCCATAGCTTCGTTTAAATATTCCGAAAAAGGTTTAACGGGAAGTTGAGTATTTAGAGGAGCGAAACCTAATTTATTAAATGTGTTTTGTATCTCCCCTATTCTGCTATGTATTCTTTGTATAGACTCTATCATAATAATTCCTCTTTTATTTATTTAAAATCATTAACTTATATATTCTTTTTTCCATTCGTCCAATTTAGACTGTTCTTCTTTAATAATCAATTTCTTATATTCGGCTAATTTTTTTTCTTTTAATATTTCAACCGCTCTTCTGCTGTTTGTCGCTTCTTGTAAAATTTCCTGCCTCTTTCTAAGCTCGATTCCAATGATAGACATATTTTCTTCATGCAATCCTATTTGTGAATTAAGCGCCGTTATATAATCTCCCAAATAAAAACTCATATTTATCATTTCTTTTTCGTCTTCAATAGCGTCCACTATTTTTATGCCGTCTTCAATCTTAAAAATGCAGTTGTCTTTTCCTTCTTTTTCTTTATTATATTGAGCCGAAACTTCCGCAACCTCCGCCTGTTTTTGTTTTTCAATATTTTTTCTAAGTTTATATAAAGGCTCAAGTTTAAAATTAAATCTCTTCATTATTATCAAATCCCAAATAAAAATACAATCTCTATAATATTACCAGATTATCCTCATACTGAACATTATCGGAAATTTTAGAATCTTCAGTTTCTATTTTTACATCTCCGCTCGAAATTAAATCTTTTTCAATTTCATCTCTCGAATAAAACATTGATAAAAGCGATTCTTTGCTGTCGGCAAAACTTGAAACTTCGTATATATCCTGCCGCAAATATTTATCCATAATCGGCTTATATTCTATGGATTTATCGACTTCGGGCATACTTCCTTTAGCGTATCCGCCTATCATTATAAGTTCTTTAACTTCGTTATAATCGGCGCTCATTTTCAAAAATTCTTTAGCCGATTCTTTATGCATATCCGAAACCACTTCGTTCATTATTCTTGAAATACTTTTATTTATATCTATGGCTGGAAAATGTCCTCTGTTTGCAAGTTCTCTCGATAAAACTATATGCCCGTCCAATATTCCTCTAACCGCGTCCGTAATAGGTTCGTCCAAATCGTCTCCTTCAACCAATACATTATAAAATGCCGTTATAGTTCCTTTATTTGAAGTTCCCGTTCTCTCCAAAAGCTGCGCCAATTCGGAAAATACGCTCGGAGTATATCCTCTCGTTGTCGCTGGCTCTCCTCTTGAAAGTCCTATTTCTCTTTGAGCCAAAGCGAAGCGAGTAACGGAATCTACCATAAACATTACATCTTTTCCTTTATCTCTAAAATATTCCGCAATAGTAGTCGCCGTATATGCCGCGCGAACTCTCAAAAGCGGAGCGTCATCGCTTGCCGCCACAATTATAACGCTTTTTTTTAATCCTTCCTCTCCCAAATCTCTTTCAATAAAATCCAATACTTCTCTTCTTCTCTCTCCGATAAGGGCGATAACATTCACATCAGCGTTCGTGTTTCGAGCAATCATCGATAAAAGAGTAGATTTTCCAACTCCCGTTCCGCTCATTATTCCCATTCTCTGCCCTTTTCCAACAGTTAAAAGTCCGTCTATCGCTCGAACTCCCGTTTGAATATGCTCTTTTATCCGCGGTCTGTCTAAAGGATTAACCGCTCTATGATGAATTGAAATCGGAGTTTCGTAGAATTTATGCACATATCCGTTCAAAGGTTTTCCCATTCCGTCCAAAACCGCTCCTAATAATTTATCCGAACACATTATTGATAAAGGACTGTCGTAGGAATATACCATATCTCCGAAAGTTATTCCGTTTAAATCGCCGTAAGACGCTATAAATACATCCTGATTTTTAATGCCTATAACCTCGCAGTCGATATGCGAACCGTTATTTTTATATATTCGGCACATATCTCCGATTTTTGCAAAAGGTCCATCGCTTACTATTAAAGAACCTCTAACTTCTTTAACTTTTCCGCAGAATTTTAATAAAGCGACATCGCCAACGACTTCTTTATATTTATTAAAGGTATTTTGAATTTCAATAATGGATTCTTTATTTTGCTGTTTTTTCATAAGTAAACCTTTAATAAATTTTATTTAAATCTCTTAAAAACCTTTGATTGGTTCGACTTCTTTAATTGCAGTTTCGATTTCGTTTAATTGAGTGTTTATTCTCGCGTCAATATCTCCAAAATCGGTTTCTATCATGCATCCGCCTATATCGACATTAGGGTCCTCAAGCACGGTAACGCCTTCGATTTTATCGAGCATTTGATAGAATTCATCTTTATGTCTTGCCGAAACTTCCAAATCGTCAATATTTACTCTTATAGTGATTTTCGTTCTTCCTTTAATTCTTCTTAAAGCCTCTTGAATATTTCTTATAACTATTCCTTTATCTCTTTCGGTTAGCATTTTTACGACTCGTTTTGCAATAAGAACGGCAACCTCTATAACTTGAGCTTCCGCCGCGTCTATTATTTCGTTTCTCTTATTAATCGTTTCACCCAAAATTTTTCTGAGCTGTTCCGCCAATTTCGTCAAATCGTTATTGCTGTCGGAAAATGATTTTTCAAAACCTTCGTCATATCCTTTCGCATAGCCTTCTTTATAAGCCGCATCTCTAATCGATTCCGACTCGCTTTCTATTTTAGCTTTTTCGGCGTTTGCATCTTGAATAATTTTTGAAGCGTCAACTTTAGCCTGCTCGGATATTACATGAGCTTCATTTTGTTTAGATTTAAAAATTTCAAAAGCCTGATTTTTAGCGTCCTCCATTATTCTGTCCGCTTCATCGCTCGCTTTTCTCCTCATATCTCTTAAATCTTCTTCCCATTTTGCCCTTATTCCCGCAATTTCCGCTTCGATTTCTTCTATCGAAGGACCTCTATATTCTTCTTGCGCTTCCTCGTAATCCAATTCTTCTTTGCTCACATTATGAGGAACGGCTATATTAACTTTTTGAGTAAGTTCCACTACGCTTTTAGCTTTAAAAACCTTTTCTGGCATAAATAACTCCCAATAATTCTAATAATAAAATTGACATAATCGTCAAACAACCATTTCGTCTTCGCCCGCTCTCGCAATAACGATATCGCCTTGGTCTTCCAATTTACGAATAATATTAACGATTTTCTGTTGAGCTTCTTCGACATCTTTAAGACGAACAGGTCCCATATAATCCATATCTTCTTTAAGTAATGCCGCAGCTCTTTTCGACATATTTCTATAAACTTTATCTTGAGCGTCCGAATCAACGCTTTTAAGCGCTTTTGCCAAATCATTAGAATCGACTTCGCGCAAAACTTTTTGTATAGCTCTATCGTCAAGCAATACAATATCTTCGAATACGAACATGCGTTTTTTGATTTCTTCGGCAAGTTCGGGGTCGTCTTCTTCCAAGTTTTCTATAATACTTTTTTCTGTTGCTCTGTCTACGCTATTAATAATTTCAACTATAGAATCGATACCGCCTGCGCTCGTAAAGTCTTCGCTTGCAAGAGTAGATAATTTTCTTTCAAGGACTCTTTCAACCTCTCTTAAAACCTCTGGAGAAGTTCTATCCATTATCGCAATACGCTTTGCAACATCGGGCTGAATTTCCGAAGGCAATGAACCCAAAATACTTGCGGCTTTTTGCGGCTCCAAATAAGCCAAAATAAGCGCTATGGTTTGAGGATGTTCTCCTTGTATAAAGTTAAGCAAATGCGTAGGGTCCGTTCTTCTTATAAAATCAAAAGGTCTGACTTGCAAAGAAGATGTTAATCTGTTTATAATATCTCCCGCTTTCTGACTTCCAACCGACCTCTCCAATAAATCTCTCGCGTAATCTATACCGCCTTGAGTTATAAAATCTTGCGCTATCATCATCTCTTGGAATTCTCTAAAAACGGCATCCTTATCGGCGGATTCTATATTTTCGAGTCTCGCTATATCGAAAGTAATCTGCTCTATTTCCTCTTCTCTCAAATGTTTAAATATTTCGCTTGAAGTTTCCATTCCGAGCGATACAAGGAATATAGCGACTTTTTGACGTCCGCTTAATACTTTTTGTTTCTTATCGTTTTCTTTATTAGCCGTAGCCATAATATTTCTCCTATTTTATAACTCATTTATATTTTTAATTTTATAACTTTTATTATTTATTTTCTATATTTTTTTACTTTTATTTTTTATTATTTATCGTCCGCCATCCAAGTTCGTAGCAATTTAGCCACATCGTCTGGTCTCTCATGACTAACTCGTATAACTTCTTCCATAAGTTTTTTACGAGCGGCGTCTTCCAAATTAATTTCCGTAATAGGCTCTTCGTTTACATTCATCATAGCCTGTCTTCGCATTTCCATCTGTCTTCGTTCGAGTTCTTCTTCTCTGAGTCTGCGTCTTCGGGCAAGTTCTTTCTGAATCGCTCTAACTATCAATACCAATATAAATAATGCGAGTAAAGAAATCATGGCTATAACCAAAGTTTTTCTTATAAAGCTGTTTCTCATGAGTCGCGCATCTTCGCTATTAAATCTGTCCCAATGGTCGAATTGAATATGAGTAACGCTAACTTGGTCGCCTCTTCTCAAATCATAGCCTATAGCCGCTTGAACCAAAGAAGTAACATTTCTTATTTCTTCGGCGGATACTGGATGATATTCTCTAACATAGCTCGTGCCGTTCGTTATCACAGGCTCTCCGTTTGCATCATAAACTCTCGTCCATCTTCCGTCCAACGCAACCGCTGCGGATATTTTTCCTATTTGATAGCTTCCTTTCTTTATCGCTTCATATCTTTTGCTTAATTCGTAATTGTCTTGGCTGTCAGTTTTAGTATAAGTTTGCCATCTGTCCGTTTTATCGGCATATCCCGGAGGAACATTTTCTTCCGCTCCAGCCGCTCCTTGTGGAATAAACTGCTGTCCTCTCCAATCTTCAGTCACAGTTCGGCTTGAAACTTGAACTTTATTCGTGATTTGGCTGTCGTCATAAGGAGTCGAAGGGTCGTCTTCTTTCAAAGTTATAGGAAGAACTAAATTATTTGTAACCGTCACTTCGTCCCATATCAATTCCAAAGCTATAGTAGTTTCGACTCTATTCGTATAAATTCTGCCTAATGTTTGTCTTATTTTATTTTCTATCTTTTTTCTTTCTCTATCTACGATTTTCAATTCTTCTTGTGCAACTTTCAATTTCAAATTAGCGGCTTCATCCGTAAAATCGGTTAATATCGAGCCAGCGCTATCGGTAATCGTTACAAATTCGGGCTGTAATTTATCGACTCCCATAGCGATTAATTGTTGAAGTCCTCTAACCGTTTTTGGGTCTTTTAAAACTGCCTCTTTGAAAGGTTCGGCTCTAATGACAACCGAAGCCGTAACGGGAGCGTCAACATCCGTCAAATATTCTTTTTTAGGAAAAGCCAAATCAACCGTAGCTTCTTGAACAAAATCCAATTTCATTAATAATTGAGTTATAGCTTTTGTTAAGGACCTTCTTTTGTTTATGTCTAGTTCAACATCTGTAATTCCTATGCGCGGAGAATCGAATAATTCCCATCCGTCCAAAGACGCGGGCATTTTTCCTTCTTTAACCAATTCCAATTCAGCTTTAGCTTTATCCGACTGATTATTAAGAGTTATGAATCCGTTTCTATAATTATATTTAATATTGTTTGCCTCCAAAACGGATATAACATTTCTTGCATCTTCCTGACTCAAAGCGTTTGGAAATAATAAAGTTCCCGTTCTTCTCGAGCTTAAAATTACAGTCGCCACAATAGCGCCGAGTGCGACAACCAAAATTCCTATCACTATAGCTTTTTGCAATTTAGTGGTTTTGGAAAAAATATTTTTAACTTGACTTATCAATTTATTTATAAAGTCCTGCATAGGAACACCTGCCTAAATAAAAGTTATCTTTAAAATATATCGGATATAATTATGTTTACTTTATAAAAAAATTATGTTTATTTATTATAATTTATTAGTTAACATAATTCTTATTTAGTAGAATAATATAAATTTAATTTTTTGTCAATAGTTAACA
>NZ_JBNMIZ010000067.1:0-12182 GCF_050873525.1 Brachyspira sp. | reverse complement strand
TTTTGTCCGTTCTTTGCGGATATTTTGGTTTCGATAACTTATCGGAGAAAATTAAAAATCTCCGTTTAGTTATAAATAAATTATCAAGGAGTTATCTATGAATAACAAATCCATTATAATTACTTTTTGTTTATTTTTTATGATGTTTATTGTCGGATGCAAAAGTATCGCTATCACCGACAATATTCCTCAATCGCTTCAACTTTCGGGCAGCGACATAACGGTTGGAGAAGTGCTAACGGCTGAATTAAAATATGATGCCAACGATGACACTTTGAGAGACCAGCTTATAGCCGAAGCTTTGAAAGGAACTACTTACGATTTTTTAGTAGCGCCTCGTTATGAGATTTTCAAATCGGGCTTAATTACAAAAATGAGAGTTAGAGGCAGAGGAGCAAGAATTAAATAATCATAAAAACAAAAATTAAAGAAAAGATGCCGTATTTGATTACGGCGTCTTTTTATAAAATTTTATTAAAATTATTTTTTATCTTAAAGGAGATTAATCATGTTTAAAAAATTTTTAATTATCGTTTTTATTTTTACTTTGAATATTTCTTTCGCGTATTCAAAAGAAGATACTACTTTGGCATGTTTGCCGCCAGAAGGAACGATGGAAGTAAAAGAAATGGCTTCTTATGTTTCGTCAGTGGAAGGAGCTTTCTTTAAAGCGGGACTCAATGTAGCCGATAGAAAGAGACTTGAAAGACTTATAAAGGAAATGGAATCGCAAGAATCGGAAGAAGTCGACTATGAAACGGACGCAACGATAAAAGCGGGTAAAGCCATGAAAGTCGATTATCTTGTTTCGGTTGTTGTAGATAATTGGGAAGAAGAAAAATTAGATACATTTTCTATGAACCGCGACAGGAAAAAGGATGTTTTAAAATTAAAAGAGGAATACATACTTATTTATGATAATGTTAGAATTAATATTAAAGTAATAGAAGTTGAAACCTCAAGAGTAATAGCTCAAGGAAGCGCGGAAGATTCCAGCGTTAAAACTCGTTTCCGCAAAATTGATACTCCAGATAAATTGGCTAAAAAAGTCGTAGATAAAGTTATGAAAGATATAAAAAAGCAATTAAGAAAGAAGAAGTAAAAATTTTATTGTTATTGCGAACAATTGGCAACTAAAGACTTACAATTACGGCAAGCAAAAGTCAGTTTTTAGTTATTTGGATAATTGATTTATAATATAATTTAATTCACACACTCAAGAAACGGTTTATACTTAAAAGTGTAAGCCGTTTTTATTTTATAAATTATTTTCAATATATTCTTCCAATACGCTATCGAGTATAGAATAAAAATCGTTATAAGTTTCCATTACTTCGCCAGATGGTTTATCCAAAATATTAAAATTTTTATCTTTAATATTATAAACATACCAGCTAATATCTCTATCCGCTAAAAATATATAATCTTTATTAAATTCATTCTCATATAAAATCTCATTAAAATCTATAATTCCTTTAACCTGCTGATTTATATCATTATCAAGCATATCTTTATCAATAGAAAAAATGATAAATCCATCAAATTCTATTCCGTTTATATATTTAAGGAATTCCAAATATTGACTCGGCAATTTTACTTTAAATTTTTTGAAAAAATTTATTTCTAATTTAGATATTTCATTATCTGACGCGGGATTATTAAAAATAAATCCGAAATCTTTTTCAAATTCGGTTTTTATTTTTTCTAATTTATCTTTCCACATAGATAATTTATTTTTTATCTTTAAGATTTTCCAAAACAAGTTCGGCTATTTGAACCGCGTTTGTAGCCGCTCCTTTTCTTAATTGGTCGCCCGCGCACCATAAAGTCAAAGAATTTTTAGCGCTTATATCCTCTCTTATTCTGCCGACAAATACCAAATCTTGATTGGTAGTATCCAAAGGCATAGGATATTGAAATTTTGCGGGATTATCAACAACTTTAACGCCTTCCGCTTTTGCCAATAATTCTCTCGCTTTTTTAGGAGTTATTTTTTTTGCCGTTTCTATAGTTATCGATTCGCTATGGCTTCTAAATACGGGAACTCGAACGCAAGTGCAATTTACTTTCAAATTTGGAGAATGAAGAATTTTCCTTCCTTCGTTCAGCATTTTTAATTCTTCTTTCGTATATCCGTTTTTATCGAACGCGTCTATTTGAGGAATTAAATTAAAACATATTTGATACTTAAAAGCGCTTATTTCAAATTTCTTTCCTTCCGCCCATCCTCTCGCCTGCTGTTCCAATTCTTCCATAGCTTCTTTGCCCGCGCCAGATACCGCTTGATAAGTAGATGCGATTATTCTTTTTATTTTTCCGTATTTATGCAATGGAGCTAAAGCGACTAAAGCGATTATAGTAGTGCAGTTAGGATTTGCAATTATTCCTTTATGCTTTTTTACATCTTCGGGATTAACTTCGGGAACTACCAAAGGAACTTTTTTATCCATTCTAAACGCGCTGCTATTGTCTATAACCACGCTTCCAGATTTAACCGCAATCGGACTTAATTTTTTACTTATATCGCTTCCGACTGCAACTAGAGTAATATCCATATTTTTAAATGATTTTTTATCCGCTTTTTCTATCGTATATTCTTTATTTCTAAATTTTACTTTTTTGCCCGCGTCTTTATTCCCAAGAAGTTTTAATTCGTTAATTGGAAATTCTCTCTCTTCCAAAATTTTTAACATTTCTTTTCCAACCGCGCCAGAAGCGCCCAATAAACATAAATTAACTTTCTTCATAAAATGGATTAACCCGCCTTTTTAAGATTATTTTTTTATTTATTTTTTATTTGAATATATTATATAATTTAATTTTTAAAAATCAATAATCAAAAGCGTCTTCGTCTATCTCAATATAATTATGATTATAACGATAAGAATTTTTTTCTTTTATATCCATCAAATGTTTAGGTATTTCCGTCAAAAATGAAGAAGGAGTTTGTTCCATTATTCCCGTGTTTACTCTTCTTCTTTTAGAATAAGTTAAATAAAGTTTCTTTTTTGCTCTCGTTATCGCCACATAAAAAAGTCTTCGCTCTTCTTCTATTCCGTTTTCTTCTTCCAAAGCAAAATAATGAGGAAAAACGCTGAGTTCCATTCCCGTCATAAAAACCGCTTCAAATTCCAAACCTTTAGCGTTATGAACAGTCATTAAAGTTATGGCGTCTTTATTTTCATTATTTGAAGTATCTCTATAAAGCGAAGTTTCTTCCAAAAAACTATTTATATTCGCGTCATTTTCAATTAATTTATAATCGTAATAAGCTCTGAAAAGTTCTTTTATATTATCATTTGCCGATGCCATCCTTATTTCTCCATCGCTTTTAAATATTGAAAAATAATCAATCTCGGATAAAAAATTAAAAAATATCGATTCTATATTTATTCCGCCGTTGATTTCCGTATCTTCTTTTATTTTATTAGAATAATCTTCAATTATTGATTTATAAGCCTTTATATTATTTTTAGCTTTTTTCGATAATGTGGAATCTTCTATATAATCAATCGCATCGAACAAAGTCAAACCTCTTAAACTTGCAAAGTCCTCGAAGTTCGACAAACTTTTTTCTCCAATTGAACGCGGAGGAGTATTAATCGTTCTTCTGAAACTAAAATTATCTTTAAATCCCGTCATTAATCTCAAAAATGCAATCGAATCTTTTATTTCGATTCTTTCGTAAAAACCGACTCCGCCTAAAATTTTGTAATTAATCGAATGAATAAGCAGTTCTTTTTCGTAAACTCTCGATTGGCTGTTTGTTCTAAATAAAATAACAATATCTCTCGCTTCAAATCCCAAATCAAAAAGTCTTTCTATCTCTTCGACAATTTCTTTTGCCTCTTCCAAATCCGAGTAGCAAATCCAATTTTCTATTCTGTATTGACTGTCTTTATTTGAAAAAACATTTTTTCTATGCCGTTTAGAATTATTTTTAATCACGCTTAAAGCCGCTTCTACAATATCTTTCGGGCATCTATAATTTTCCTCGAGTCTGATTATTCTTGTATTTGGAAAATCGTTTTCAAAATTGAGTATATTTACAATAGTCGCTCCTCTGAAAGCGTATATACTTTGGTCATCATCTCCGACAACAGTCAAATCGTTATCCGCGTTTTGAGCGAGCAATTTTATCAATTTATACTGCTGCGGATTCGTATCTTGAAATTCGTCAACTAAAATATATTTGAATCTTTCTTTATAATAATTTAAAACCGCTTTTTCTTTTTCAAATAATTTTATCGTATTAAGTATAAGGTCGTCAAAATCCATCAAATTTTCTTTTAATTCGTATTCCAAATATTTATTATAAATCTTTTCAAAAATATGTCTGTCATAATTAATTCCGTCTTCCATTTCATTTTTAATTGAAGATATAAATTTTATTATAAGTTTGGGAGTTATGCTTTTCGGAGTTTCCTCTTCTTTCATAATTCTTTTTATAATTGATAATTTATCGCTTTCGTCCAAAATTATAAAATCGGATTTATAGCCCACATAATTTGCATTCTCTTTGAGTATTCTTAAGCATGCCGAGTGAAAAGTTCGCACAAATAATCTGTAAGGTTTTACTTCGGGTAAAAGTTCGCAGACTCTGTTTTTCATTTCGTTTGCCGCTTTATTCGTAAAAGTAACCGCCATTATTCTTTCGGGCGGAATTTCGCATTCTTTTATTAAGTAGGCAATTTTTTTAGTTATGACGAGAGTTTTACCGCTTCCCGCTCCAGCAAGCAAAAGCAAAGGACTTCCTCGATGCAGTATCGCTTCTCTTTGAACTAAACTAATATTTTCAAGTATTTCCATTTTAATATTTAATCCAATTTAAATAAATTTAAAATAATGAAAATTATATTTGATAATAATTAATTGTAAAGATTTATTTATCCTATCAAATTTATAACTCAAAAAATTCTTTTAAAAATTTTCCTACTCCGTCTTTATCATGTGAAAGAGCTATATAATCGGCGTTATTCTTCACTTCGTCAACCGCGTTTTGAACTGCGACTCCTATACCCGCCAAATTAATCATATCCAAGTCGTTATAATTATCTCCAAAAACCATAATATTTTTATAGTCTATTTTCTTATTATCGCATAGCCATTTTAACGCATTAGCTTTATTTACGCCTTTAGGAATTATTTCTAAAAATTCGGGATGCGAAAATACAGCATCCGCATTTTGTATAGATTTATTTATATTTTCTTGAAGCGTTAATAATTTTTCATGTTCTCCTAAAAAAAGAACTTTTACAAATTCAAAGACTTCTATTTTTTCCAAACCAACGATTATATTTTTTATTCCTTCTCTTTCTATATATTTTTTAAAATAAAATTCTTCTTCGGATATATAATATTTTCCATCGCTATAAATATTCAAACAAATTCCATCTTTATTTTTATTAAATAAATCTATAATCATTTTAGAGGAATTTTCGTCCATACTTTTTGTATATAAAAATTTACCGTTAGTGTCGGCTACAGCAGCTCCATTGCAAATAATCGAACAGTTATCGTTATTTATAGCGTCTTTAAATTTTTTTACGCTTTCAAAAGGGCGTCCCGTAGCAAATATTATTTCGATTCCGTTTTTTATTAAAGCCTTAAGAATTTCTGCATTATAATCGGATAGTTCTGCATTGTTGTCAAGGAGAGTTCCGTCCATATCGGCTGCTATTAATTTTATGTTTTTATCATTATTCATAAATAAACCTTTATTTTATTTTTTATATTTTATCTAATTTAAACTTAATTTAAAATTAAAAGGAACGCCGATTATATTGAGCATTCCTTTTAAAATTGAATCTCAAAAATTTTATTCTAAATTTTCTCCGTTCGATTCTATAACTTTTTTATACCAATAGAAAGATTTTTTTCTGCTTCTTTTTAAAGTTCCGTTTCCAAAATCGTCTCTGTCTACATAAATGAAACCGTATCTTTTTGTCATTTCGCCCGTTCCCGCCGAAACCAAATCTATCGGTCCCCAAGTCGTATAACCGAGTAAATCGACTCCGTCAATCTCAACGGCATCTTTCATATTTTTTATATGCTCTCTCAAATAATCTATTCTGTAATCGTCTTCAACATATCCTTTATCGTCAACTTTATCGTAAGCGCCCAGTCCGTTTTCTACAATAAACATTGGTTTTTGGTATCTGTCGTATATATCGTTTAAAGTTATTCTTAATCCCAAAGGGTCAACAGTCCAGCCCCAATCCGTTTGTTTTAATTCTGGATTTTTTATATCTTTCATTACATTATCTTTTTCGTTTCCTTTCGCATATTTGCTCATATCGGCAGCAGCGCATCTTGTGGAATAATAAGAAAAAGAAATAAAATCAACGGTATATTTTTTCAATAATTCCAAATCCTCGTTTTCCATTTTTATATTAAGATTTTCTCTTTCAAACTTTTTCAAAGCGTAAGCTGGATATTTTCCTCTCGATTGAATATCTACAAAAAAATACATTTCATCGTTTTTCTGCTGAGCGGCTAAAACATCTTCGGGCTTTGAAGAATAAGGATAATAAACTCCAGCAGCAAGCATACATCCCACTTTATTATTTTTATCAACTTCATGAGCTATTTTTGTGGCTATCGCGCTTGCAACCAATTCATGATGACTCGCTTGATATTTTATTTCTTCTTCGTTTTCGCCTTCTTCAAAATATAAACCAGCTCCCATAAAAGGCGCGTGCAATATCATATTTATTTCGTTAAATGTGAGCCAATATTCAACGAGTCCTTTATATCTGTTAAAAATCGCGTTGCAAAGATTCTCATAAAATTTTATAAGTTTTCTATTTTTCCATCCGCCGTATTCTTTTATTAAATGCATCGGACAGTCAAAATGCGTAATCGTAACCAAAGGTTTAATATTATATTTCAAACATTCTTTAAAAACATCTTCATAAAATTTCAAACCTTCTTCATTTGGTTTATCTTCGTCACCTTTAGGAAATATTCTGCTCCAAGCGATAGACATACGATAAACTTTAAAACCCATTTCGGCAAAAAGTTTAATATCTTCTTTGTAGTGCGAATACATTTCTATAGCGTCTTTTGAAGGATAAAAATGTTCTTTATCAAAATCAAACATTTTCATTTTTCCCGTTATAACAGCTAATCTGTCTTTACCATGAGGAGCGACATCGACATTTGCCAAACCTCTTCCTCCTTTATCAAATCCTCCTTCACATTGATTTGCGGCTGTAGCTCCGCCCCATAAAAAATCTTTTCTAAATGGCATAATTTAAAACCTCTATTTTATAATTTAATTTTAAAATAATAAACTATAACAAAAATAAAGTCAAATTTATTTTTAATTTTATGATACTTGATTTATTACGATAAATTATGTATAATTAATATATAAATTAAAAAATAAAAATAGAAGAGGTAATAAATCATGAAAAAGATTTTATTATTATGCTCGGCAGGAATGTCAACGAGTATGCTTGTAAAAAAGATGAAAGAGTCCGCAGAAAAAAGAAATATAGAAGCGGAAATAGAAGCAGTAAGCACGGCAAGATTTTATGAATTGCTTGACAGCTACGATGTATTTTTACTTGGTCCTCAAGTGAAATTTCAAAAAGCGGAATTTCAGGCTAAAGCTAAAGAAAAAAATAAACCTTTGGATGTTATCGATTTCAAAGATTACGGAATGATGAACGGCGAAAAAATATTGGATTTCGCTATGAATCTAAAAGTAGAATAAAATAATAATTTTATTGTTTATTAATTATTCTTTAAATAATGTTTTTCAATTATTTTAAGGAATTGATTTTATGCGAGAATTGGGAATTTCCGTTTATCCGTTTCATTCAAAAATGGAAGATAATAAGGCTTATATAGATTTGGCTTCAAAATACGGTTTTACAAGATGTTTTATGTGTCTTCTTTCCGTTCAACATTCCAAAGAAGATATAATAAAAGAATTTAGCGAGATTATAAATTATGCCAAAGATAGAGGAATAAAAACCACTTTGGATATTTCGCCCGCCGTATTTAAATACTTGAATATATCTTATGACGATTTGAGCTTTTTTCATAAATTAGGAGCTTGGGCTATAAGACTCGATTTGGGTTTTAGCGGTAATGAAGAAAGTTTAATGACTTATAACGATTACGATTTGAAAATAGAATTAAATATGAGCGCCGATACTCCTTATTTGGATAATATAATGAGCTACCATCCGAATAGAGATAATCTTATAGGCTGTTATAATTTTTATCCTCATGCATATAGCGGATTTAAAAGAGATTTATTCAAAAACAGCATGAATCGTTTTAAAAAATATTCTATAAGTTCATCCGCTTTCGTAAACGCTCAAGAAGGAACTTTTGGACCTTGGCAGGTAGATGACGGAATTTGCTCTTTGGAAGAACATAGAAATATGCCTATAGAAATTCAGGCTATGGATTTGTTTTCGCTTGGAGTCGATGCCGTATTTATTGCCAATTGCTATGCAAACGAAAATTCTTTTAAGAAGTTAAACGATTTGGATAAAAGATTAATAACTTTTAAAGCGAAGTTGATTAAAGATATTCCAGAAATCGAAAAGAAAATAATTCTTGAAGAATTGCATCAAAACAGACTTGACGCTTCCGAATATTTTATAAGGTCTTCAAATCCGCGAGTTAAATATAAGGGAAATGAATTCAATTTATTTAACGCCGCAAAAGATATAAAACGAGGCGACATACTCATTGATTCTTCAAAATATGGAAGTTATGCGGGCGAGATGCAAATAGCTTTGAAAGACATGAAAAACACGGGAAGAACGAATATTGTTGGGCATATATGCGAAGAATATTTATTTTTGCTCGATTATATTAAGCCCGCACAAAGATTTAAAGTTAAAGAATAGTTTTTATAATATAAATAATATTTAAATTTTTAAGGAGAATATAACTATGAACGAAGCCGATGAAAAATTTATGGAAGAGAATGTTTTTCCAATTATAAGTTTGGCGGGAGAAAGCAAATCTTTAGCATACGAAGCTTTAAGACTTGCAAAAGAAAATAAGTTTGAAGAGGCTTATAAGAAAATGGAAGAGTCGGAGAAAATAATACTTCAGTCTCATGAATATCAAACCAATCTTATAACGAGAGAAGCGGACGGAGAAAAATTTAATATCAATATGCTTTTTGTTCATGCTCAAGACCATTTAATGACAGCTATGAGCGAAAAGAATCTTATAAAAGAGATTATAGACATATTGAAAAAGAATCATGAAAATCAAAAATAAATTTTTCATGATAATTAAATTTAAGGTTTTATCAAATCTTAAATTTATAAATTGTTGACATTAATTTAATATATTTTATATTGAATTATTAATTTAAAATTTTAATTTTGGAGTAAAAAAATGAACGAAAAATTCACAGCTTTTATGGAAAACAAAATGATGCCTGTAATGTCAAAAATATCGGCAAACAGATATTTAAATGCGATTAAAGATGCTTTTGTCTTGGCAACGCCTTTTATTATAATAGGCTCATTCGCATTATTATTATTCAATCTTCCATTACAGGACCCAAACAATTTTTTATATTTTAAACCTTACGATGATTTTGTTAAGGCATTTGCAAGCGATTATTTGCAGATTCATGCGGTTAGTATGGGATTAATGTCTTTATATGTAGCTTTCGGCGTAGGTTATCATTTATCGGGATATTATGACTCCGATAGAGTAACAAATGGATTATTATCTTTATATGCTTTTCTTTTGGTTTCGGCAAAATCTTTAGCGGTAACTATTATTGGTGCGGCTTCAAATTTATTATTTGTAGAAGAAGAGGCAAGCGTAGCAATTTTAGACGCAAGATATATGGATGCAAAAGGTTTATTCGTTGCAATTATATCCGCTATTTTATGCGTAGAAATATCGAGATTTTTAGTAAAGAAAAAATTGACGATTCAACTTCCAGATTCCGTTCCTCCAGCAATATCCAAATCTTTTGAAATATTAGTTCCCGTAGCAGTGATTTCAATATTATTCCAAATTATAAATGTTATAATACAAAAAAATATGTTGGTTATGCTTCCAGATTTAATAATGATAATTTTTCAGCCTTTGCTTAATTTATCGGACGGTTTATTTTCTATAATTTTAATTTTATTTTTGATTCATATTTTGTGGTTCTGTGGATTGCATGGAGCGAATATAATTAATCCAGTTGTTATGCTTATAGCGATGTCAAATTTGGCTGTAAATCAACAAGCTTTGGCAAACGGTGAAGCTATCCCAAAAATACTTGCTGGGGAGTTTTTTAATAATTTTGTTTACTTTGGAGGTTCGGGTTCTACTTTAGGTTTTTGTATAGCTTTATTAATGGTTAAAAATGCTCACTTAAAATCAATAGGAAAACTCGCTATAATCCCGGGATGTTTCAATATCAACGAACCTATAATGTTTGGAGTGCCTATAGTAATGAATCCGATTTTTGTTATACCTTTTATTTTAACTCCTATAATAAATGCCATTATAACTTATATTTTCATGAAGTTAAATATAGTTGGTAAAGTAGTGGCATTAACCCCTTGGACTACGCCTCCAGCTTTGGGAGGATTTATGGCTTCAAATTTAAATTTTGCAGCTCCAATTCTTATAATATGTTTGATTATTTTAGATTATATTATTTATAAGCCTTTCTTAAATATGTATATAAAAGAATTGGAAAAAGAAGAAACTAAATCTTAAAATAATTATTATTTATAATATTATAAAAAATATAGAATAATAAAAACGCCGCCCGTAATTAAACGGACGGCTTAATTTATGAGAAACGAAAACAAAAACTAACTAATTACCAAATCATTAAAGTAGAACCCCAAGTAAATCCGCCGCCGAATCCAGTGAATAAAACTAAATCTCCGTCTTTAATTTTATTTTTATCAAGCGCGTCGCATAAAGCCAAACCTATACTCGTGGAAGAAGAATTTCCAAACTTATTTAATGTGACGCTCACTTTTTCCATTGGAAGTCCTATCCTTTTTGCAACCGCTTGAATTATTCTTAAATTAGCCTGATGCGGAACGAAGAATTGGACATCCGATAAACTTTTTCCAGCTTTTGCCAAAACTCTGTCTATGCTGTTTGAAAATTCCGTAACCGCTCTTTTGAAAGTTTCCCCGCCTTCCATATATATTTTGAAATCTGCTCCGTCACAATCTTCCGCTCTTATCGGACATGCGCTTCCTCCGTTTAAAACGATAGTCAAATCTGGTTCGCTTTGCATATCCATAGCCAAAACTCCTCTTCCGTCTTCTCTCGAAGTTATTAAAGAAGCTGTCGCCGCATCTCCGAATAAAATAGCAGTTCCTCTGTCTTTCCAATTTATATCTTTAGTCAACTTTTCACTGCAAACTATAAGAACATTTTTTGACTGCCCGCTTTCTATTAATGCAGTTACCGTATTCATAGCGTAAACATAACCCGAACAAGCCGCCGACATATCTAAAGCAAAACAATGTTTCAAACCGAGCGCTTTTTGAATTTGTCCCGCCATCGAAGGAAATATATAATCTTTAGTTACAGTCGGAACTATAATCGTATCGACATCGCTTAAATCTACTCCTTTACTTTGCAAATTTCGGACAGCGTTTAATCCCATTTCAAAAATCGTTTCGTCTTCTCTCGCCATTCTTCTCGTTTCTATTCCCGTGCGAGTAACTATCCATTCGTTATTCGTATCCAAAATACTTTCAAAATATTTATTGTCCAATATTTTTTCAGGAACATAATATGCTATATTTTTAATATAAGCTCTCTTCATTTTTATTCTCCAATTATTATAATTCTTATTTATTTAGCATATATTTTAATACAAAAAAGAACTATACCTATACAGGTATAGTTCTAAATTTTTATAACATAGATGCTAGTACACTTAGTAAAGCTGTCATACTAGAAACTACTATAGTCAATGCTATAAACAACGCAATTATTTTATTTCTTTTTTTTTGTTTTTGACTCTTACTGCTCATATTATCACTCCATTATTCTTCAATTTCAAGTGTTTTATTATCGAATCTATCACATACTGCTTTTAAATACTTTATAAAATCATCTTGTAAATTAGGTCTCTTTAATGCAAAATCTACTGTTGCCTTTAAAAAACCTAGCTTATCACCAACATCATATCTTATACCTTCAAAATTGTAAGCATACAT
>NZ_JBNMIZ010000066.1:0-12224 GCF_050873525.1 Brachyspira sp. | reverse complement strand
ATATTATTTTTCATGTTATTTGATTTTATATTATAGTAAAAATTATTTAGTGAAAAGCCTTAATTTATAGTCTTGAATTATTATTTATTTTATATATACTATACAAATAAAATTTAATTAAAAAGAGGAATAAAAATGAAAACTGAAAAAAGCAATTTATTTACGCCATTAAAAATAGGAAATCTTGAAATTAAAAATCGTATAGTAATGCCGCCTATGTGTATGTATAGCGCCGAAGACGGATTTGTAAACGATTGGCATATTCAACATTATACTACAAGAGCGATTGGAGGAGCTGGATTAATCATTGTCGAAGCTACGGGAGTTTTGCCTTATATAAGTTCGATAACCGATAACGATTTGGCTATATGGGACGATAAATATATTGACGGTTTAAGCAAACTCGTTCAAGCGGTTCATAATAACGGAGCGAAAATCGGAATACAAATTAATCATGCGGGAAGAAAATGCGAATCTGTAAAAACGGATAAAATTCATGCTCCAAGTCCGGTAGCTTTTAACGATAAATATAGAGTTCCCGTTGAAATGACGAAAGAAGATATAAACGAAGTGGTTGACGCTTTTGCAAACGCTTTCAAAAGAGCGGTTAAAGCTGGATTCGATTTGATTGAAATTCATGCGGCTCATGGTTATTTGATTTCGGAATTTTTATCTCCGCTTTCAAATAAAAGAACGGACGAATACGGAAAAAACAGAGTAAAAATATTGGAAGAAGTTTTAAGAAAAGGAAGAGAAGCGATAGGAAAAGAATTCCCGATTCAAATAAGAATCTCATCTTACGATTGGAGAGAAGACGGAAATACGGTTAAAGATTTTGCCGAAATGCTAAAGCCTCTCGAAAACGAAAATTTATTTAATTCGATAAATGTAAGCACGGGAGCGGTAACGGCGGACGGAAAAATAATTCCTTACGAAGGCTATCAAATACCTTTCGCAAGAGAGCTCAAACAATATATGACAGTTCCTTGTATCGGAGGCGGACTTTTAAGCGACCCTAAAATGGCTAATATGATAGTAAGAAACGGAGCGGCTGATGCGGTTTATATAGGAAGAGAGCTTTTGAGAAATCCTTATTGGGGATTGCAAGCCGCGAGAACTTTGGGAATAGATATTCCTTTCCCTAAACAATACGAACAGGCTAAAAGATAATATTATTTGTTATTGCAATCTGAACTAATTAAGGCGTGGCAATCCATTATTAATAAAATTCAATTTAAAAATTTTGCTTTATTAATATCGGATTGCTTCGTTCGTTTGGCAACATGCCAGCTTTAGCGCACTCACTCATAATGGACAAGATATTTTTTATATTAATTTTAAGATATACTCTCGCTAATCCATTTTGAAAGTTTATTTGGAGTGAGCGCTCCGACTTTCGCCCCTATTTTTGAAAAATATTTTGCCGCTTCTTTATCGTAGCTAATATTTGTATTATAATCGAGCGCCGTCAAAACGAATAATTTGCTTCCGTTTTCTATTATATCGCTTGCGCTTTTATACATGAGTTTATAATCATTACTGTCGAATAAATCGCTTATAAGAAGAACGATTGTTTTGTCGGGAGCGACAGTTATTTTTTTCGCATATTCTAAAGCCTGCGCAATATCCGTTCCTCCGCCTAATTGCACTTTAAATAATATATCTACTGGTTCTCTTATATATTCGCTCAAATCGACAACCGAAACATCGAAAATTATAAGTTTGACGGACATGTAAGGCAAATTGGTAAATATTGAAGCCATGATACTTGAATAAATAACCGAGTCGAGCATCGAGCCGCTTTCGTCTATAAGGATTATTATATTGTAAGGATTATATTTTTTTATATTTTGATTGAAATATAATTTATCTGCAAAAAATTTTTTATCTTTATAATTATAGTTTTTCAAATTATGTCTCACCGTTTTTTTTATATCGAGATTTTTAAATATTTTATTTACAGCGGTAGAATTTGGAAGTTTCTTTCCGTAAAAAACTTTTTTTATTTCAATTTCCATTTTCTTTTTAATTTCTTCAACCGTTTTTTTTACTATTTCGTAAGCCAGCTTTTTTACGTTCCCGCTCATTGTGTCTTTGAACGCGAGTATATTTTTAAGTAGTTCAATATTAGGTTCGATTTCTTTGAGTATATTTTCGTCCGTTAAAATTTCCGTTAATTTATATTTTTCCAGCGCTTGATTTTGCATTATTTCAACGGTTTCTTTTGGGAATAATTTTTTTACTTTTGAAATCCATTTTGGAACGGTTAAAGCGCTTTTTTCTTTTCCGAATTTTCTTTCGTTTGAATTTGAATTATTTAAATCATTTAAACTATTTAAAGAATAACCGCTATTTTCAGAATATTCTCTATCGTATAAAAAATTTAATGTTTCGTCAATTTCAAAATATTCGCCGTCAATTTTTAAATTATTTTCGACAAAACTTCCAAGTATCAAACGCCATCTATTTAAATTTCTTTTATTTAAATAAGCTAAATCGTTTAAATCGAAATCTTTTATTTTGTTTTTCATTAAAGAATTAAGAAAATTTAATTATTCTTCGCCTATACTCATCGGCATTATAATAAAATAATAATCGTCTCTTTCTATTTCTTTTATCATAGTCGGACTCGAATCCTTATTTACCATGAAAGCGACAATTTCCGAATCTATCTGCTTAATTACATCTTGAATATAGCTATAATTATAAGCGACAGAATTATCTTCGCCAGAATATTTTATATCAATTTCTTCTACCGATTCTCCCATTTCCTGATTTATTCCCTTAACTTTAAGCGATTCTTCCGAAACATTTAATATCATTCTCTTTGAGCGAACATCGTTAATCATTGGAACAATTCTTCTTATGGCGTCAAGCAAATCGTTTTTATTTACTCTAAAGCTGTAAGCGAATTCTTTCGGTATAACTTGTCTAAAATTAGGATATTTTCCTTCGATAAGACTTGAAACGAAATCGTATTTTCCAACTTGAAAATAAACCTGCTGTCCATCGACTCCCATTTTTACCTGTTCAACTTCGTCATAATTTGCCGTCACAAGTATTTCATTTAAAACTTTTGGCTCTATTATTATTGAAAAAGAACCGTTTTCTATTCCGTCAAATTCTCTCTCTATAATAGCCATTCTTCTTCCGTCCGTTGCAACGGCTACAAATTTGGAATCGGTTTTTTCAAAATATATTCCTCTTAAAGCTGGTTTAAAAGGCTCTTTCGCTATTGAGCTTATTGTTTTATTAATCATAGTAACCAATTCTTTTGTAGGAAGCATAGTATAAGTTATATCTTCTTCGCTTTCTGGATATTGCGGAAAATCATCCGCTTTCATTCCAATTATTAAGTGTTTTATTTTTCCGTTTTCAGATTCTATATTAATTTTTTCATTTTCTTCTACATTTATCGTTATCAAACCGTCAGGCATTTCTTTTAAAATAGAACTTATTTTTTTAGCGTATATTGCAACCGAACCTTCTCCATCGCAATCGTCCAAAATTATTCTGCTTCTCGCCCAAACCGAACCGTCAGTCGCCGTTAATGTAAGAGTATTTCCCGAAAGATGAAAAAGAACATTGCTTTCTATATTGTATATTACCTTTCCTTCAACGACATTTTCGGTTACTCCGATTGATTTTACTATATCTTTTTTTAAACATCTAAACTTCATAGCGTCCCCATATTTAATTTTTATTGTTTTAATTTTATTTTAATTGCTTTATTCTATCATTAAAAAATATTTTTTACAATATTAAAATTAAATTAATTATTTTCTTGAAAATTAAAAAATAAAAACGATAAAAATAATAATAATTGATTTTTACATTTAGGCAAAAAATATGTTAAGTATTTTTTCACTATACCGATATTAATTTTAAAGCGGTAAATACTTATTAAGTTAACATAAGAATTGATATATTTATCTTATCGCTATATAATATTAAAAATTTAAAATATTATATCAAAGAGAGGAAATAATATGGCAGACGAAGAAAATTTAGAATTAGAAGAAGGCGAAGAAGAGGAACAAGGCGAAGAAAAAGCTAAGAAAAAATTTACCATAAGCCCTATGATTATAAAAATCCTTATGATTATTGCTGCCATTTTAGTAGTGGCTTTAATGTCTGGGGTTATAGCTTACTTTGTTTCAAGAAGCGTAGGAAGGGCTGGAGGAGTTCAAGGCGGAATAGCGGACGATATGATAAAACAGCCGCCTCCAACTTATTTTCCGATTACGCCCGATTTTAACGCGAATACTGCGGATGTGGATGTTACGAGATATGTTAAAGTTAGCATAGTTTTAACTTATACGGCGAACGCTAAACAGTTGGCTGTCGAACTTCCAGAAAGAGTTTATATGATAAAGGACAGAGTTTACGCTATAATAAGGTCCTATAATTTCGACCAGCTAAGAACTAACGAAGGAATAGAACAGTTGAAAGCGGATATTAAAAGGGAAATAAACAGTATGCTTAGAAACGGACAGATAGACGATGTATTGTTTGTAGACCTTATATTAAGTTAATAGGCTAAATTGGAGAATTAAGGAAAATAGGTTAATAAGGATATTCGTATGACGGAAGTATTATCTCAGAGCGAAATTGACGCGTTATTAAGCGCAATATCGTCTGGAAAAAGTTTGGATAATATCGACACTAAACGCGTTGAAGTAGAACATAGAAAAATAAAAATTTACGATTTCAAGCGTCCCGATAAATTTTCAAAAGACCAAATCAGAACGCTTCAAATGATGCATGAAAACTTCGCCCGCGTTACCACTACTTCTTTATCGGCGCAGTTAAGAACTTTGGTTGGAATCCATGTGGCGAGCGTTGACCAGCTTACTTACGAGGAATTTATAAGAAGCGTAAGCAATCCTTCGACTTTGGCTATGGTTAGTATGGACCCTCTTAAAGGAAGTTCTATTTTGGAAATCGACCCTTCTATAACATTTACGATTATAGACAGATTATTCGGCGGACCTGGAGAGAGTCCAAAAAATCTAAACAGAGAACTTACCGATATTGAGCTTTCCGTTATGGAAGGAATAATAGTCAGAATATTGGGAAATTTGAGGGAAGCTTGGGCTAATGTTATAGATTTAAGACCGCGTTTGGGTTCGATAGAAACAAATCCGCAATTCGCCCAAATGGTAAGCCCAAACGATATGGTTGTTTTAATTACTTTAGAAACTAAAGTTGCGGATGTTGAAGGTATGATGAATTTCTGTATTCCTTACATTACTATAGAACCTATACTTTCAAAATTATCCGCTCAATATTGGTATGCTTCTGTTAAGAGAGGAAGCACGATTGAAAACTTGAAAATTATTAAAGAAAAATTACAGAATATATATGTCGAAACTTCGGCGGAACTCGGCTCAATGCAGTTGCCCCTTTCGGATATTCTTAATATTCAAAAAGGCGATGTCGTTAAATTTACCGATACAAAAATAACCGACCCTGTTATATTCAAGGTTGGAACGAGAAGGAAATTCTTATGTCGACCTGGTATTTCGGGCAGCAGAATGGCTGTTCAACTTACGGGAGTCATGGACGGCGAGGCTGATTTAACCGAAGAAGATTTACTAAAAGAGGAGGAATAATAATGATAAGTGACGGCGCATTATCTCAAGATGAAATAGAAGCTTTGCTTAAAGGTTCTGACGAGGCTTTTGGAGGAACGGACTCTGGAGCGGCGGACGGCAATGTGGATAAACAGCTTTTTAACGAAGCGGCTAAAATTATAGCGGATAATCAGGCTTTTTCATTATCTTCTATTACCACAAAAACCGTAACTATAACGAATATTGCCACGACTATAGGAAATTCGTCCAATTTGCAGCAAATGTTATCGGGAAAGATGGTAGAGGGAAAAGTCGCCTATACAGGTTCGATTAGCGGAAATGTTTACTACTTTATGGGCGAGAGCGAGGCTTTGGCTATAGCTTCTTTAATGATGGGACAAAAAGAAGAAGCTTTAAACGATATGGTAGCTCAAGTATTGAAAGAAGCTTTCTCTCAAATGGTAGGTTCTTCCGACAGCGCTTTAACTTCAAGATTCGGCGGTAATTTTAGCAATTCGCCTGTGGAAACTTCCGTATTGGAAGATGCCTCAACGGTTAATATTGCGGGCGGTTTGGCTATAGTCAACGGAACGGTTTCAATAGAGGGAGAATTTGAAAACGCACCTTATGTGTTCGCTATGGAACTTCCGCTTTTGCAAGCGCTTATAGGAAATAGCAAATCCGCTGGAAATAATCCAAGCAGTTCTGGAAACGGAAATTCCAATAGTCAAGAATTCGAGCCTTCAAATCAGCTTGGAATTCAGCATGCGGAGTTCAATTCGTTAATGCCTGCAGCGGATATTCAAGGAACGGGAAATATCGGCTTGCTCATGGATGTAACGATGAATATGACGGTGGAATTGGGAAGAGCCACTATGACTATTCGCGATATATTGGGGCTTGGCGAAGGTTCTATTATCGAGCTTCAAAAATTGGCGGGCGAACCAGTCGACTTGCTTGTTAATGGAAAACTTATAGCTAAAGGCGAGGTTGTGGTTATAGACGAAAACTTTGGAGTTCGCGTGACGGATATTATAAATCCTATGGACAGACTCAGAAATAAAGCCACAAAATAAAATAGAAAGTAATAAAACTAAATCCCATGATTTTAAGCGAGACTATTTTTATAGTTTCGCTTTTTTAATTTATAGTCGAAGTGAATTATTAATAATTGTTAATTATTAATAAAGTAAAAGCCTCTTTATACCGATAAATTATTATAATAGCATTTAAATTTTCAAGTTTTGAGAAGGCAATTTATGAATAACGATAGAAAGCAGAAAATAATTAAAACTCTTTTAAGTTTGATAATATCTTTTTTAATAATTTTTATAATTGCAATGTTCGCAAGAGCGGCGAGCAATACAATACTGCCTTCAAATAGCAGAATATCAGTTTTCATAAACGATTATCTCGATATGATGACACGCATGATTGATAAAGCGGCGGTTAATCTAAATATAAAAAGAAATACCGTTTCGGAATATCAGATTAATTTGATAAGTCAGTCGATTTCCGATTATGTAGGCTATAGCATGTATCAAACGGCGGATGTCGTAAAAAATTATAATCCTAATAAAAATTATTCAAAAAGCGAACTTGAAAAATATAAAAACGATTATTATAAAATGACGGTTGAAAATCCTTATTTAAGAGGAATGACGGTTTTTGGCACGGACGGAAAAATGCGTCTTAATCTATATTTGTCTAAAAATAAATCGTGGCCACTCGAATTGAACGATGATTTGATTAAAGAGATAATAAAAAAAGGTTCTTTGGTTTTGAATGCCACAAACGAAAATACTTTTTATATAATGGAATATATAAAAAATAATTTTGGCGAGATGATAGTGGCAACGAGAAACGATTATTCTTATGTTTCGGATATTGCAATGTATTATTTGGTTGCCGATAAGAGATTGTATGTGAGCGATTCGAGAAATTTGATTTATAATGTGAGAGAATCTATAGGAGACGACAATACTATAGAAAAAGTTTCAAGCGTTATAAATAGATTTGCGTATTATAAAAAACAGCCAAGTTTTATTGTAAACGATTCGCTTTCCGTTTCAATGATAGGAAAAGAATATCCAAATTATTTTGAACTTATAGTTTTGGCTTTAACGGCGCTTTTGATTTTATTCTTTCAGCTTATATTAAACGGTATTATTAATTTCTTTAAATATCTTATGCAAATTAAAAGCGATAGAGATTATATGAATAGTTTGCAAATTGTAAAAGATGATGAAGAAGAATCGGGCGATATAGACGAGAATATAATAAATGCCGAATTGCCGAAGTCGAACGCTATAGAGGATATGCCGCCTATCGTTGAAAAAGTTTATTATAAAATCCCGGAAGAATATAAAGAACCTAATAAAGAAAAATTTAATATAAAAAAAGAAATATCAAATTTAGTTTCAAATATAAAAAATGAAATCAATAAAAAAGATTTTGAAGTCGAAGAAAAAACCGAAAACGAAAATATAGAAAATGCAAAAGAAGAAAATAATATTGAAGCGTTAATTCAAAACGAAGAGATAGACGATAATTTTAATAATATCAATCCTATTAATAATATAAATATAATCCAAGAAGACGATTTAAATGAAATAATTGAAGATATTAACGATATTAAAATTGAAAATGAAGAAATAGACGAAGAAACCAACAACATTGAAGATATTGAAAGTATTATTGAAGATAGCCTTACAGGAGAAATTATTAATAATATTTTGAATAATGAAGAAGAAAATTCAGAAGAATTAATTAACGAAATTGATAAGCAGGAAGAAAACGATATTAACGAAACCGACATAAAAATAGACGAAGAAATATTGGAAAATGTGAATAGAGATATACTCGATTCGTATAATAATGTTTTGACAAATCACGCGGAAAATAAAAAAGAATTTGATAAAGAAATTAATAGCGAAGAAAAATTGACTAAAGATTTAAATAAAAATAATTCGGAAGATGTATTTGCCGCTTTCGATAAAATGCTCGCTTCAATAATAAGCAAAGCTGAAGAAGATGCAAAAACTATAATTAAAAAGTAGTTGGAAATTTTATGTTTGATAAAAATAATATTTATATATATATAGCGATTTTGCTCAATGCGATAATAATTGCGTTATTCATAACTTTTGTATTCGGATTAAAAAGAGACGCTTTCGATGTCGATACAAAAAAATTGGACAGAAGTGCTTTAATATGTCAAAACAGCGTTCTTAATATAGTAAACGAATACGATAAGAGAATAAATAAAATTTTGGAAAGCTATCCTTTTGCCGATTTTTTACAAAGAGTGGTTATAAACGGAGTTGATAAATCGGAAAGAGATAAAATAATATCAATATTCAGAAGCGGAAATTACGCTTTCGATACGGTTACAATAAATTTGGCTATAGACGGTAAAACGGTTATTTCGTCTCCCGATAAAAATAAAGTCATTAATATAGATAATTATAAAAATTCAAACGCTTTGGCTTATTTTGACGAAGATTATGACGGAGTTTATTTCATTAAATCTATTTCAAACGAAAACGGAATCAGAATCGGCTATATAGTTGCAAGCGTATTTAAAAAGATTTTTGAAAACACTTCTTATAACTTAAATTTTGTGGTTTTACCGAACGGAGTGGTTTATTATAATCCAGCGATAGATATAAACAGCATATCTCGAGATACTTTGACTCGATATATGGAACAGTCGGATTCAAAAACTATCAATATAGACAATTCTTCTTATTTGTTATATTCGGGCAGAGTCAGAGATATAGAAAATTTTTCAATAGGAATTTTGGAGCTTAATGTTCCTATTGTTCAAAAATATTTGAAATATATTTTGCTTTTAATTTTATGCTCGTCTTTTATATTTTTAATAATTTCCGTTTTATACGATAGAAATAAATTGATTAAAGAAAGTCAAACGGATGATATATACGAAGAAGATGAAAATTATAATATTAACAGCATAAATGTTAGCGAAAATAATAACGAAGATACTTTGGAATTATTAACCGAAGACGATATTAATTATTTAAACGATATTGACCTTGAAGATATTTTTAAAGAAGATAGCGAAGAAAAAAATAATAACGAAAACTATACGGAAAATAATAATGAAGAAGAAACTGAAGAAAAATTAAATTTAGACGATTTAGAAAATTTTGAGATGCCAGAAGATGGCGAAATCGAAGAAAACAAAAATGAAGAAAATAATAACGAAAATAATTTAACTAATATTACTAACGAAGAAAATTCTAACGATACAGGTTTGGACGATTTGGAAGAATTATATAACAGTTTGGAAGAGCTTGAAAAATTGGATGAAAAAGAAGACGATATTATAGAAAGCATAGACGATATGGAAAATATTATAAACGATGAAGAAGATATTTTGATTAGTCATGGTTCTATTATCGAAGAAGAATTAATGAAAAAGGAAGACGAATATTTTTCTTCGAGCGATGCTTTCAATTTTTCTCTCAATAAAGATTTCTTACTTGGCGACAAACTTGGAGACAAAGAAGATTTAAAAGACATAGATTTGGATTCCATAACCGATAATTACGAAGGCGAGATTGTTAAAAAAGCGGACGAAAGCGACACTTTTGATAAAGAAGATTTAAAAGATGAAGAATTATATAATCCCGATGAAGTTCCTAAAGTTCCAGAATCTTATTATAAAGAAGCTGAAGAAAAAGTTAAAGAAAATATGACGGCTTATTGGAAGAATATCTTAAAATCAATAAGAGGCAAAAAATTCGTTAATAAAAATATGAGCGAAATTTTGGACTGGATAAAAGAAGAATCTGGACTCGATATAACAAACTGCGCTATGCTTAATAAAGGCGAAGACGGAATTTATAAAGTCGCCGAATCTCAAAATCTATCCGAAGAAACTAAAGAATCGTTAAAGATAGACGAAAACGAAGGATTATTCAAAAAAATACTTTCCAATAATCGAACTCTTTATGTGTCGGACCCGTTTTCATCCGATTCTTTGAAAGAGAAATTCGATATTAAAGATAGAGAAAATATTTATCATATGATTTTTGTTCCGATTCAAAACGAAGAAGGAGAATTGAAATCGTTTTTTATAGGACTTTCGACAAATTGAAATTAGAGGTTGATTACTCATGGAATATGTTATTGTGGTTTTGGCTTTCATTGCGATTGGTTTTATAGTTAGTTTAATATTTTATAACATGCTTCGGTTAAAAGTTTTTGGCGGATTTGTAATGATGTTTATAATAGCTACAGCGGGAGCTTTACTCGGTTCTTATTATATTCCAAGAATCAATACGATAATAGAATACATAAGAATAAATTTATCTTCGGCAATTTTGGGTTCTATAATTTTGGTAATATTGCTTTATTTATTCACTCCAAAATCTTTAAAATAAGAGCGTTTATGTTTATAAAAGATTCTATAGATAATATGGCAAAACCTTCGGTAAAGGACGATAAAGCCGTAGAAAATATAAGAAAAGCGGCTTTTATAGCGCAAAAATCTATAGACTTGGCTTTTTCTTTTTGCAAATCTGGAACGAGAGCGTCAAAAATAGATAAAGAAGTTGAAAAATATATTAAATCTCAAAACGGTTATCCCGCAAATTTTGAAGTCTCTGGCTACGGATTTGCGACAAGCGTATCGATTGGAAACGAAATAGCGCATGGAATTCCGTCTAAAAAAAAAATACTCACGCATGGCAAACCTGTCTGCATAGATATAGGAGTCAAATATAACGGATATTATGCCGACTGCGCAAGGACAATGGTTATAAAAGGAAATTTAGGCTCGGTTAATAAAGAAGTTTATAAATTAATATCCGCCTGCAAAGATTCTTTAGAATACGGAATATTTAAATTAAAACCAAAAGTATTATTGAGCGAATATGGAAAAAATGTAGAAAAAAAAGTAAGCGAATACGGATATAATATAGTAAAATCGTTGACTGGGCATGGCGTTGGCTACGAATATCATGAAGCGCCTTATATTTTTAATTTTTATCATCCGAATAACGATATTATTCTCGAGCCGAATATGGTTTTAGCTTTGGAACTTATGATTACAAACGGTTCTAATAAATATTCTATAGAAAAAGACGGCTGGACGCTTTCTACTGACGATAATTCTTTAGCCGTTCATTTCGAGCATACGGTTTTGATAACCAATGACGGCGTGGAAATATTGGGTTTTGGTAATTCTTTATATTAATCAAAAATCAATAAAAAACCGAGCATTTAAATCAATAAAGATAAAAAACTCGGTTTATTTATGTCTAATAGTTAATTTTATATTTTTCGCACGCGCCGCAATCGTAACCGCCGCCTGCGTTTTCGCACTTACAAGGCTTTTCGCGCTCGTATATTATCATTTTGTCGGTTTCGCCGTTTATCGCAGCCAAAACCGCCGCCGCGCCCGCGTTAAACGCTTCGTCTACGTCGGCTTTCGAAGCGATGTGCGCCGAACAGCGTTGCATCAGGCTTAATTCTATTCCGCGGGTTTTAAAGCCCGTGCGTTTTTTAACTATGCGCGAAAGGTTGGCGGCTATTCCGCCGAGTTGGGTATGCCCGAAGCAATCTTTAAAACTTGCCGACTGCGATTCGCAAAGCAAAACGCCGTTTTCGTCGTGCACT
>NZ_JBNMIZ010000065.1:0-12241 GCF_050873525.1 Brachyspira sp. | reverse complement strand
TTTTAGAGTAGTCTAATAAATTTTTGTAAGATAAATTTAAATAGTTTTATATTGTTTTTATTATAGATAGAATTTTAATAATTAGTTTATAATTAAAATTATTATTAAATATTATAAAACTCCCATCTTTTTTCTATCTCTCAATTTTACGCCGAAAATTTCATGACCCGGGTATAATAAAGTATCATCTTCCAATTTAAATATTTTTTCGGTAATGCTATTTTCCAATGTTCCGTAATCGCCCGTTGGAAAATCTGTTCGCCCGATTCCGTAGGCAAATATTGTGTCTCCGCAAAATAAATGTCCTTCCGCATAATAACAAACTCCGCCTCTCGTATGCCCCGGGGTATGAATAACTTTAAATTCAATATCTTTTAATTTGAAAGTATCGCCGTCTTTAAATTGTATTTCGGGAGCTTGGCATTTTATTCCGCCGCTAAAATATCCGCTCGCGTTTAATTTCGTATCGTTAAAAAAATCGTAATCCAAAGCATGAACGCAATGTTCGACTCCTTTATATTTTTCCCTTATATCATCGCTTCCAGATATATGGTCGAAATGCCCATGAGTATAAATTACTCTTTTTAATTTTTTTCCTTCAAGCAGTTTATCGTAATCGTCATATCCGAATGATAATTTTGCCATATCTATAATCATAGCTTCGTCATCCGCGGAAACTATATAAGAATTCATTCCGTAAACATTAATATTTATGCAGTCAATTTTTAATTCGCTCATTTTTATCTCCAATTTTTTATATAATATTCAAACTATTTTACAATTTTTTAATTAAAAATCAATTTAATACTTGACAAAAATTATAGCAATGTTATAATTAAATTACTTTTAATGAAATGTTTTATATTAAGAGGGTTGGTTTTGTTTTCGCAAATCGGAAAAAACCGACACTCTTTTTTTATTAGTTAATTTTATTTTGCGGTATTAAAAATGAAAAATAATAAAATTAAACCTCAAAGAAAAAAAGAATACGGAAGAGGAGAAAATAGAAATAAAAAGAAAAATAATTTAAAAAATAAAGAAAAAATTAATATTATAGACGAAACGATTTTATTTGAAAAAAGCGCAAATATTTTAGAAAAAGATAATAAAATATATTTGCTTAATCTTAAAGTCGGCGCTATAAAAGACAATAAAAAAGTATATGCCGTAATTTTTAAGAAAAAAGAAAGCGTATCTCATAGTCATTGTATCGAGGCTACGAGAGTAATTCAGTCAGTAATAAAATCATGCGGTTTTGACGAAGGAGATTATACAATTACGGTATCGAGCGCGGGCTTTAGATGGAAAATCGAAGACAGATTCGAGCTTTTTGAAGAAATGCCAATAAAAATAAAATTTAAGATAAAAGAGGATAAAATTATAACAGAAAACGGAATTTTGAAAGAAGCTAAAGAAGATTATATTATTTTTGAAAACGAAGATAATGAAATAATAAAAATTTTAAAAGAAGATATTATAAAAACGAGATTAAATTGTTAAAAATATTAAATATTATTAAAAATAAAAAAATTAAAAACGGAGATAAAAAATGTTTGAAAATGTAGGAACTTATTTACAAATGCTTGCCGATGAAAAAGATATTAGTATCGACCTTCTTGAAGAGGTTATATCGTCAACAATGATTTTGGCTTTGAAAAAGAAATACGGAAACGACATTAATTTTCACATCAATTTTGACGAACGACATAATCCGACAATTTACAGAGCGGTAATCGTTGTGGAAAATGCGGAAGACGAAAAAAAAGAAATTTCTTTGGAAGAAGCTAAAAAACTTGACGCCGATATTAATTTGGGAGACGAAGTTTTGCTATTAGTTGATCAAGTGGAAGAATTTGGCAGAATCGAAAGCACGGTTGCAAGAACGACTTTCTTTCAAAAAATTTCGGAACTTGAAAAAAATATTATTTATAACGAATTCAAAAGAAGAGAACATCAGCTTGTAAACGGATATTTTCAAAGAGAAAACAGAGGAAATATTTATGTCAATTTGGGAAAAACCGAAGGCGTTTTATTAAAAAAAGACCAGTCTCCTAGAGAACATTATTCAGTTGGCGACAGAATAAGAGCTTATATTTATAGAGTAGAAAACGATAGAAGCGGGCATCCGACTATTTATTTGACGAGAAGCAAAGGCGATTTCATAAAAAAACTTTTCGAGCTTGAAATACCAGAAATAGCGGACGGAACTATAGAAATAAAAAATATCGTTCGTCAGCCCGGACTAAAAATAAAAATGTCGGTTGTTTCAAATAAGCCCGAAGTTGACCCAGTCGGCGCATGCATAGGACAGAAAGGAATTCGTATTCAATCGATTATAAAAGAGATAGAAGGCGAAAAAATAGATGTCGTAAAATGGTCTAAAGATATAAGAGAATATATAGCCGAAGCGATAGCTCCAGCGAAACCTATAAGAATAATAATTACCGAACCAGAAAATAAAGAAGCTATGATTATAATACCAGACGAACAATTAACTCTCGCGCTCGGTAAAAACGGTTATAATGTTAAACTCGCATCTCAACTTACGGGATATACTTTCGACTTGAAAACGGAAACTGATATTAAAGAAAATCCTGAATTATTGAAAGATTTAGTTCCTTTGAGTCAAATTTTTGCCGACACTTCGGAAGAAACGGGCGAAACCGAAGAAATTACTCAAGAAAACGGCGAATTGGCAAGCAATCTTTATTCGCTTTCAGGAATCGATAAAGAAATCATAGAAACTTTAATTAATAACAATATTAATTCAATAGAAGAACTTTATCGAATGTCCGCCGAAGAAATTATTGAAAAAACCAATTTGGATAAAGACACTGTTGATAATATAATAAATACTCTTAAAGAAGTTGTAACCATAGTGGAATCGGACGAAGAAGGATACGAAACGACAGAAGAAGTAGTGGAAGAGATAGAAGTTTATGAATGTCCTAATTGCGGTTCTACGATAACTGAAGATATGACTAAATGTCCAAAATGCGGAGTGGAATTGGCTTTTGAATAATATAAATTTGAATAAAAATATATGTCCTTTATGCGATACGGAAGTAAACGAAAATAATAAAGTCGATATTGTAGAAAATATTTGGAAAAATTATAAAAATGTTTACGAATGTCCTAATTGCAAACTTTATTTTATAGACGAGCCTTCACAAGAAGAGTTGGACTTTTTATATAAAAGCGATTTTTATATAAGGAATAATAATCCTCTTTATAAATTTATTGACAATAGAATGAAATATGCAAGGGCTTTAAACAGATTTAATTATATCAAAAAATTTATTAAAAAATCTGATAATTTAAATGTTTTGGAAATAGGCGCGTCAAACGGACTTTTGCTTTCTCTTTTTAAAAAAGAAAATTTCAATGTTTTCGGTTATGAATTAAATGAAAACGCAAGAAAAACGGCAAATAAAAAATACGGCATAAACATGAAAGAAGATTTTTTACAAGATAAAGATATTAATAAAGATAAATACGATATAATTATTATGTCGCATATTTTGGAACATTTTACAAATCCTAAATATATTTTAAATAATATTCATAAATTCATACGGGGGGGGATAAATAGCATCCTCTTTATTGAAATTCCATACACGCCTAATTATAAAATCGCTTCAAAAGAAGACATGAAAATATTTTTTGAAACCGAACATACGGTTCATTTTAATGAAAAAAATATTTCCGCTTTAATTGAAAAATGCAATTTTAAGATTTTGGATATTTGCTATAGCGAATACAATATTATGGATAGTTTAAAGAAAAATATATGGCTTGGAAAATTAGATTTTAAATCGTTAGTTCCTTTTTTATATTATATTTCTAAAATTTGTTTTAATCCAAATAATTCTTTTATAGATTATAAAATTTCTGATAAATTTAATTTTGGAAAAAACATAAGAATAATAGCGGGAAATTAATTTATTGACATATCGATTATAAAATATATACTTTTTATAAATTATGAAAAATTTTATTAAATTAATTATAATATTCTTAATATCGTCCGTTTATTTATATTCCTATGAGCTTCGGCTTCATTTTTCGAGAGGTTATATTGACAATAATATTTTATATGCGGACGCTTACGCGGGAATAAATATGGAAGTCGATGAAAATCTAAAAAGATATATCGAAAACGGAATAGTAGTATTTTTGAATTTTAGAATCGATTTTGTGAAAAAGAAATTTCTTCTTAACGAAAATATTAAAGAAATTTATTTTAATAGAAGAATTTATTATGATTTTTTTACTAAAGAATATGTCGCCGTCAATTCCGAAACTTCGCTTGAAACGAGAAATTCTAATTTTTATATTTTGATGCGGACTTTATATCAAATAAGCAGAATAGAAATTGCCGATATAAACGAATTAAACGAAAACGATATATATTTTTTTAGAACAAGATTATCAATAAGATTTCAAAACGCTTTCCCATATTTGTCAATCTTTTTTAATATTATAACGCCTTTGCAATATAGAATTAAATGGCTTAAGTCGGAAGAGTTTAAAATTGGCGAATTGTATTGATATTATTTTGAATTCTTTATTTCGCTTGTAAAAACATTTTTCGCTATATTTATAAAGTCTGTCATTGCCGTTGCCGTGGCTAAAAGCCCACAGAGTGAGGCACGCAAAGCGAGGCACACACACTGACTAAAGTCCGCCGTTGGCGAAAGCGAGCAGTCGCCGAGTGCGCGAGCGGGCGTTTACCCACTTTTAGTATGAGCGTGGCAATCTATTATTAATATAGTTAAATTTTGGAAATGGAATTCTATTAATTTTGGATTACTTCGCTCACTTCGTGTGCCTTTGGCAACGCTAGTAATGACAGTTGAAAAATACAGTCATTGCGAGCCTCAACAGAGGCGTGGCAATCCAAATAAAAATAAATAAGGATTTTAATTAAACTGTGAATATTATATAATTTATAATTAAATAAATAATATTTTTATACAAAATCGAGGAGAAAAATAATGATAAAAAAAATAATATTAATTACTATTATAACTTTTATAACTTTGGAAGTAATAGCCTGTTCTTCAAATTCGGGAGAAGCTTTAATAGATGCCGCGAGGTATGGAGATTTAGAAACGGTTAAACTTTTAATAGAGAATGGCACGGATATTGACGCTAAAGATAAAGATGGTTATACCGTTTTAATGTATGCTTCAAATAATGGAAATTTAGAAATAGTTAAATATTTAATAGAAAACGGCGCAGATATTGACGCTAAAAATGAAGATGGTTATACCGCTTTAATGTATGCTTCATTTAATGGAAATTTAGAAATAATTAAATATTTAGTGGAAAACGGTGCGGATATTAATGCTAATGATAAAGACAGAGTGACGGATTTAATGCAGGCTTTGGAAAATGGGGATTTAGAAATGGTTAAATATTTGATAGAAAACGGCGCGGATATTAACGCTAATGATAAAGACGGAGTGACGGATTTAATGCAGGCTTCGGAAAATGGGGATTTAGAAACCGTAAAGGATTTAGTAAAAAGAAAACGAGTAAATATTAACGCTAAAGATAATAATGGTAATACCGCTTTAATGTATGCTTCATATAATGGAGATTTAGAAGTAGTTAAATATTTGGTAGAAAATGACGCGGAGATTGACGCTAAAAATGAAGATGGCGTAACGGCTTTAATATGGGCTTCATATAATGGACATTTAGAAGTAGTTAAATATTTATTAGAAAATGGCGCGGATATTAACGATAAAGATAATAGTGACTGGACGGCTTTAATAGTTGCTTCATATAATGGACATTTAGAAATAGTTAAATATTTGGTAGAAAACGGCGCGGTTATTGATTATTATATTGACAGGTCGGCTTTAATGAATGCTTCAATAAGTGGAAATTTAGAAATAGTTAAATATTTATTAGAAAACTACGCGGAGATTGACGCTAAAGATAATAATGGTAATACCGCTTTAATGTATGCTTCAATAAGTGGAAATTTAGAAATAGTTAAATATTTATTAGAAAACGGCGCGGATATTAACTCTAAAAATAATGACGGCGTAACGGTTTTATTGAATGCTTCATATAATGGACGTTTAGAAATAGTTAAATATTTATTAGAAAACGGCGCGGATATTAACGCTAATGATAAAGACAGAGTGACGGATTTAATGCAGGCTTCAGAAAATGGGAATTTAGAAATGGTTAAATATTTGATAGAAGATATTGAAGTCGATATAAACGAAAAAGATAATATTGACAGGACGGCTTTAATAGTTGCTTCATTTAATGGACATTTAGAAATAGTTAAATATTTGGTAGAAAAAGGGGCTAATGTTAATATTAAAGATAATGAAGGTAAAACCGCTTTAATTAATGCTTCATACGAAGGACAATTAGAAATAGTTAAATTTTTAATAGAGAATGGAGCGGATGTTAATCTCAAAAATAATAATGGACAAACTGCTTTAATGTATGTTTCAAATTTAGAAATAGCTAAATATTTATTAGAAAATGGTGCGGATATTAACGCTAAAGATAGTAAGTGGGGCTATACCGCTTTAATATACGCCACAGAATATGGAAATTTAGAAACGGTTCAATTTTTAATAGAGAACGGAGCGGATATTAACGCTCAAGATGATATTGGCGGAACGGCTTTAATGAATGCTTCATATAACGGACATTTAAAAATAGTTAAATTTTTAATAGAGAACGGAGCGGATGTTAATATTAAAAATAATTATGGAAGAACCGCTTTAATATACGCCACAGAATATGGAAATTTAGAAATAGTTAAATATTTGGTAGAAAAAGGCGCGGATATTAACGCTCAAGATGATATTGGCAGAACGGCTTTAATGAATGCTTCATATAATGGACATTTAAAAATAGTTAAATTTTTAATAGAGAATGAAGCGGATATTAATATTAAAAATAACGATGGCAAAACCGCTTGGGATTTGGCAAAAACCGAAGAGATAAGAGAAGTATTGAAGCAAGCTGGAGCTAAATAATAATATATCATTTCTGTAAACCTCATTCAGAGATGCATGGAGTTTAATTATTTTTATAAATAGAATTATATTTAAAATAAAAAATCCGATTTTATAATTTTAAGATATAAATAAGTTATATTGACTTTTTGGAAATATCTTATAAAATTATTTTCTATTAAAAAGAGACGAATATGCGTTTTAATATTATTATTTTTTATATATTTTTATCTTCTTTCGCTTTTGCTCAAAATTACGGATACGATAAAAAATATCAAGAACATTTAAACGAAAGCGGAGTTGAAATAAGCGAAGAACAGAAAAAAAAGGTTAGAGAGGATATAAAAAAATACGCTAATCTTTATCTGGGCAAACATTATAAATATAACGAAAAAGACGAATTAACGCATCCCGTTTCTAAACAAAAAAAGAATTTTAATTTTGACTGCTCGGGTTTCGTTGCCGCGGTTTATTGGACATCCAATATAGCGGTATTTGAAAAACAGGCGGTTTTGGGAGAGAGCGGAGTAAAAACTATATACGCCACTTTAGAAAAATATAAAAAAATATATAATAATTCCTTGCCGAATATTGGCGATATAGTTATGTTTGACAGAACTACATCCGAAACGGGCAAACTTACTCATGCGGGAATAGTTGTCGATGTCGATAAAGAGGACGGAACTGTAAGCTATATTCATGCTTCCACGAGTAAAGGGCTTGTTTTAGGATATATGAATTTAAAATATCCCGATTTGGCAAGAAAAGACGGAAAGGTAATAAATAGTTATTTGAGGCGAGGCGGCGGAGTCGATTCTTTGGCTTCAAAATGTTTCAATAGCTACGGAACTATTTTAGATTTGCCTTAATTTTAAATTATTTGTTTTAATTTTATTAAATAATTTAAAATAATTTAATAATTTAGAATAATTTAGAAAAAGAATTTTGAAAAAAGAAAAAATTAAAAATATAAATCGAATTTAATTGGAGAATATATGAGCAATAAAAAAAATAATAAAAATCTTAATAATAGAAGAAATCCTATGCCGCAAGCGGGCGGAGGAAATCAAATAATAATAATTATACTTTTAATTGGGGTTTTATTTATGGGATACCTTCTTATGAAACAAAATCCCCAAGTAAAAGCGGTAGAATGGGATTATTCAACTGTAGTGCAAAAAGTTAAAGAAGGTGCGGTAACCGAAGTGACGATAGTCGACCAAAATATAAGAAACGGAAAAGCCTTTGAAACGATTAACGGAAGAATTAACGAAACGAGTTTTTATTCTTTTATACCTTTTACGGCAAGCGGATTTGTCGATTTGCTTATAGAAAATAATGTAAAGGTTAAAGGTGAGGCGGATAAACCGAGTTATTTAAGCATTATACTTATTAATTTGCTTCCAATACTTGCGATAGGCTTTTTGTTATGGTTTTTCATGTTTAGACAGGTTCAAGGTTCGAATAATAGAGCTATGAGTTTTGGAAAAAGCAGAGCGAGATTATTAACGAAAGAAGATGTGAAAGTAACTTTTAAGGATGTTGAAGGTTGTAAAGAGGCAAAAGAGGAATTAGTTGAAGTCGTGCAATTTTTGAAGGACCCTGCGAAATTTACGAAATTGGGCGCTAAAATACCGAAGGGCGTTTTATTGGTAGGTCCTCCGGGAACGGGAAAAACTTTACTTGCAAAAGCGGTTGCGGGCGAGGCAAATGTTCCGTTTTTTAGCATGTCTGGTTCGGAATTTGTCGAAATGTTTGTGGGAGTCGGAGCTTCGAGAGTGAGAGATTTATTCGAGCAGGGAAAAAGAAGCGCTCCTTGTATAATATTTATAGACGAACTTGACGCGGTAGGAAGAACGAGAGGAGCGGGATACGGAGGCGGACATGACGAAAGAGAACAGACTTTAAACCAAATGTTAGTCGAAATGGACGGATTCAATACCGACACAAGAATAATAATATTTGCCGCTACCAACCGTCCCGATGTATTGGACCCAGCTTTGCTTCGTCCTGGAAGATTCGACAGGCAGGTTGTGGTAGATTTGCCCGATGTTAAAGGACGAGAAGGAATATTTAAAGTTCATATTTCAAAAATACAGCATGACCCTTCGATAGATTTGTATCATTTGGCGAGAGCGACTCCGGGATTTTCTGGAGCTGATATTGCAAATATGGTTAATGAAGCCGCTTTAATTGCAGCAAGAAACGATAAACAGAGAGTGGAACTTCCAGATTTTGAAGAAGCGCGAGATAAAGTCATGATGGGACCAGAGAGAAGAAGCATACTCATAAGCGAGAGAGAAAAGTTGAATACAGCCTATCATGAAGCTGGACATACTTTAATGGCGGTTTTGCTTCAAAATACCGATTCTTTGCATAAAGTGACTATTGTGCCTCGAGGAAGAAGTTTGGGCGCTACATGGACTTTGCCTCCTGACGGAAGATATACTTTGCAGAGAAAAAAAGCCATAGACGAAATGTCGCTCCTTTTGGGCGGAAGAGTAGCCGAAGAATTTAAATTTGGAGAAGATTCGGTTACTACGGGAGCTTCCAACGATATAGAGCGAGTGACGGAAATGGCAAGAAGAATGGTTTGCGAATGGGGAATGAGTAAATTGGGACCGATAGCGTTCGGACAGAAAGAACAGCCTATATTTTTGGGAAAAGAAATCGCAAGACATAAAGATTACAGCGAAGAGACGGCTCAAAGAATAGACGAAGAAGTTCACAGATTCGTTATGAAGGCTTATGAAAGAACTCAAAAACTTCTTAAAGATAATTCCGATAAATTTGAACATTTGGCTAAAGAATTATTTGAAAAAGAATCTTTGGATATAGAAGATATAGAAAGAATATGCGAGGTTAAACTTGACAGAGTAAAAGATAAACTCGTATATGCTGGAAAAGACCCAAAAAGAGGAACGGACGAACTCGAAGACGACACTTATCAAAACGGAGATGCGAAAAGCGTAAAGGAAGAGGTTTTTAATAGTCCGCTTAAATCCGTTAAGAAGAGCGAAGATTCGGAAGAAAAATCGACTAAAATGATGAAAAAAACTACTTCAATGAAAAGGATTAATACAAGAAAAAAGAAGGAATAATAAATAATAGCGATTAATTAAAAAGGTTTGATTATGAAAGCATGGAAAGGATTACTCAGAGAATATAAATCTTATTTGCCGATAACGGATAAAACTCCGCTAATAACTTTGAACGAAGGAAACACTCCTTTAATAAAAGCGGAAAAAATAGGCGAAAAACTTGGCGGAATAGAATTATATTTCAAATATGACGGATTAAATCCTACTGGTTCTTTTAAGGACAGAGGAATGGTAATGGCTGTGGCTAAAGCTTTGGAAGAAGGCTCGAAAGCTATAATGTGCGCTTCTACGGGAAATACATCCGCATCGGCTGCCGCATACGCCGCAAGGAGCAATATTCAATGCATAGTTCTTATTCCAGATGGAAATATAGCTTTGGGAAAATTGGCTCAGGCTTTAATGTATGGAGCTAAAGTTATAGCGATAAACGGAAATTTTGACGATGCATTAAAATCGGTTATAGATATTACGAATAATTATCCTATAACTCTCGTCAATTCGATTAATCCTTACAGACTTCAAGGACAAAAAACTTCGGCTTTTGAAATATGCGATACTTTGGGAAAAGCTCCCGATTATTTGGCAATTCCAGTCGGAAACGCGGGAAATATATCAGCTTATTGGATGGGTTTCAAAGAATATAAAGATAAAAATATTGTTTCAAATTTGCCTAAAATGATTGGTTTTGAAGCGGAAGGTTCTGCAGCAATCGTTAAAAATAAAATCATAGAAAATCCTCAAACTTTGGCTACGGCGATAAAAATAGGAAATCCTGCAAGCTGGAAATTAGCGGTTAATGCGGCAAATGAGTCTGAAGGTTTTATAGATTCTGTGAGAGATGATGAAATATTAGAAGCCTATTCTATGCTCGCAAAAGAGGAAGGAATATTTGCCGAACCTGCATCGGCTGCATCTTTGGCGGGAATAATAAAAACTTATAAAGCGGGCAAGTTAAAAAAAGGCGATATTATAGTTTCCGTTCTTACTGGCAACGGTTTGAAGGACCCAGATAACGCTATTAAAATCTCAAGCGCTCCAATAAAAGTTGAAAATAATATTGAAGCGATAAGAAAAGTTATAGGATTATAAACTAATTGACAATAAAATAATTAAGAATATTTTAATATATATTTAATTCTAATTGCATAGATTCTAATAGTCTTTTATTAGATATTTCTACATTATGCGGGTCTATTTCTATACCAATATAATGTCTGTTTATATTTTTAGCGGCTATGCATGTTGTCCCAGAACCAGAAAAAGGGTCTAATATAATGGCATTTTCTTTAGTAACCAGAGAAATCAAAAATTCCATTAGTTTGATAGGTTTTTGATTTACATGATTTCCAAAATCGCTTTTAAATGTTTCAACTTTAATAATATTATCATAAAAATTATTATTTTTATAATTTAAATTATATTTTTTTACGGCTTCTTCATTCCAAGCGCCGACTTCGTTATTTATTACATTATCCGCTATCGTTCCGCCTATCTTATATGGTTTTTGAAACCACAAAATAGGCTCAAATATAGGTCTTAAATTAGCCACTCGCCAGCCTTTCCATTTTTCTTCATTTTCGTTATCGTTTCTTCTTTCATAAATAGACGATAATCTTTGAGCTTTTGCCGCCGCAAAATTTTTTTCCCATGCGAGCATATCTTTAAAAGTAAATCCAACATCTTCTAACGCTACTATGCATCTATGAGCATATCGTCTCCCAGCAAAAATAAAACAACTTCCTCCAGATTTTAAAACTCTTAACCAATCCGAAGCCCATTTAGAACACCATTCCTGATATTCAAGCGGTATTTTTTTATCGGATTCGCTCCATCCGTTTAAAGGTTTTCCTCGTCTTTTGAATAAGCTTCCCATTTCTAATTGAGCGTTTGAAGTTCCGCCTAATGCTGAATTGGAATTGTTATGCAAAATATCCCAATCTTCATAACATATACCGTAAGGAATGTCGGAAATAATAGCATGGACATATTCGTTATCTATTGATTTTATTAATTCTATAGAATCTCCGCATATTATTTTATCTATCATAATTTAATCCTTTAATAAAATCGCTTATATGTTTTATTTTTTCCTCTAACTTTTTAGATTTTATTAATTCTCTTATAGCTTCTTTTTTAGAATAATTA
>NZ_JBNMIZ010000064.1:0-12330 GCF_050873525.1 Brachyspira sp. | reverse complement strand
TTATAAAATAGTTTTTGATATATTTATTTTATCTTTTTCATTATCTCTTTCATAAAATAAGGCAAATCGTCCGGACATCTGGAAGTTATTATATTTTCGCATACCACGACTTTTTCGTCTTTATAATTCGCTTTAGCGTTAATTAAATCGTCAATGATTCCGCTGTAGCATGTGGCGTCTTTATTTTCCAAAACATTTGCGGATATTAAAGTTTGCTGACCATGACATATAGCTCCTATTGGCAAAGAATTATCAACAAAATATTTTATTATCTTTTTTACGCTTTTATTTCTTCTTATAGATTCTGGCGCTCTTCCTCCTGGTATAATCAGTAGTTTATAATCTTTTGGATTCACATCGTCAAAACTCAAATTCGCTTTCACTCTAAAGAAATATTCTCCCGATATAGTTCCTTTCTTTAAAGACGCTATATCTACTTTATGACCTTCTTCTATCAATCTAAAATACGGATAAAACAATTCGGAATCTTCAAAAAGATTATCGCTCAATATTAAAGCTTTCATAATTAAAATTCTCCTATTTTTAATTTATATTATTTATATATTTTTAAAATTATTTATCGTCTTCTTCTGGAAGCCAATCCACATTGACTTTATCTTTTTCATGAAAAGGCGCTTTTACGAATAAAGCTTTCCATGGCTTATCGTAATTATTTTTTATATAATGTTTAGTCGGAGGAGGCAACTGTATAATATCGCCTTCGGAAATTACAATTTTTTCTCCATCAACATAAATGTCAACCTTTCCTTCCAAAGTATAAAAATCTTCTTCCGTATTTTGATGATAATGAGTATTAAAATCCTCCCCGGGCTGTATCACTACCAAACCGACATCGCAATAAGGACCTCTCAATAAATATTTAGGACCTGATATATTATTGTTCCTATATTCTATTTCGGATTCGTTTAATTTTTTCATTTTTGTTTACCTCTTTTTTATTTTAGTATTTTATATTATTTTTATTTATCATTCTCCCGGAGCTTTCCACATATGAGTAGTTAAATTTCTATCGGCTAACTCCAGTTGAATTTTATATACATCGTTAAATTTATTTATAAGATTATTATATGTTTCAGAATTATTTTTATTCGGATAATATATAGTATCTTTCTTAACGGCGACATCTACCGCATCGTAAAAATCTTTATATAAATTTATTCCGACATAAGCGCAGATAGCCGCGCCTAAAGCCGTAGCTTCTTTAACTTTTGTCGTCCTAACTTCCAACTGCAAAACATCGGCAAGTATTTGACACCATACGGGGTCGTTCGCTGCGCCTCCAGCAAAAGTCAAATAATCTATATTTATGTTAGAAAAATTTTCTATAGTCTTTATATTATTATAGCTTACTATAGCGGCATTCTCCATTATAGACTTAAATAAAGAATATCTATTGGTTTTATTATAGTCTATAGTCATATTGATAAAAGAAGGAGCCGCATGTTTCCAAGAAATATAATTCATTTTATCGGAAAATATCGGTATAATTCCGTAACATCCAGACGGTATATCTTTAGCCTTATCGGATAATAATTTATAAGCGTTGGTATTATTCTTTTTTGCAATCTCTTTTAAGTCTTCGCAGAAAGCGTCTCTAAACCATCTTGCCACAAGTCCCGGATAAAAAGCTATTCCTTCCGCCTGCCATAAATCGCTTACGGAAGAACAATTTATTCTTATTCTTGCCTCTTTATCGATAGTAGGATTTTTCATATTAACTTCTTGCTGCCAAAAAGTTCCGCCCAGTATAACGGTATCTTTTTCGTTTACCGCTCCGACTCCTATAGTTCCTAATTGAGCGTCTCCTCCGCCCATAACTATTTTTGTTCCCTCTTTAAGTCCCGTTTCTTTACTCGCTTTGCTACTGACTTCGCCTATAATAGTTCCATATTCCGAAACTTTAGCGTTTGAAAATTTAAAATCTAAATCAGCCATTTCAAATATATTTTTGTCAAAATTTCTCGTTTGTAAATTAAAAAGTCCCAAAGTCGAACCGTTGCTTGGGTCTATAAATATATCCGCTCCAAGCCGAACTGCTATCCAGTCGCTTAGCATATTTAAATAATTCGCTCTATCGTAAATATCCTTATCGTTATTTTTTATCCATAATAATCTTGGAATCGCTCCTAAAGAAAATGTTTGTCCGCTTATATAATATATATTCTTTTCTAATTCTTTATTTTTTCTCAAATAAATAGTTTCTTGATAAGCTCTCGCGTCCACATTAGAACAAGCCCAGATAGGTTTTTTATTTTCATCGTATAATACGAAAGCCTCTCTCATACTCGTAGTTGAAATCGCCAATATATCGTTTGGCGAGATTTGTTTTAAAACATCTTTAACGCATTCGCAGATAAGTTTCCAGTTATTTTCTATATCGAAATCTATACTTCCAGAATATTTAGGATTAACTTTATGCGTATATTCTCTTTGAGATTCCGTTATTTGATTTCCCGTTTTATCGAAAATAATCGCTCGAACGCTTCCCGTTCCCGCATCCAAAGATAAGATATATTTCATTTAAAAACTCCGTTTTTTTATAGCGCCATTCAAAATCGCTTCAAACGGCGCTCGAATATTAATTAAATATTAAAAATCATAATTATTAATATTGTCTTTAGTAAATACGACTCTTTCAGGCAATATTATCAAACCGTTATTATCCGCTTCATAATCGTAGCCTTGCTCTTTATTGGCGGCTACTTCTACCGTTCCTATTCCCGGAACATCGATTTTATCTCCGACTTTAAAAGTATTTCCTAAAGCCAGTTGATAAGCTATATAAACGGATAATTTTCCTTGAACTACCACATCCCATAGTCCGAATTGATTTATCGTTCCGCTTTCAACATACTGTTTCATAGCGTTAGGAGTTGAAAATCCGACTATTATTACCTTTCCTCCAACTCCCAAATTTTCCGCGGCTTGAGCGGCTGCAGGCAACGCGGTAGAATCTGGACAAAGAATAGCGTTTATATCTTTATAAGTGTTTAATATATCAGTAGCGGTTTGCAAACTTCTTTGAGGGTCTTGATATCCGTATTGAGTAGTTACTATTTCCCAGTTAGGATATTCTCTCGCTATTAAAGATTTAGCCTCTTCCGTCCAGGCGTTTTGGTCTGTAACTTCGGGACTCGAATAGAAAAACGCCACTTTTTTCTTTGCCGTTTTTGCATCGGGCATTTGGTCTGAAGTCATTTTAACCAATAATTCGCCAAGCAATTTCGGAGTTCCCTGATTGATATAAAAAGACCTATAAGCTGGGTCCACATCGCTATCCCAAGTAAGTATATGTATGCCTTTTTGTCTAGCTCTGTCTAAAGCCTGATTCAAAGCGGTAGGCGATAGAGACGAAACGACTATAGCGTTATAATTTTGATTGGCAAAATTATTTATATACTCTATTTGCTTTGAAACATTAGCTTCGTTAGGTCCGTCATATCTAACGGTTATTCCTAATTGTTCGCCCATTTCAAGCGCGCCTCGTCCGCCCGACTCAAAAAAGCCGTTTCCCGTTATTTTAGGGATAAACGCGATTTTTATATTTTCTCCAGATGCCGATTCTTGTTTAGAACCAGAACAGGAGAAAATAGCCGTGAGAGTCAATATCGAGATAAAAACTCTCGTTAAAAATTTTAAAAAAGATTTTCTTTGATACATAATGTATCCTCCTGAGTTAAATTTTTTTTAAATAACTTTATTTAAAATTTTGTTATTTAACATAGTTAATCTTATCTTTGATATAATTATTTTCGATGTAACCGTCAATATTAAAAGTATGCCGACTATTATTTGAGATACATCGCTGCTTATACCAATGCTCATAAGCCCTTGTTTTAAATATCCTATAAAAAAGCATGCTATAACCGTATTGATTATAAAACCGCTTCCTCCGTTTATACTCGCTCCGCCAAGAACTACCGAAGTTAAAGTTGGAAGCAAAGCGTCCGAACCCAAATCGCTTCTTGCGGAAGTAAAATAAGAAGTCAGTATTATTCCCGATATTCCCGCGCATAAACTCGTAAATATATAAGCCGTAGTTATTGTAAATTTAACGGCTATTCCGCTATACGAAGCGACATCTTTATTAACTCCTACCAAATAATACTGCCTTCCCAGTCTCGTTTTATGTAAAATAATCGCAAATATTATTGCCAGAAAAATTATAAAAATTAAAGGATAGGGAATATTTCCTAAACTTCCGTAGGCTAAAGTTAAAAAAGAATCCGAAAAACCAGTTATTCCGTTATAACCAGCGGCTCCCGAAGAACCCGCGATTCCTATAGCTATTCCCTTATATAGAAACATAGTTCCCAAAGTTATAACTAACGGATTAATGTCCGTATTTGAAACTAAAAATCCGTTAATAAGTCCGCATAAAGAAGCGCATATTAAAGCTAAAATAATTGCAAGAAAAAAAGGAATATTCAAAAAAGTATGAAGCATCCCGAACACTATAGAAGTAAGTCCCATAACGGAAGTTATAGATATATCCATTCCGCCAGTAACAAGCACTAAAGTAAAAGGAATAGAAACGATTACTATATGCATAAAATCGTTGGAAGAATATAAAAGATTGCTTATATTAAGAAAAGTCGGATTAACAAGTCCTATAATCAATATTTCAAATATCAATAAAACAAATAAAATGAATCCCCAATTCTTACAATATTTTATAATAATATTTTTCATTTAATTCCCCTTGAAATTTTTTCTATCTTGCTTTTTATTCTAACGGAAGAAAATCTCGCTCTCTTTCTCATATCTTCCAAATATTTTCTAACTCTGTAATCCGATAAAACTATCGCTATCAATATCGCTCCAGCTATAGCGTCATTCCAGTAAGACGGAACTTTTAAGAAAATTAAAACGCTGTTTATTGTCGTTAAAAATATCGCGCCTATAGACGAAGATACTGGAGTTCCTACTCCGCCCGATAAACTAACTCCTCCCAAAACGCTCGAAGCTATTGCTCTCATTTCTTCTCCGCTGCCCGCGTTCATAGGAATGAAACTTAATTGAGATACAAATATAATGGCGGCTATTGAAGCGAAGAATCCCGATATTATATAAGCGCAAAATTTAGTAGTTCTAACGCTTATTCCTAAATTAAAAGCGCCTTCTTCGTTTCCGCCAACGGCATAAAAAGCTCTCGTTATATTAAAGAATCTTAATATAAGCATTGAAATCAATATTATAATAAATACTATTATGACAAATAAATTTATATTAAACACTTTGATTTGAGCCATAATTTTTATAGACTGCGGAACTGAATCTACCCAGCTTCCTCCAGTTATTATTGGCATTAATCCTCTGTAAAGTCCCATAGTTCCTAAAGTCATTATTATAGGCGGAATTCCTATTATAGATATTCCAAATCCGTTTATAGCTCCAGCCGAAAGTCCGACTAATATGGCGACAAAATAAGAAAGTTCTGCATTGACATTTGCAACCATTCCCATACAAACCGCGCATAAACCCATTATCGCTCCTACCGAAACATCGATTCCTTTTGTAATTATTACGAAAGTCTCGCCTACGGAAAGCATTATAAGAATCAAACTTGAAACGAGTATTCCAAGCAAATTATTTATTCTTATAAAATCGTTATTGAAAATTCCGCATAGCAAAATAATAATGACTAAAATTATAAATACTAAAGCTTCTCTTTTAACGAATAATTCTCTTAATTTATTTTTCAAAGAAAACATTATATAACTCCAAAAGACGCTTGCGTAATAACTTCGATAGAAAAATCTTTTTTATCCAGTTCTAAATTTATCTCTCCAGAATGTATCACAATGATTCTATCGCTGTTATTAATAACTTCTTCCAAATCGCTCGATATTAAAATAACGGCGACTCCTTTTTTCTTCAAATTTCTAACTATTTGAAAAACATCCTCTCTCGCATTTGCATCGACTCCTCTCGTAGGCTCGTCTAAAATAACGACTTTAGGGTCGGTAGTCAATATTTTAGATATAACGACTTTCTGCTGATTCCCGCCCGATAGCATTCTCGAATATTGCTCATCGTTTAAAACTTTTATTTTTAATTCATCCACATATTTTTTGGATATTTCTTTTTCCTGCTTTTTATTTAAGAATACTTTTGAAATCTTTTTTAATATTTCCGAAGAGATTGTTTCATAAAAAGGAATATCTAAAAATATGCCGTATTTATGTCTGTCTTCTGGTATATAAGAAATTTTTGCTTCTCTGGCTGATTTGGCATCGCAAGGAATCAATTTTTTTCCGTTCATTATCACTTCGCCGCTATGATAAGGCTCTAAACCGACTATCGCTGACGCTAATTCCGTTCTGCCCGCTCCGACTATTCCCGCTATTCCTAATGTTTCGGATTCCCTAACATCAAAAGATATATTTTTAAAGATTTCGGAAGATAAATTATGAACGGAAAGAACCACTTTGCCTATATTATATTCCGTATTGTTGTTTTGAGAAATATTATAATCGGAGTTGCCAATCATGGCTTTTATTAAATCTATAGGTTTGAAATCGGAAGTTTTGCCCGATAATACTATATTGCCGTCTCTCAATACGCTTATTCTGTCGGAAAAATCAAATATTTCGTTTATTCTATGCGATATAAAAAATACTCCAATATCGTTTTTTAATAAAGGACGAACTATATCGAAAAGAGATTTAACTTCTTTGACGGTTAGAGTGCTTGTCGGTTCGTCTAATATCAAAACTTTAGCGTCTCTAATTAATCCTCTTATTATTTCAACCAGCTGCTGATTCGCTATAGTCAATTTTCCCGCATCGTCTCTCAATGAAACTTTAAAACCTATTCTATCGGCTATATTTTTTACTTTATCTACAGTTTCTCCGTTTACTTTTGAAAGTCCTATGGTTATATTTTCCAAAATAGAAAGATAAGGAAATATTTTAGGTTCTTGCGGAACTAAATATATACCTTCTCTATGAGCCTGATAAGGTCTGGTGAAATTAACTTCTTTACCTAAATACTTTATAGCTCCGTTACTGCATTGATAAGTTCCCGATATAATTTTCATTAATGTAGATTTTCCCGAACCGTTTCCTCCGAGTATTGCATGAACCTCTCCTTTCATTAAAGAAATATCCAAGCCTTTTAAAACGGGAACTCCGTCAAAAATTTTCCATATATTATTTAGTTCCAACAAGTTTTCCATAAATATCCTAAAATATCCTATAATTTTAATGAACTTTTGAATTTTCTATATCTTCCACGGTTACTTCAAAATATTCTTTTCTTTTCGTTTTATCGTTAGACATAGACTCTACTAATTCCAAAGCTTCTTTTACCGAAGAATTTTTATGTATAATATGAGCCACTCCCGCCGTTATCGCTTCTGGATAATCGGACTGCCATATATTTCTGCCCATATCCACTCCTATAGCTCCGCATTGTATGGCGTTATAGCACAAATCCAATACATCTTTATAAGTATCTAATTTAGGTCCGCCCGCAACGATTATAGGAACGGTTGTCTTTTTTACGACTTCTTCAAAACCTTCGCAATAATATGTTTTAACGATATCCGCTCCGAGTTCCGCGGCGAGTCTTGAGGCATGCGTTAAATATCTCTTTTCTTTTTTATCTTTTAAAGCCTTTCCTACCGCGGTTACTCCCAAAACTGGCAAATCGTATTCCATAGCGTCATTAATAGCGTCCGTTAAATTAAGTATGGTTTGATGCGAATGTTCAGCTCCGACAAATATTGAAACGGCTATAGCGGAAGCGTTTAATTTTACGGCGTTTTTGGCGGATAAAATCAAGCCTTCGTTATCAATATCGCTTTCCAAAATCGTATTTCCTCCGCTCGCTCTCAAAACTATCCCTTTATTGAAATCGGCGTCTATTTGACTCGTCAATATTCCGGGACTTAACATTAAAGAATCTATATGCGGAAGCAGTTTTTCAACTTGAACTTTTGGCATTTCCATACCATGAGTAGCGCCCATAAAATATCCATGGTCAATGGCAAGCATTAAAGCTCTTCCGTCTTCCATAACTATTTTTGACAAACGGTTTTTCTTACCGAAACTATAATTATTAAACATTTTAATCTCCTTAAAAATTGTAATTTATTAAAGCGAGTTAAAAACTCTTATGCTATATAGTATATACAAATAATTACATTTGTCAAGTATTTTTGTAATAAAATTTAATTAATTTTTGTAATTTACTTTTGTTTATATTATTGATATTTATTTTAATAATGGTATAATTTTAAAATGCAGTATGATAATAAAAAAATAGCTCAGATAGCAAAAATAGCGTTCCTATACTATAAAGAAAATAAAAATCAGGAAGAAATTTCAAAATTGATGTCTATAGCAAGACCTACAGTATCAAAATTAATATCGGAAGCAAAAGATTTGTCTCTGGTGGATTTTAAAATTAAATATCCTTGGAGAGATAAAGAATTAGAAAAAGAGATAATAAACAAATTTAGCGTAAACGAAGCGATAGTCATAGAATGTTTAAATAATTCGGAAGACGAAGTTATCACGGAAATAGGAATAGCGGCTGCAAGTTATTTTTCAAATATAATAGATAAAGTTAAAAATGTCGGAATATCTTGGGGACAATCGCTATATTCTATGATAGAACAGTTAAATACAAAAAATTCTTCCGTAGAAAATATTATACAAATGATAGGCGCGACAGGATACGAAAATAAAAATTATGACGGACCTTTACTCGCTCAATATTTATCTAAAAAATTAAATTCTCAATGTCTGATGATTCATGCTCCTTTGGTAGTCGGAAATAAAGAAATTGCCAAATCTTTAATGAACGATAATAATATAAAAAATATTTTAAAAAAAATCTCTAATTTAGACATAGCTTTTGTTGGAATAGGATGCGTGGAATTAAAAAATAACAGTCTTTATAAAACTGGTTATATAACCGAAGAAGAATTAAATAAAATAAAAAACGCTGGAGCGGTTGGAGATATTTGCGCTCATTTTTACGATATAAACGGAAAAGAATTGGATATAGACATTAATAACAGAATTATAGGAGCAAAGTTGTCCGATTTAAAAAAGATAAAAAATGTTGTTGGAGTCGCTTCTGGATTAATAAAATCTAATCCCGTTTACTCGGCTTTAATGGGAAAATATTTGAATACGATAATAATAGACTCTGAATTGGCAAAAAGTTTATTGAATCATAAATAAAATAATATATTAATCTCAAATCATTTCCCAATACAGAAATTTTCAAATATCTCGCTTATAACTTCTTCGGTGTCTATTTTTCCACTCACATTTCCTAAAATATTATTTAAAATATTCATCTCTTCGGCGACTTCGTCCAAAGAATAATTTTGTTTTGATTTTTCAATGCATATATCAATTTGTTTAAGCCCATTTTCCAAATATCCTCTCTCTCTATTATTCACATAACTTTCTTTATTGAATATTTGAATATCGTCATCTTTAATATAATTTTTCAAAGCCAAAAATAATTTTTCTTTTCCTTCTTCCGTTCTCGCGCTTATATTGATAATTGGATTTTTAAAATCATAATCAAATTTATTTTCTATGTCGCTTTTATTGATTAAATAAATTACGCTTTTATCTTTTATCGTTTCCAAAAATTCTATTAAATTAATATCGTCTTCGCTCGCTTTATCGCTTCCGTCAAAAACCGCAATTATAATATTCGATTCCTCCGCACATTTTTTTGCTCTTTCTATTCCTTCGATTTCAATATCGTTATTCGCTTCTTTATGAAATCCCGCCGTATCCATCAAATAAAAAGGAATATTTTCTATATAAATATTTTCGCTCAAAAAATCTCTCGTAGTTCCCGCGACTGAAGAAACTATCGCTCTGTCTTTTCCAAGTATCATATTAAAAATACTGCTTTTGCCCGCGTTTACTTTTCCCAATATTGCGACTTTTATTCCGTTTATAAGAGTTTCAACTTTTTTTGAATTATTTAAAATATTTTCTATATCTTTTTTTATTTTATAAAAATTTTCAATAAGTTTATCGTAGGAAAAATTTTCAGTTTCGTCTTCTGGAAAATCAATCTCTCCGTAAATTAGAATAAGAGAATTTTTTATATTTTCCCTCAATTTGTCAATCTCTCGAGTTAGTCTTCCTCTCATTTTATAAACGCTCGCTTCCGCCATAAGTCTATTATTTGAATCTATCAAATCATGCACGGCTTCCGCTTCGCTTATTCCAATTCTTCCATTTATATAAGCTCTGTAAGTGAACTCTCCTTTATTCGCAGCTCTAGCTCCGTTTCTTATTATCAAATTTATTAACGATTCTATTATCACAACGCTTCCATGACAAATAAATTCAACCGTATCTTCGGTAGTAAAAGTATTCGGAGATAAAGTAGTAAGTAAAATTAACTCGTCTATAGGATTATTATTTTCGTCTTTTATCAAAGCATAATAACTTTTTCTATGTTCAAATTTTTTTATATTATTATTTTCTTTATTTGCATAAAAACAAATTTTTGAAGCTATTTCCAAAGATTTACTTCCCGACATTCTTATAACCGCCAATGCGCTTTTTGAGAATGGAGTGGAAAGCGCAACTATCGTATCTTTTAAATCGTATTCGTTCATTTTACTAATTAATTATTATTTACAAGATTATCCGAAATAATATTTTTCTTTTTTAATTTCTTCAATTTCTTTTCTTCTTTTTCTTTAAGTTTTAAAATCTCGAACAAATTTCCATTTTCGATTATATAGTCTTTACAAAAATCATAATCTTCTTTCATTGTTTCAATTTTTGGAATTTGTTTTGCAAATTTTACATAATCGGAGTTTTTAAGCATATTAATTATATATTCGCTTTTCTTAAATTCGTTTTCGTCAAACAGCAGATTAATTTCGCTCGTAGTCATATCTTCTATATTAAATGAAAATCTTTTCGTTAAATATCTTTTAAATATAAAAGTTAATTCAAAATAATATTCGGCAAATTTTTTTTCATTAAAATAAATTCTATAATCTATATTTCTTAAATCGTTCAAAGCCTCTTCGTCTTCTTTTATAATAGATTTTTCTGCAGATTTTTTCTTTATATATTTAATTATAAAAAATATTAAAATTATTATTCCTAATATTAAAATCGCCACCGCCAAAATAATAATCCACACGGATTGAGGCATCGGAATTGAAACCGTAGATTTCATCGGAGGCAAAATTTCTCCGTCCGAAAAAGAATAAACCAAAATATTAATATCGTCTCCGTTTAATTCTCTATATTGATTATTATATTCGTAGGAAATCTTAAAAGGAAAAATGACGAACTGCCCAATGTCATAAAATCCGATTCTGTATTTTATGATTCTTTCTTTATAATTTCCAATGTTTTTCGTTTCGTTTTGAACTTCGATTATTCTCGATTGATTTTCTCTTTCGTCAAATGAAATATCTTCAAACTGATAATCGATTTCTTTTTTTGAAATAATTCTAACTTCGTAAATTATATCGTCACCTATAGTTATATTTAAAGAAGAGACTTTTGTTTGGACAAATATATTCGTTCCGTTTTCAATTTTATTTAAATTCAAACAAGAAATAAATAAATTAAACGAAAATAATAAAACAATTTTTGCCAATATAATTTTTTTTGAGTTTTTCATGAAATTAAATTTATCCTATATAATCTGCAATTTTCTTCAGCTTCGAGCATTTCAATTTCAAGTTCGTAATAAGGTTTATCGAAATAGTTTTCAAATTTATCTCCCCATTCAATCATTGTAATTCCGTTTTCTTTAATTTTATCTTTGAATCCTATATTATCCAATTCCTCTTCGTAAGAAAGTCTATAAAGGTCAATATGCCTTAATATCGTTTCTTTGTTTTTAAGAATTATATCATATTCGTTTATTAATGTAAAAGAAGGACTGCTTATAATATCTTCGCTTTTAAGCAGTTTTGCAAATATTCTCACAAAAGTAGTTTTTCCGAAGCCAAGATTTCCTTTCATTATTATCAAATCGCCGTCTTTTATAATATCGCATAAAAAAGCTGCAATTTCTTTTATATTTTCAATGTTGGATTCTTTAGTTAAAATATTTTTTTTCATAATATATGGATTATATAGTTTATGGGATAAATTAGCAATTTGATAGAATGCTTTTAAAAATTATATTTAGAAATAAAATTTTATTTTAAACTGTTGACAAAAAATTTTAAATGTTGTATAATATGTTTCAGTTAATATTAAAAAAATAGTTGACAAATTTTTTTAATATTATATAATTTGAAAAAGTTTAATTAGAATTATTTATTAATTAAAGAGAGGCTTAAAT
>NZ_JBNMIZ010000063.1:0-12401 GCF_050873525.1 Brachyspira sp. | reverse complement strand
TTTTTAAGGAGAAAATGATGCCTAAAACTACAAAAGAAACTGTGGAAAATATAGTTTGGAAAGCCTGCGATACTTTTAGAGGCTCTATAGATTCTTCCGCTTATAAAGATTATATTTTAAGTATGCTTTTCGTAAAATATTTATCGGACTTTTCAAAAGAAAAAAGAAAAGAACTGGAAGAAAAATATAAAGGAGATAACGACAGATTAAATAGAGCGATTGGAAGAATGAATTATAAAGTGAGCGAAGATTCGAATTTTGAATATTTGCTTCAAAATAAGGAAGCGCCGAATATTGGAGAGATTATAAACGCTGCTTTAAGAAAAATCGAAAGAGATAATCCTCAAAAATTTGACGGCATTTTTAACAATATAGATTTTAACGATTCAAATAAATTCGGAGAGACAAAAACTCGAAACGCGATTTTAAAACATTTGCTCGAAGATTTTAGCGACAGTGAACTTGATTTGAGTCCGAGCGCGCTTCAAAATAACGATGTGATGGGAGACGCTTACGAATATTTGATTTCAAATTTTGCGGGCGATGCGGGAAAGAAAGGCGGCGAATTTTTTACTCCTCCAGAAGTTTCAATGCTTATCGCAAAAATAGTGAGCGACAGAAAAAGCGTGAAAGTTTACGACCCGACTTGCGGCAGCGGTTCACTCCTTATTAAAGTAAATAAAGAAATTGGAAAAGATAATTGTTCCATTTACGGGCAGGAGAAAAACAGTCAAACTTATTCGCTTTGCAGAATGAATATGTATCTGCATGAAATTGGCGATTCGGCAAAAATAGAATGGGGCGATACGATTAAAGAACCAAAATTTATAGAAAAAGACAAATTGGCTAAATTCGATGTAGTGGTTGCAAATCCTCCTTTCAGTTTGGATAAATGGGGCGAAGAGATTGCATCAAACGATAAATACGGCAGATTTGAATTTGGAATTCCTCCGAAGACAAAAGGTGATTTGGCTTTTTTACTTCATATGATTAATAGCATGAAAGAAAACGGAATAACGGTTGTAGTAATGCCTCCTACAGTTTTATCAAGAGGAGCGAGTGAAGGAATTATAAGACAAAGAATAATTGAAAATAATTTAATTGATACGATTATCGCACTTCCCGAAAATTTATTTTATGGAACTTCGATTCCGACTTGCATACTAATTCTAAAAAATAATAATAAAAATAAAGATATATTTTTTATTGACGCCCGAGCCGATTACTATAGAGGCAAACGGCAAAATAAATTAAGAGAAGAAGATATTTTAAAAATAGTTTCCGCATACAGAAAAAGAAAAGATATTGACGAATATTGCAGAGTTGTGAGTTTGGACGAAATTAAAGCGAACGATTATAATCTAAATATAGTAAGATATATCGATTCTTTTGAAAGTTCTAAAAATGTAGATTTAAAAGCCTCAAAATTAAAAATTTATAATTTGGAAAGCGAAAGGAAAAAATTAGAAAATGAAGCGAAAATTATTTTTGATAAAGTTGTGATTTAAATAATTAATTTTTTATTGTAATAATTTTTTGTATTATTGATTATAATTGTATTAATGATATTATAATAAATAAATTATAATTATATTGAGGATTATTAATGAAAGCACTTTTAGATACAAATATTATTATTCATAGAGAAAATAATAATAATATTAATGCAATAAAAAGAGAAATAGGAAGCCTTTTTAAATGGCTTAATAAAGCAGATTATAAAGCATGCATTCATCCAATAACTATTGAAGAATTAAATAAAAATCCTAATTCCAATGTGTTAGAAATATTAAGTATAAAAATTCAAAGTTATGAAATATTAAAAACGCAAGCAAAATTAAGTAATGAAGTATCTGAAATCTCACAAAAATTAGATAAAAATCAAAATGATATAAACGATTCTATACTATTAAATGAATTATTTAATAATAGAGTCGATATATTTATTACAGAAGATAAGAAAATACATGAAAAATCTAAATTATTAAATATAAGCGATAAAGTATTTTCTATTGATTCATTTTTAGAAAAAATACATTCCGAATATCCAGAACTTATAGATTATAAAGTTTTATCTGTTGAAAAAGAATACTTTGGCAATATAGATTTATCCGATAATTTTTTTGATTCTTTAAAAGAAGATTATGACGGTTTTGAAAAATGGTTTAATAAAAAATCTAATGAAATGGCATACATAACATATAAAGATAACAAATTATTATCATTTCTATATTTAAAAGTTGAAGATAAAAATGAAAATTATTCTGATATAAAACCTATTTTTAAAGCTAAAAAAAGATTAAAAATAGGAACATTCAAAGTAGAATCTAACGGTTTAAAATTAGGAGAAAGATTTATAAAAATAATATTTGATAATGCTATTGTTAATAAAGTTAACGAAATATATGTTACTATTTTTAATAAAAGAAATGAACAAAAAAGATTAATCAATTTACTTGAAGAATATGGTTTTAAATATTGGGGAGAAAAAGGCAACAATGGGGAATTAGTTTATGTTAGAGATTTTTCAAAACAATTCTTTAAAGAAAATCCTAAAATTACATATCCATTTTTTTCAGCAAATACAAATATATTTCTAATACCTATATATCCACAATATCATACGGAATTATTACCAGATTCATATTTAAGAACCGAATCATCTAAAGATTTTAAAGAAAATTCACCTCATAGAAACGCTATAAGTAAAGTTTATATATCACGCTCTCTTAATAGAAATGTAAAGCGGGGAGATATTATAGTATTTTATAGAACCAAAGAGGAAGGCAAATCGGCTTATCATTCTTCCGTTATAACCACTATAGGAATAGTAGAAGACAAAATAGATAAATTTAATTCTTATGAAGAATTTATAAAAAGTGCAAGAAAAAGAAGCGTTTTCACGGATAAAGAACTTATGAATCAGTGGGAGTATAGTAATACAAAACCTTTTCTAATAAATTTTTTATATGTTTATTCAATACCAGCAGGTAATAGAATTAATAGAAAAAGATTATTAGACTTAAAAATATTAAAGAATTTTGAAAATGAAATAAGAGGATTAAAACAAATATCAAAAGAAGAGTTTTTATTAATATTAAGAGAGTGTAAAGTAAATGAAAGTTTTATTGTCGATTAAACCCGAATATGTTGAAAAAATATTTAATGGTAGTAAAAAATACGAAATCAGAAAAAATATTTTTAAAAGGAAAAATATAAAAAAAATAATAATATATTCTTCTTCTCCAATATCAAAAATAGTTGGCGAATTTGAAATAGAAGATATTATTACAGATAATTTAGATAAAATTTGGGATGTAATTAAAAATGATTCTGGTGTTTCTATAGATTTTTTTTATCAATATTTTGAAGATAAAAATAAAGCGTATGCTATAAAAATAGGAAAAATAAAAAAATATCGTAAACCTAAAAAATTAGCAGAATTTAATATAAATTATGCTCCACAATCCTATGTATATATTTAAGGAATATAAGGAGTAATTATGAATAAACTACCCTATGGCTGGAAAGAATATAATTTATCAAAAATTGGAACATCTTACGGAGGCTTAAGAAATAAAAAAGCAAAATCTTTTTCTGAAAATTGCAATGCAAAATATATAACTTACAAAAGTATATACGATAGTGATAAGGTAGATATTAATAGATTTAAGGATGTTTTTGTAGATAAAAATGAAAATCAAAATTTAGTAAAATATGGCGATGCATTTTTTACAATATCATCTGAAACTCCAAACGAAGTAGCTATGAGTTCCGTATTACTTGACGAAGTAGAAAATACTTATTTAAATAGTTTTTGTTTTGGATTTAGATTTGATTTTAATATATTATTGCCAGAATTTGCCAGATATTATTTCCGTTCCGATTATATAAGAAAATCGACATATAGATTAGCGCAGGGTATAACAAGATATAATATATCAAAAAATAAATTTTTAGATATAGTCATACATTTACCGCCGTTAGACGAACAAAAACGCATTGCCTCCGCTCTTTCAAAAATTGATGCATATTTAGAAAACACAATAAAATTAATTGAAGAAAAAGAAAGATTTAAAAAAGGAATGGCTAAAAAATTATTAAATAGAGAAGCGAGATTTAAAGGTTTTAATGACGAATGGGAAACCGTTAAACTTGGAGATTTAGGAATAATAACCGCTACGGGAGTTGATAAAAAAATTAGAGATAATGAAATACCTATAAAACTATTAAATTATTTAGATGTATTTAATAGAAATAAACTTTACGAAAAAGAAATATCTTATATGACAACGGCTACAGAAAAACAATTAGAAAAGTGCAATATAAGAAAAGGCGATTTATTTATTACTCCAAGCTCTGAAGATAGAGAAGGTATTGCAAAATCGTCTGTCGCAATGGAAGATTTTCACGATACGGTTTATAGTTATCATATAATTCGTGTTAGATTTAATAAAGAAATAGATTTAAAATTTAAGTCTTATATGTGTGATACGGATTTTTTTCATAGACAGGCTTATCGTTTATCTGATGGAATGGGGCAAAGATATTTTATTTCATTAAATAATTTTAGAAATATAGAAATATGCATTCCAAAATCTATTGAAGAACAAAAGATTATAGGCGAATATTTAAGTTTGCTTGACACCGAAATAGATAATTTGAAGGAGCAGAAAGAGGAGATTAAGAAAATGAAAAGCGGGGTAATTAAGAAGTTGATGACGGGCGAGGTTAGATTATAATGTGGATTGCTTCGGCAGAGCCTCGCAATGACAGTTCATTTTTTCGTCATTACGAGCCGTTGCCGTAGGCACGCAGGGCGAGGCGAAGTAATCTATTCTGTGTGGATTGCTTCGGCAGTAGCCTCGCAATGACAAAGAATATAAATGAGGTTAATTATTCAGTAGTGAGGGAGTAAAACTCCCGTTGCTTAATAAAGAAAGATTTAAAATAAATAAGCTATCCCATAAATTAAAAAGCTACGAATTCTGCACGGAGTTGTTTTTTTGTTTCTTTTTTTCACCGAAGGTGCGCAGAGCGACAAAAAAAGAAATGCTTTTTGGTTCTTTTTTGGCATCAAAAAAGAACATATAAATATTGATATTTTGATTTATAAATTATACAATTTGGAAAAAGTAAAAATTAAATCGTAGAGGGAAAATTATGACTGTAAAATTAACCATAGAAAATGCGAACGAAGATTTGATAAAAGCTATAAAAAGCATGGCAAAAATTTCAAAATCAAAAGTGAAAATACAAGAAGAAAAAGGAATAGATAAAGCTATAAAATCCTACAAAAAAGAAAAAGATAATTTAAAAATATATAAAAACTTTGAAGAATTTGAGAAAGATTTATAATGTATAGATTTAAACCCTCGTCAAAATTTAGAAAACAATACAAAAGATTAAATCAAAAAGATAAAGAAATCGCTAAAAGAATTATAAACAAACTTTTAAATGACGAAATATTAGAGCCGAAATATAAAGACCATAAATTAGTCGGAAAATATGCTGGTTTTAGAGAATGCCATATAAAACCCGATTTACTTTTGATATACAAAAAAGAAAATAAAACTTTAATTCTTGTATGCATAGCGATAGGTTCGCATAGCGATTTATTTTAATATAGTTTAATTCAAATTTAGTTATATTTTATATTATTTATTTAGAATATCAATAATTAACAGTTGATTTTATAATTCCAAACAAATTATTTATATTATTTTAGAATTTATAATTTTAGATAAAATTAAAGTTTCGGCTTCCAATATTTTAATATATTCTTTGTCTATATTTGGATGCATATGACAGCAGCAATTTCGTATTTTTATTATATATTCAATATGTCCTAAAAAAACATGCAAATTAGGAAAAACTTCGGGTATAAATGTCTCTTTATATTTCTTTACTATTTCCGACAAATGCCCTATTGTTACAAAATGTATATTATGAATAGATTTATCAATTTTATTAATAAAGAATTGTTTTTTATGTTCTTCGGCATATTTAAAAATTTCTGGCATGTCTTTTGCCAATTTTATATTCCACCATTCTTTTCCTATCCATTCGGTTAAATGATTATCTATTGCAAGTCGAAGTCCAATTTCAAAACTAAAAATATGAGAATATAATTCTTTAGCGTTTTTTAAAGTATTTATATATTCTTTAGGAAGATTTATTTTTTCTTTTTTGTTTCCCATATTCTACAAATATTATTTTGATTTTTTCACCGCAACGGATTTTTTAGATTTTGATTTATTGATAACGGACGAAATATTATTTACCGTAGTTCCGCATATTTGAGCCATTTCGCTTTTTCCGTATCCTAACATAGAAAGAATATTTATTTTTTCCTCTATAGAAGAACAATCTTTTATCGCCAAATAACCCATAACTATAGAAACGCTAGGAAGAGAATGTTCTTCATATTTATTTTTTACAGACATGCCAATTCCTCCATATTTTTATTATTATGATATATTAAAAATATAATAAGTCAAATTTTTAATTTTGCATTATTAATAAGTTTTTAAAATGAATAATATAGTTGATTTTATAATTCCAAATTGTATAATTATAAAATATGAAATTAGGATTTTACAATGCCGAAAGAATATAGCGAAAGATTTTTGCAAGATAAAGTTATAGAACTATTCAAAAATATTGGCTATAAATATTTAAGTCCAGAAGACGCTTTTAAAGAAAGAGGCAGTGATAACGGAAATATTATTCTTAAAAATATTCTTGAAAATCAAATGAATAAATTTAATTATTTTATTTACAATGATAAAAAGCAAAAATTCTCCGAAGAAAATATTAAACGAGCTATAGACGATTTGGATGTTCCGCTAATAAACGGCTATTTAACCGCCAATGAAAAAATAACAGAAAAAATTCTTAAAGGCGAATCTTATAAAGAAAAAGTTGGAAACAAAAGCGAAAGTTTTAATATTCATTATATAGATTTTAATAATATCGAAAATAACGCTTTTCACATAACCGAAGAATTTGAAGTGAAAAGACAAAATACGGAAGAAAAAGAAAAAACGAGAAGACCCGATTTGGTAGTCTTTATAAACGGAATCCCGCTCGGAATAATAGAACTTAAAAAGGCAAGCGTTAGTATAGACAATGCGATAGAACAAATGAGGATAAATCAAAAAGATGGAGAGATAAGGCAGTTATTTAAATTCTCTCAATTATTATTATGCGCAAATGACGAAACCATAAAATATGCAACGGCTGGAACGAATAAAAAATTCTATTCCGTTTGGCATAATAAAGAAGATGACGGAAAAATAAAAGAAAAATTAAACGAAATAATTACCGACAGAAAAATAGACGAAATCGATATAACATTATATTCTCTATTTGAAAAAGAAAGATTTTTAGATATTTTGGAATATTTTATAATATTTGACGGAAAAGATAAAAAAGTCGCAAGATATAATCAGTATTTTGCAATCAAAAAAACTATTAAAAGAATAAATAATATAAAAAACGGCAAAAGAGACGGAGGCGTTATTTGGCATACGCAGGGAAGCGGAAAAAGTCTTACAATGTCAATGCTTACAAAAATTATATCGAAAAAAATAAAATGCTCAAAAGTTATAGTCGTAACCGATAGAATAGATTTGGACGAACAGATTCATAAAACTTTTCAAAATACTTCTATATCGGTTAATAAAGCAAATTCGGGAAAACATTTAATAAATCTCATAAAAAATAATAAATCGATAATAACTACAGTAATAAATAAATTTGAAAAAGTATTTGAAGAAAAAATAAAAATCGATTCGCCCGATATATTCGTTTTGGTTGACGAAAGCCATAGAACTCAATACGGAGATTTGGCAAATAAAATGCGAAAAGTTTTTCCAAACGCATGCTATATAGGTTTTACGGGAACTCCTTTATACAAAGCTGAAAAAAGCACGGCTAAAAAATTCGGCGGATTTATTGACTGCTATACGATAAGAGACGGTTTGCGGGATAAAGTAATCGTTCCTCTATATTATGAAAGCAGATTAATAAATTTAAAAATTTTAGACGAAGACGCTTTGGACGAAAGATACGAATTAATCACAAAAGATTTTACCGAAGAACAAAAAAGCGATTTGCAAAATAAAAGAGTGAAAGAAAATACTATAAATCAAAATTATAATCGATTAATAAAATTGGCTTGCGATATAGCGAAACATTATGAGAAAAATTTGAAAGGCACAAATTTTAATTCTATGCTTGCCGTTTCAAGTAAATTCCAAGCTTTAAAAATGAAAGAAATTTTTGACGAATATCATAATCTGGAAACTGAAGCGGTTATATCTTCCGAAGCGCCCGAAAGCGAAGAGGATGAAATTACTGAAAATAAAAAATATGTTTCTAAAAAATGGAAAGAACTTTACGGCAAATATACAAATGACGAAAGAAAATATACTGACGAAATAATAAAGAAATTCAAAGACGGAAAAATTGACATACTTATAGTCGTTGATAAACTTTTAACGGGATTTGACGCGCCGAAAGCTCAAGTTTTGTATATGGATAAAGAATTGAAGGACCATGCGCTTTTACAGGCGATAGCGAGAGTAAATAGAACTTATGAAGGCAAAGATTTCGGAATATTGATAGATTATAGAGGCTTATTAAAAAATTTAGATTTGGCTTTAAATAAATACGACAAACTTGCAAATTACGATTCTGAAGATATAGACGGAGCGGTTTTTAACTTAAAAGAAAAAATAGAAGAATTCAAAAAATCGTATAACGAATTGATAGAATTTCTACCAGAATTAAAATCTAATAAAACGGATAAATTATCAATATGCAGAGATTTACTCTCCGAAAAAGAAAATAGAGAAAAATTTTATAATCTATTTGCAAAATATTCTAAACTTTTAAATATCTGTCAATTTAGCGAAAGTTTTTTAGAAAGTTTTACCGAAGAGGAAATAAAATCTTATAAAGAATTATTTAAATTATGCATAGATTTGAGAAAAAGTTTGAGATTGAAACATAACGAGGCAATAGATTTTAAAGAATACGAATCTAAAATGCAAAAATTATACGACACATTTATCGGAACGGAAACGAAAGTAAAAGTTCTTAATGAAATTCCAAATATATTTAGCCAAGATTTTGAAAAAGAAATAGAATGTTTGGGAGATGCAAAAGCTGACGCGATATTAAACGCCGCTAACGATATGATAAAAGAAAAAATGGAAGAAAATCCCGCTTTCTACGAAAAACTTTCTGAGAAAATAAAAAGAATAATAAAAGATTATGAAAGCAAAAGAATAAGCAAAGAAATTTTCTTAAAAGAAGCGATGAAAATAAAATTGGAATTGTGCGGGGAAAGTTATGAAGAAAATATTAAATATGATGAAAAAATAAGAGATAATAAATGCGCAAGAGCCGTTTACGATAATACGGAAAAATATATTAAAGATAAAGAAACATTAATAAAATTTTCATTATTTGTTGACGAATTATTTAAATCAAAAAGCAATAAACCCGATTGGCAAAATAGTTCGGATATAATAATATGCATAGAAAACGATATAGACGATAAATTAAGAGATTTGGAAGAAGAAAGCAAAATAGAAAAATTGGATAACGAAACCGTAATGGATTTTCTCCGAATATTAAGAAAAATAGGACTTAATGCGTATTCTTAAATTAAACGGATTAAAAATTTTATAAATCCCTTAAATGCAATCTTCCGTTATTATCAATAGTCCTATTTCCAATCTTATACATCACGAATAAATAATTGAATCCTCGCAAATAATAATTATTTTCAATGGCAGAAATATGATAATTGCCTTTGTTTAAAGTTTTATTATGACGAACGACTGAAATTATATCTATTGGAATGAAATATTTATTTAATAGCTCGAATAATTTAAAACCAATCGGCATAAAAGGATAATCTTTTTTATAAGAATCCGAAACATATAAAGCCATGTATCTGTCTTTTTTCATTATTCTAAATATTTCTTTAAAACAATCGTCCATCGCTTTATAATATTCTTCTCCCTTTGCGCTCAATTTTCCGATGCAGTTTTTTTCTTCCGAATATTTTATATGGTCGCTATAAGGCGGGTCGACAAATACAAAATCAACTTTTTCATTTTCAATCGGAATTTTTCGAGCGTCCGCTTTAAAAATATCTTTTCGCTCCAAAGCCTTCGGATTAATATCGTATCCCAAAGCCCGTCTGTTTAATTCTCGCGCCACATCTATCGTAGTTCCGCTTCCCGCCATCGGGTCGACAATTAAATCTTTTTCTTTAGTGTATCTATTTAGAAGATTCCAAATAATATAGGATGGAGTCGCTCCCGCGTAGAATTTATGTTTTTCTTCCTCGCTTTTCAAATATTGCTGCGAAGGATAATCCCATAAAGTTGTAGTTTGTAATTCAAGTTTCTTTTTCATTATTCCGTTATTATTTATTGATTATAATTTTTATTTTTTATTATATATTAAAAATAAATTTATGATAGAAAATATTTTATTAAATATTGCAATAATAAATCAATGGTTTATTATATAAAGATTGAAACGAAGACGGAAATACTTTTTAATAATCAAAAGAGAGTTGAAATTGGAAAAGACGAAAAGAAAAGACAAAATTCAAACTATATACTTAAAATATATTTTTAGCGATAATTCAAATAAAACCGAAAATGAAAGTTCTAAAATAGAAAATATTTCAAAAGACATGGCTTCAAAATATTATTCAAAATCTAAAAATCTAAATTTAATTATAGAAAGAGGCGAAAACGGAAAACCTTATTTTGCGGGCGAAAACGAAATATTTTTTAACGGGACGCATTCAAAAGATTTGATAGCCGTTGCAATGACTGATAAATTAATCGGAGTTGACGGCGAATTTTTGAAAAAAAGAAATTTCTTCGATATAGCGCAGGAATATTTTTCATTTAACGAATACAAATTATTAAAATCGTCCTCAAAATTGGAAATTGATTTTTACACATTATGGACATTAAAAGAAGCTTATATAAAAACTTTCGGCAAAAAGATTTTCGATATAAAAGATTCTATAGAAATAAATTTGGAAGAAAGAGCGATTTATAACGCCGATGATTTATTTTTTGCAACATTTTCCATAGATAATTGCTATATTATAAGCGTATGCTGCAAGATAGAAAATGCGGAGGATTACAAGGATATAATTATAAAAATTAACGGTTTCAATTTGGACTTAATTTTTTCATATCCCGAATTTCCTCAAATAGAATTGATTTGATAAATTAATCTATTGACTTTTTGATTGTAGCATGTAAAATATAAACGGTTAGAAGATTTATGATTTTAGCCGATAATTATGGAGTAAAGAATATGAAAGACTTAAGAATATTTTTACTGCCTATATTAATACTTTTTAATAGTAGTTTTCTTTTTTCTCAAGATGTATCTTTTAAGGTGACGGGAATTTCGGGAGTGGCGTTCATAGAAAAAGCGGACAAATCTTTAAGAGTTTTCAGAGGAAGCGAAATTCATAACGAATATAAATTAAGAACTTCAAGCAATTCTCAAGCGGAAATTTCAATAACAAAAAACGGCGGAAAAATAGGAAATATAACGGTTAATGAAAATACGATTCTGCTAGTTAATCCTCCTATTTATAAAAATATTGATAAAGATAATAAAATTTCATTGTCTTTACTCGAAGGATATATTAAAGTAAATATTCAAAAAGATATAGGAAATATAGTCGAAATTCACACGGCAAATACTTCGGCGATAGTTAGAGGAACTGAATTTGAAGTTGCCTTTGCGGAAAACGGTTCGAGTATAGTTCTTTTATCGGAAGGAAGCGTTGACATTGTGACGGACGAAGATAAAAAAGTTCTCTCTCCAAAAGAAGCCTACATAAAAACTATGGACGAAGAATCGAAAATAATCAAACAGAATGCCGAAAGCGACCCGATTGTGTTTTTGAATAGAGGAGAGGAAATTTCAAGAGCGGATTCTCTTTCAACTATAGAAAATCTTATTAACGCTATGGAAAATATTTCACAGGAAGAAGTCGTTTATGTTTCGCCTTTAAATAACGAAGCCTATAACGATAAATATATTAACGATATGGAAATGAAAAGATACAGAATGCTCGCCGCTAACGAAGGCTATTATAATACGATAATCAAATTAATAAATTTAGAACCCGACAAAAAAATCGAAATGACGGCTTATGCAAGAAAATCGCTCGCGTTATATAGCGCAAATCAAAGAGCGATTAATAAAATGAATTCGGCAATAATTAAAAACAGAGAAAAATTCGACAAAATAAGAAAAGATTTTGATGTAAAAATCGGCGCTTCTATTCCTAATCAATAATATTTTTTATTATTTAAAAAAATTATTTTATTTTCTTA